>CAYSCH010000099.1:15923-23230 GCA_964429355.1 uncultured Planctomycetaceae bacterium | reverse complement strand
TCAAGACCACGGCCTTCGACTTGCAGTTGAACCCGGCCAGTCCGGGCATGAGCTTCCACAAGCTCGCCAAGGCCAAGGACAAGAACTTCTGGTCCGTGCGGGTCGGCGCCGACGTGCGGCTGATTGTTCATAAGACGTCATCCAGCCTCCTCCTCTGCTACGTCGACCACCACGACAAGGCCTACCAGTGGGCCGAGTGCCGGAAGCTGCAAACCCATCCCAAGACCGGCGCTGCCCAGTTGGTGGAGATTCGCGAGACGGTCCAGGAGGTGGTGGTCCCGTCGTATGTGGGAACTGAGGCACCGAAGCGAGCGCCTGCCGCCAGTCTGCCCTTGGCGCATGTCTCTGAAGAGGAACTGCTGGGCTACGGCGTGCCTGCCGAATGGCTTGGCGATGTCCGTTCTGCCACGGAAGAAACCCTCCTGACACTCGCCGATCACCTGCCGGCCGAGGCGGCTGAGGCGGTGCTCGAACTGGCAACCGGCGGCAAACCGAGGGCGACCAAGCGCGTCGCGCCCGACGCCAGCCCCTTCGATCACCCGGACGCCCAGCGGCGCTTCCGCGTGATGACCAATCTCGAAGAACTCCAACGCGCTCTCGAATTCCCCTGGGAAAAGTGGATCGTCTTCCTCCACCCCGAGCAGAGCCAATGGGTCCAGCGCGACTACAACGGGCCCGCCCGCGTTTCCGGCTCCGCGGGCACGGGCAAAACGATCGTGGCCTTGCACCGTGCCGCCCACCTCGCCCGCATCAATCCCGACGCCCGAGTTCTGCTCACCACATTCACCGATACCCTGGCCAGCGCCCTGCGGACTCGGCTAATGCGACTGGTATCAAGCGAGCCACGGCTCGCCGAGCGGATTGAGGTCCATTCCCTCGACAGTATCGCCCTGCGGCTGGCGAAATCGCATTTCGGCAAGGTCACCTTTGCCGGTCGTGACGAGCTTCGTGAACTGCTCCGCCAGGCATCGGCGGGCGTCGGCGGTCACAAGTTCAGCCTGCAATTCCTCCTCACCGAATGGGAACAGGTGGTCGACGCCTGGCAGTTGCAGACCTGGGAAGCCTATCGCGACGTGGCCCGGCTCGGCCGGAAGACCCGGCTGCCCGCCGCACAGCGCGAAGTGCTCTGGTCGATCTTCGAGCGAGTCTCTTCCGCCCTCGCCGCCAGTAACAAGATCACCCATGCCGGCCTGTTCACCCGGCTGGCGGCCGAGCTTGCCAGGGGCAAGAATCCGCCCTTCGACTTCGCGGTTGTCGACGAATCGCAAGATATCAGTGTCGCCCATCTGCGATTCTTCGCCGCCCTCGGCGCTGACCGCGCGGGCGCCCTCTTCTTCGCTGGCGATCTTGGCCAACGCATCTTCCAGCAGCCCTTTTCCTGGAAAACTCTCGGTATCGACATTCGCGGCCGATCCCGGACGCTCCGCGTCAACTATCGCACCTCGCACCAAATCCGCATGCAGGCCGACCGCCTGCTCGGCCCCACGGTCGTCGACGTGGACGAAAACCGCGAGGACCGGAGCGACACCGTCTCGGTCTTCAACGGCCCGCCGCCCATAATCCGGGTCCTGAACAGCGAAAGCGAAGAAACCGGGCTCGTAGCCGGCTGGCTTTCTGAGCAAATCAAGGCCGGCGTACTGCCCCACGAAATCGGAGTCTTCGTCCGCTCGCCCGCCCAGTTCGACCGTGCCAAGGCGGCCGCCGAGACCGCGGGCGTTCCTGTCAAGATCCTTGACGAACACGTCGAAACCGCCAGCGGCCACGTGTCGATCAGCACGATGCACCTGGCCAAAGGCCTCGAATTTCGCGCCGTGGCCGTCATGGCCTGCGACGATGAAATCATCCCTTTGCAGGAGCGTATCGAAACCGTCGGCGACGAGGCCGATCTTCAAGATGTCTACGACACCGAGCGCCAGCTCCTCTACGTGGCCTGCACCCGTGCCAGAGACAACCTCCTGGTGACAGGCGTGGAACCGGGGTCGGAGTTTCTGGATGACCTTGTGCAGGGAGAGGGGCACGGACGTGTTGACCCAGTATTGAAGTGAAGGCGAGATAGTCCCGCCAAGAGCACCGCCGACAACCACAAAGCGCGGGCAACGGCCAAGCTGCCCCTCTGACTTCTGACCCTCTGACCCTCTGCCCTTCGATCTTTGGCAATTCACAATAACGTCTGCGCCCCTTCGCCCTGGTAATCGCTCCGGCCAGGGCGAAGGTGGCGCCTTGCGGTCTATCCCGGGTTCAAGAACCTGGGCTACCCGAGGGTGAGCAATCACCCGGGGCCACCCGGCCGAGAGGATAACTCTGCTCTTCGCTTTCACTTGTCAGGCATGTTTTCGATGGGCCATGGGTCTGGCTTTCGACTCTTGGCAATCAGGATAGCCAATCGCCCCCTCGACCGCGTCGTCGCAGCGCCCTGTGCCTGGCGAGGTGATGCTGCGCGGGCTCGAGGAGGGGCGAGGGGCCGGTGTTTGACGGGCTGACTGCACGGGGCTTCTCCATGACGACTCCTTCCGCCAGTCACGCGCGGAGCGTCACGATGAGGAACTGTATGGAATCGCGGCGACTTCCCCTGGTAGTGGGCGATTGACGAGTTGGCAAGCCCGTCTAGACTTAAGCAAGTCTCGCATCCGGGAAGGTCAATCCGGAAAGCGAGAGTGGGACACTTCGAGCCGCGCACGCCAGCGTGCACTCTGCCAGGTTCTGGAGGCTTCTCGGGCGGCGTTCTTCGGATGTGGCCCACAGGCTAACATCACCACCAACTTCCTCCATTCAGTGACATACCGATGATCCTCACGCCAACGACGGGACCAACTTCCCCCGACGAACTCACCCGAGCGGCCCAGAGGCGGCTCAACAACGTCTACCACGCGAACATTCGAGAACTTACCTGCGAATGCGACGAGCGGGGAGTTCTGTACTTGCGAGGCCGTTTGCGCAGTTACTATCAGAAGCAGCTTGCCCAAGAGGCTGTTTCCGATCTTCCAGGTATCGTCGAGATCGAAAACCAAGCCGAGGTAGTCTGTGGGGTGGTAGCCTCACCCACTTTGGTTTAGGGAGAGCGAAAGAACAGCTCTCACAACTGGCGATTTGGCGGCGGCACGGCCAACAAGCAGGCCGTGGCACACCCGGTGGGCCTCTTGTGAGGCACTGCTTGTTCGCAAAGAGTGCGATGAACTGTCAAGGTTTTTTTCTCAGTGTGCAGCGGCTCTTCTGTCGGGTCTCGATTCTTTTCTGGTGTTGTGTCCAAGTGTCCTTTTGAAGACGGGCATTGCACCGAATCTATCCAACTCGTGGATGGGCGCTTCTGTCGATAGTCCGCTGTCACTGATGGCAGTCTGCCGCCGGGACCAGAAAGATTCGTCAGGACATGAATGATCTTTCGCCTGGCACCAGTGGTCTGTCAAACTCAAAGGCGAGGTTGGCGATCGTTGGAGTCCGCGATTCGGCGTGCAGAAGACAGCCTAAAGGCTGGACTCCAACACCGGACTGTTATCGCAACAACCGGGCGTCGGCCCAATCGGCATGATCGCCCGAGATGCCGTTGCCGGCGTCGTCGACGAGCAGCCGCAGTTCGCGGGCACCGGTGATGTCGACATCGACCTGTTGGGGCGGATCGCCGCGGACCATCTTGCCGGACTCCCAGCGTTTTTCGCCGTCCACGATCACGGTGAAACCGAGTGTTCCGTAAGTGGCCGTGTCGGGGCCGGCCCAAGCTTGAAAGCGGCGATACGTGCCGTCAAGTTTGTAGACAATCTCGCTGTTGGAGTGCGTCCCGAGGCCTCGGCGAAAGCGTTTTCCACCGATGGTCATCTCTCGCTCCCACACACTACGGTTCTTTTGCAGCGTGCCCCAGCCCTGAGTCTTGGCCGCCGGTTCGAGGGTGTCGAGGAATACGCCGTCAATTTTCTCCACGGCGGCTGTCTTGCGTATTTCTTCGGACACACTCGTCAAAGGTGTGGCCGGCAGAACGCAGGCGCTATCGAGGGAGATACGTTCCGGTGAGGGGAGAGAATTGGGCAGTGCCTCGCACTGGCCGGGTTTGTCGGCCATGAGCCAGATCGAGGCGCTGCACTCGGGATCCTGAACGCTCAGCCGGAGGGAGATTTCTGTTGCGGACTCGGGCACCGTGCCCTGGAGAAAGTGCCAGCATTCCGGCGCGGGCGCACCGGTCGCCACAAACCCAGCATCGGAACGACTCGACTGGAGGGGGATGTCTTGCCCGTTGGCGGTCAGTGTGCCGGATGCGTCGGGCACCGATTTGCCTTCCAGCAAGGCCAGGACTCGCACACGAGGGTTTCCGGCGGACCTGGTGATCGCGAAATCTGTGCTGATCTCGATGGCTTTGCCGGACGGCGGGGCCAGCGACGTGTAGTCGGCTCCGAAGGGGTCACCGGCTTGCTCATAGACCACGCGCTGGATGGTTGTCTTTGCGGGTGTTACGGCAGCGGGAAGGGCCGTGCCAATCGTTTCTGCCGCGGGAGGCAGTCCTGGTGGGGCTGCACCGGCGGCGAACGACAGCAGGATCGTTTCATAAGGGGCGAGCGAGATCGTCACAGGCACGCCCGACTTCAACTCTTCCCCATACAGACGCGGTTCGGGATACAAGCTCACGGCGTGAAGGGGAGCCTGTATCGCCCGGTCGACAGAGAGGGTATACGACTGCTTCTCCACCCAGGGATTGCGCAACAGCACAAGTCCCCGATCGGTACCCCAATGGGCATAGCCATAGGGTTCGCGCGGCATGGGTGCGGCGTAGGTCATGGGCGGGATACCCTCGCGCAGCCAGGTAGCAGGGCGCAGGGGAAGCGTGCTGGGCGCAGTGAGCAAGTCGGCGTTTTCGCGGGACCAGGTCATGAGCCGGGCCAACATCGTGTAGCGCTCGTCATTCATGTACTTGGGATTCACGTAGAGGGAAATGAACGCGTGTCCGCGGAGGGCCGTGGTAACCGCATCATTCATGAACGAGTCGTCGCTCTGATGGATGATGCCGAGCACTTCCTGAGCCGGAATCGGCGATGGGAGCCGGTCGGCGCCGAGCAGGTTGCAGTAGTCACGCGCGGTGGTATAGCTCTCGCGATAGACAGGGCAGGGGACCCGGCCGTGGGGTGAATCGTCGCCAAAACTGCCGATCACCGAATTGACGTGGAAGAGCCACCAGGGGCTGGCATAAGCGCTATAGGTTGCCTCGAGCCACGCATCCGGACCGGCTGCACGGATGCGATCGAATGCCTCCACAGCACCGGCGGCGGTGGCTTCTGAGGGCCACTGGCCGGCCAGGAAGTCGGGGCCGCCGAGATAGAGTCCATCCAGTTTGATCTGAGCGAGCTTGAATCGCGCCGTGTAATCCGCGATCGAGGAGGCGTACTTGTTGCGGTATTTCTCACCAGCCAGGCTGAGCATGTTCTTGCCGGCACTCTCGTAGCCATGATCGAGCGCCCATTGGGGATCTACGGCCGGCGGGTAGCAGGAGGATGGCGACGTCCACAGTCCGAGCCGGGAACCCATCGCTTCCGCACCCGCCTGGATCCTGGCGAATTCGTCAGGGAACATCTGACGGTCGATGTCCCACACACCGTGCGGGTCCGACCAGCCCATGTCGATCGTGAAGGAGTCCAGCGCGACACCACGCCGTTGGTAGAGATGCTCTTCGAACTGTTTCATCAGCCCAAGGATATCCGACTCGCTGAACGGCACAGGGGAGGTCCACCACGAGTTGTAGTTGAAGTGCATGCCCTTGGGCGCGGGGCGGTGCCGTTCGATATAGCGATGGAATGCCAGCACCTCACCGCCGGCTGGAGCGGGGCCGTACACCGCACGGCGACTTTCATACCACGCGTTCGGCACAAGCGTGCACAGCGGGCGATGCCCCAGGATCGCCCGGCTGCCCTCCACCCGCGTGGCGGCCGCGGGAAACTCGATACCCGCGAAGAAGCTGTCCAAGAACAGCGGGTAGCTCTGCGGAGGAACAGGCCAGAACTCGCGTGTCAACTTCGACGCATCGAGTGTTTCGAGCACAATCTCGTCGACCTTTACGGCGGTGTCACCAGCCGCCGGGCGCAAACGCAGCCACTTGCGCAACACGCCCTCCGGGGAAGACCACTCTGCGCAGAGCACGCGTTCCAGCACCGTGCCGCCAGGGAGCGTGACGGGTTGATAGCGGCACTCCCAGGCCGCTTGCGATTGATCGGGGTGGCCGATGTTCGTGGGCAGCTCGCCGCCGAACGAGCCCAACCCATCCGCCAAGTGAACCTGCGGGCAGCGCAGGGACACATCCATCTGCGTGTTGCCCGATGTCAGCACAAGCAAGGCGGCATCCGGGTTCAACTGCGGCGAGGCTGCCGAGTCTCCACCCGTCGCAGCAGCCACGGCAACCAGCATCGACCATAGAGCATTCATGGACCAGGCCTCCGATTCTTTTCGACCAGGTTTTATCAATACATCGGATCGCAAAGCCACTTCGGCGAAAACTAACAGACAAAACACGGAACGCGAGCGGGGGCGACCAGGGGCGCTGATTACACAAACCACGCCCTTCGCTGCGCTCCGGGACGTGCCACGCGCGACCAGGGACGTGCCACCGGCGGGGATCAGCGCGGCGGAGACGGCTCCGTTTGGGAGAACTGCACGCCATGGACATGGGGTCCGATGTTCAGGCCGGCCTCCTGGGCATTTCGGATGGTCTGGCCGCTTAATCGCAAGTTGGCGATGGTGACACCATCGACCGGATGTTCGGCATCGAAACCGCGGAATGACGATGGGGGAACCTGGGAGCTGGTGACGGCGATGTCGTTGAAGACGACCTGGCGTACCGTCCCTCGCTGCTGGTCTTTGGAGTAATTGTTCTTGCGGATCACGATTTCCATCAGCGTCGGGCAGTAACGGTCCTGGCTATCGGCCACGTACTTCTCGTCCGGCCCGCCTTGCATGCGGGGAGGCGGGTTCCACTGGTCGATCTCCACCCGGATGTTTTCGAAGCGGATATCGCGGATTGCGGCCCGGTCACCGTGCTGGATGTCCATGGCGATGTGCGTTGTGCGGACGATGTCGCAGTCTTTGAAGACGATGTTTGCGATTTCCGGCGTGCAGGTTTCGGCTCCGATCTCCATTGCCCGTCCCCAGTCGCACCACACCACGCACCGGGTGAAGAGGACATTCTGCACCGGCCGATCGTCGAACGAGTTGGCATCGAACTTCAGGCCCTTGATGACGAGCGCATCGTCGAAGGCGCGAACAAAGCAATCGCGAACCTCGACATCCTGACTGTTGCAGACGTCGATCCCATCGGCGTTGTAGCGCCACAGGCCGAC
>CAYSCH010000099.1:0-15913 GCA_964429355.1 uncultured Planctomycetaceae bacterium | reverse complement strand
ATCGCGCATCACGATCCCGTCGACCGTCACCTCGGAACAATCCGAGAGGCGAATGGCGCCGCCACCCTCGCCGCGTGGAAAGGGGCTGACGTCGAGGATCCCGCGGCCCGCGATGCGGATCTTCGACGCGCCGTCGGCACTGATGCTGCCATAGACGACCGAACCCCCGGCGAGATAGACGGTTTCGTTGCTGTGCAACTCGATCTTCCCCACGTGGTGAACTCCGGGGCCGAAGTAGCGCACGCCCTGGGTGTCGGCGGCGGGCGGATCTTTTTCGGGTGGGCTGGCAAACAGATGCAGCGCATGGTGCGGACCATTCACCTCGACAATCACCGGGCCGGGGCGGTCCAGGGAAAACGAAATACGGTCCTTTTCGACGGTCGGATGGATCCCGAGCGACGCGGGCCGTACGACGACCGACTGCACCGGCCGACGGGACTGCACCTCGACCTTCACGGGGCCGGACATGTCCCAGCAGGCGAAGCCGGCCAGTTCCGTCTGGTCCAAAGGTCGCTGATACCCTGGCCAGACCTGATTGAAGGGAACCGCGGATACCCGGCAGGCATAGACGGGGACCGCCTGGCCGTCGACCAGCAATTCGTAGTGTTCGGAAAGGGCCTCGCCGGCCGGGGCCGGCCAGGAGACGACACCTGTTCCGCCGGCGCACTGAGACAGGCAAGCGGCAAAAGCAGCGCCGCCGACGGCCGACACGAGCAGAGTCCGGACGACCCGGTAGAAGTTTTGCCTCGGTTTGACGTTCATGCGACTTCTCTCCAATCACAGTGGTTCCTGAGGGTTTATCGGCACCGCCTGAGTTCTCAGAAACGACATGCAGTCCCGGCCCAGGGGCCAAGGCAGAGCGAAAGAATAACTCCTACAGTTCGCGCTTTGGCGGCGGCACAGCCAACAAGCAGGGCGTGGCACACCGGTTGGCATCGTGTGGGGCACTGCTTGCGGGCAGAACACGGACGGAACGCGACCGCGGGGCAAGCCCACGCGGCTATCATTGTGGCGGGTGTCGGTTGTGAAGGGAAGCGAGCGCGGGGCGAGCGCACGCGGGTATCATTGTGATGGGGTGTCGGTGGGGAAGGAACGGTTGCATTCTGCCACACCGTGGCCGGCTGGTAGCTGCAGAATTGACCAGTGGATGGAATGGTCCTCGAAAGGCCGAGGGCGGGGTCGCAGAAAACGGCCGTTATTCCGGGGTGGGAGCGCTGAGATCGCAAGAGGAGTACGTTTGGCACAACGTTTGCGGAGGGGTATGGGCGTTGGGACGAACGGGACGATCGAAGTCTGTCTTGTCGGCCCGAGTGAAGTGCCCCTATTCGGAGGAAGCGGACAGGTTCGATATGGATTCGAGCGACAGCCACCTTGACGATTCGATCCGCACCTATCTGGCGCAGATGGGAGAGATTCCGCTCCTGACGCGCAAGGAAGAGATTGCCGTAGCGATCCAGGTCGAGAGGTCGCGGAAGCGATTTCGCGAGGCCCTATGGTCGACGGACTACGCGCTGCGCGCGGCGGTGGAGCTGCTCGGCAAGGTGCAAGACGGTCGTTTGCGAGTGGATCGCACGCTCGAGGTGTCGGCGACCGACACGGAGAAGAAGCGCCGGATCATGGGCGCTCTGCCGCACAGCCTTGGCATTCTTCGTTGTCTGCTCAAGGCGAATCGTCGAGATTTCGCCACGGCGATGAGCAAATCGCGCAGGCCCAGTCAGCGTCGCGACGCATGGAGGCGGCTGGCCGACCGCCGCCGCAGAGCCGGCGAGCTAGTGGAAGGGCTTGGGTTGCGGACGGGGGGATTTCGGACGGTGCTGGACGAGCTTCGGGAGATTTCCCGGCGAATGGATGTGCTCTCGGAAGAACTCAAAGGCCTCTGCAGGAAGGGCGACACTTCGGGCCGGGTGGAGGAGGTCCGCAGCGAGCTGCGCAGTCTGATGAAGAACTTGTCGGAGAGTCCGTCCACGCTGAGGCGGCGGGTGGTCAGGACAGACGCTTGCCAGGAAGAATACAGAATCGCCAAGGGAAGGCTTTCGGCGGCCAATTTGCGGCTGGTCGTTTCGATTGCCAAGCGTTATCGAAATCGCGGGCTGAGTTTTCTCGACCTGATCCAGGAGGGCAACACCGGGCTGATGCACGCGGTGGAGAAGTTCGAGCACGCTCGGGAGTGCAGGTTCTCGACGTACGCTACCTGGTGGATCCGCCAGTTGATCCTGCGGGCGATCGCGGATCATGGCCGGACGATCCGAATGCCGGTGCACATGATCGAGACGATCAGCCGAGTCCGCACGGTCACCCGCAGCCTGATTCAGGAGAACGGGCACGAGCCGGGCATGGAGGAGACGGCGGCGAAGGCGGGGCTGACGATCAACGAAATGCGTTGCGTTTTGCGGATGAGCCGCCCTCCGCTTTCGTTGGACCAACGCGTGGGGGACGACGACAGCTACTTTGGGGAACACCTGCGAGACCATCGTGACGAGGATCCACTCCAGGACATTTATCGCGAATCGCTTCAGGACTGCATCGCCGAGGCCCTGGGCTCGCTCGACGATCGCGAGCGAGAGATCCTCCGGTTGCGTTACGGTTTGGCCGACGGCTGCACGTACACGCTGGAGGAGATTGGCAAGGTCTTCTCGGTCACGCGCGAGCGAGTGCGGCAGATCGAGGCCACGGCGGTCCGGAAGCTGCAGCATCCGGCGTACAGCCGAAAGCTCTCGAGCTTTCTCGACTATCCCCTCAGGGTTGGGATCGATACCACGATGATCCCAAGCACGACCAGCTAACCCCCCGCGCCTGCATCTTCCGTCGGTCGCGGAGGGAGAGTATTATTGCGGGTCGCAGTGCGGCAGAACCGGAGGGTTTGCGCCCTGCCGCCGAATTTCTTTGGTTCAATGCAAAGGGGGGGGTCGGATGGACTCAGGGAACGGAAAGCCGCGAATCTGTGTTGTCGGCGCATGCAACATCGACCTGATCAGCTATGTGCCGCGGCTACCGGCGGTGGGTGAGACGCTGCACGGAACCCGATTCCATATCGGTTATGGCGGCAAGGGTGCCAACCAGGCGGTGATGGCGGCCAAACTGGGTGGCGAGGTTACGATGATCAGCAAGGTCGGTCGAGATGTTTTTGGCGAAGGCACGCTGAAGAACTTCGAGTCGTTCGGGGTTTCGACCAGGCATGTGCATTTTGCCGAGAATGCGATGTCGGGCGTTGCCCCGATCGCCGTCGATGCGGAAGGCCGCAACTCGATCATCATCGTGACGGGGGCCAACGATCTCCTTTCGGTTGAAGAGATTGAGGCCGCACGGCCCGAGATCGCGGCCAGCCATGTACTCGTCTGCCAGCTCGAGATCCCCCTGGAGATCAGCGTTGCGGCCCTGCGACTGGCTCGCGAGTCGAACGTGCCGACGATCTTCAATCCTGCGCCGGCCCGGTCTTCGCTGCCGGACGAGGTGTACGGTCTTTGCGACATTCTGTGCCCCAACGAGTCGGAGACGGAATTGTTGACAGGCATGCCGGTCACCGACCTGGCCGAGGCCGAGGCGGCGGGCCGCGAGTTGCGGCGGCGAGGGGCGAGAACGGTCGTGTTGACACTGGGGGAGCGAGGGTGCCTGCTGGTGACTGCGGAGGGGACGCGGCACGTGCCGGCGGAGAGAGTCAAGGCGGTCGATTCGACAGGAGCGGGGGATGCCTTCGTGGGAAGCCTGGCCTATTTTCTCGGCCAGCAGGAGTTGGAGAAGGCGGTTGAGCTGGCAGTGCGGATCGCGACCCGATCGGTGCTGCGGCCGGGGACACAGACATCCTTCCCTTTGAGGGGTGAACTCGACGACCTGCTGGGCGTGGAGGGAGCGAGCCCGAATGGCCTTGCGTGATTGCCAGAGGAAACTGCGGCAAGGCGATTGGGAAGTGAACGGGATGGGGCTGAGAGAGTCTCCTGGTGGGCGGACCGCCACAAGTGGCCGTGCGGGGTGGGGCAACCGGCCGGTTGAGTAGCGGGGCACGGATGGTCAGGGCGGAGAGGCGACAAGCTTCATGGGCGCCCCACTCTGCAGGATCGTTCTACTCCGGCTGCAAACGGCGTATGAGCCGGCAACCGATGAGAAGTGCCGGCCGGGCTCCCGAATGAAGGGCCGGCAGGGACGGTGCGCCGCTGTTGAAGACCTCCACCTCTCCCCCCGGCTGGATCAGTGCCCGACTTACCTGAACGACTTCCGCTTCAAAGTACATCGTTTCGTCGGGCCCTTGGAAGCTGGCCACGATGGACTTGAAGGCGGGGCGACGAGGAAGAAGAAAGGAGAAACCGGACCGAGTCAGGTCGTGGCATTGCACGTCGACAAACTCATCGGGTGCGGGGAACCATCGCCCGTCGTAGGGTGCGACTTTCTGAAGAACATGGTACGGATGGCGCGGCTCTTGCCGGCGATCATCCAATGCCGTTGTGGCTCCCTCGCTGAGGCGGAAAATCATCTGGTAGAACTGGGCGTCGATTTCGCTTTCAAGACTTGCCATGTTTCAAACTCGAAGGTGCATGATCTTGGGGAATCGGGGCGGCGTGCGCGAATAGACCGTCCCACGCTAATATCGGCATGATCCGCAATACCACAAGAATAGAATACGATTTGGAGCTGTGCGGGTTTCCAGGGGCAGAGATGTCAATAAACCAGTTCTTTCGGGTGGTTCCGGGCGTGGTCTTTGTCGAAGCGAACGACTCGAAGGCACCTGACTGCGCGAACCAGCAGCCCGCCAATCGGCTCTTTCCACTTGACCGTAGATAACTCAGGGCGGAAAATGGGTGGTTTCCCCACCGCAGCGGTAGTTCTCATGTTCGGCCTTCGGTAAACGGGCCGGTCTTCGAGGTTGGGTACCTCCTTTGGAGTCGGACGGGTCCGCCGGCAGTTCGCGTACAAATCACCAGAGATGACGAGAGACGAGTTGATGGGAGCCACAAGCCAAGTGCCGGACCGGGCCGGCCGTTATGGGCCCTTCGGGGGCCGTTTCGTGCCGGAGACGTTGATTCGGGCGCTCGACGAGTTGAATGAGGAGTACGAGTCGGCCCGTCGCGACGTGTCGTTCCAGGCGGAACTCGAAGATCTGTATCAGCATTACGTAGGCCGTCCATCGCCGCTCTACCACGCGGAACGGTTGACCGATAAGTGTGGCGGGGCTCAGATCTACCTGAAAAGGGAGGACCTGAACCACACCGGTTCCCACAAGATCAACAATACGCTCGGCCAGGCCCTGCTCGCCCGTCGCATGGGGAAGCCGCGTGTGATCGCGGAAACGGGGGCGGGCCAGCACGGCGTGGCCACCGCGACGGCCTGCGCGCGTTTTGGCTTCGAATGCGTGGTCTACATGGGCGAAGAAGACATTCGGCGGCAGAAGCCCAATGTTTTCAGCATGAGACTACTCGGGGCGGAGGTCCGGGCGGTGACGACCGGTTCCCGGACGCTCCGCGACGCCATCAACGAAGCCATGCGTGACTGGATGGCGTCGGTCGAAACCACCCACTACATCCTCGGTTCCGTCGTGGGGCCGGATCCGTTCCCAAGAATCGTTCGCGACTTCCAGTCGGTGATCGGCCGGGAAACACGCCAGCAGTGTCTGGCCCAGATCGGCCGGCTGCCCCACACGGTCGTCGCCTGCTGCGGGGGCGGGAGCAACGCGGCGGGGATGTTCTATCCATTCGTCGACGATACGGAAGTGAAGCTCGTGGGCGTCGAGGCCGGGGGTCGTTCCCAGAGACTCGGTGACCACGCAGCAACCCTGAATTTCGGACGCCCGGGCGTGCTCCATGGCGCCTTCAGCTATGTCATGCAGGACGACGACGGCCAGACCGCCGACGTCCACTCGGTCTCAGCGGGTCTCGATTATCCGGGGGTCGGCCCAGAGCACAGCTACTGGAAAGACACCGGCCGCGCCCAATACATCTTTGCCAACGATCGCGAGGCCCTCGAGGCTTTCGACGCCCTCGCCAAGACCGAAGGAATTCTGCCCGCCCTGGAGAGCTCCCACGCGGTTGCCAAGGCGATGCAGATGGCAACTGAAATGGGCCGCGATGAAGTCGTCGTGGTGTGTCTCTCCGGGCGCGGCGACAAAGACGCGGCAGAGATTGCACGACTGCGGGGAGAACAGTACTAAATGGCCTTGCGTGATTCCCGAAGGAATTCAGTCGCTGCTTTGGGCGCTCATCACGACGGAGCGTGATGGCTACTATTCTTGGAATCACGCAAGGCCATTTAGATTTGCTTCGGCTTTCGTGCATCGTGCTTCGAATCTGAGGGACAACCATGTCGGCTATCGATACCATGTTCACGTCGCTCCGCAGCCAGGGTCGCAAGGCGTTCATGCCTTTTGTGACGGCTGGCGACCCGGACCTCGAGTTCACATCCGCCCTTCTCAGGCAGCTCGTTGCCCGGGGGAGCAGCATGTGTGAACTGGGGATTCCCTACAGCGACCCGATCGCCGACGGGCCGGTGATTCAGGCCTCGTACACCCGTGCCCTTGGTGGCGGGGTGCACGTAGACGACATCTTCACCATGCTTGGCCGGGCCACCCCCGACCTGCGGGCACCGGTGGTCACGATGGTGAGCTACTCGATCGTCTACCGGATTGGCCTGGACCGATACGTGGGCCGGGCCAAGTCTGCCGGAGTCGCCGGAGCCATCGTTCCCGACCTGCCGGTGGAAGAATCCCAAAGCCTGGCGGAGACTTGCCGCAAGCAGGACTTCAGCCTGATTCAGCTCATCACCCCGACGACACCCTTGGAGCGGGCCAAACGCATTGCCGATCAAACGACCGGCTTCATTTACTACGTCTCCGTGACCGGCATCACGGGCGAGCGCACGGAGTTGCCTCCTCAGATCGTCGACAACGTTGCCGCGCTTCGCCGGCAAACCGATCTTCCCATCTGTATCGGCTTCGGCATCAGCCGCCCGGAGCACGTGCGGATGCTCTCGCCAGTTGCCGACGGCCTGATCGTGGGGTCGGCCATCGTCCGCCGAGTTTCGGAAGCCGCCACCCGTGATCGCGACACGGTGCTGGCGGAGATCGGTGATTACGCGGAAGAACTCATGGCCGCCATGGAGTGACTTCCATTTGCCCCATCAAGGCCGTTCGCACCTGTTGCGTTTTTTCTTCGAGGTCGTGCAGCAAGGCTTCCATGGCCAGTTCGCCACGTTTGGCATGCCGTTCGACCTCCAGGGCAGCTTCTGCCGCTTCGCGGGCGCCGAAGACAGCAAATTGCCCCTTGATCTTGTGTGCCGCCAGTCCGGCGGACTCGGCATCGTTTCGCGTGATGGCCTGGCGGAGTTGGGCCAGGGCCTTCGGCGACTCTTCGAGGAATGTGTTTGCCAGATCGAAGAGAAGCTGTTGGTCGTCGTAAGCGTGTTTGAGGGCCTGTTCCCAGTTGATGTGGCCCTCCTGTGACGGTCTTGGCGTGGCCTCCAGGGCCTCGAGGCCCGGGGCACTCTCGGCGGCCGACGGTGCCTCGGGCGAGCCCGGCGTCAAGGCCTGGGCAATCGCCGCAGTCAGTTGCGGGGCCTGCATCGGTTTGGTCATGTAGCCATCCATGCCTGCCTCCAGGCAGCGTTGGCGGTCGCCTTGCATGGCGTTGGCCGTCAGGGCGACAATCGGCACGTGCCCGCCGGTCAAACGCTCTCGTGCCCTGATGATGCGGGTGGCCTCGATTCCGTCCATATCCGGCATACGGACGTCCATCAACACCACATCGAACTTCTCCTCCGCCAGTTTGTCGAGAGCCGCATTTCCAGTTTCGACTACCTCCACCGTGTGGCCTTGCCGTTGAAGGATTGCGACGGCCAGTCTTTGATTGGTAAGGCTGTCTTCCGCGAGGAGAACTCGTAGTGGAGGCAGATCTCCGGGGGGGCCGGAATGTGCATGAGGGCAAGATCTGGAGCCGATTCCCAGGGCAAGCGTGATCGCCTGGAGCAACTCGGACTGCTTGATCGGTTTCATGAGATGGGCAGCGATGTTCAATCGCTGGCATCGTGCCATGTCTCCCGGCGCCTCGCCGGAACTGAGCATCAGGAGGACGGTCTTGGAGAGATCCTTGTCGCGTTGAATCTGTTCGGCCAGAGCGAATCCGCTCATTCCGGGCATATGGGCATCGACAATGACGATCTGAACGAGCTGGCCGGCGCGGAAGGCACCCCGCAAAGCATCGAGAGCTTCCTGTCCGGTGGCGGCCTCCACCGGTTCCATGTGCCAGGTGCGTACCATTTCGGTGAGAATGTGCCGGTTGATGGCGTTGTCGTCGACCACGAGCACAGGGCGATTCTTCAAGCTTTCGAGGGAGGCACATTCGGGGATCGCTTCTTCACTCACCTCAAACCGGGCCGTGAAATGAAAAGTCGTACCGCGACCGAGCTGGCTCTCGACCCAGATTCGGCCTTCCATCATCTCCACCAGTCGCCGGCAGATGGCGAGTCCCAGGCCGGTACCTCCATGGCGGCGTACCGAGCTGCCGTCCACCTGTTCAAACGCCTGAAAGATGTCGTCGCGTTTCTCCGGCGGAATGCCGATCCCGGTATCGGAAACCGCATAGTGGAGTTCGACTTGCCTGCCGACCCGGCCTTGGGTGTTCGCTTCCAACATCACCTGCCCGGAGTCGGTGAACTTGATCGCATTGCCCACCAGGTTCACGATCACCTGGCGCAAGCGGTGCGGATCACCGGTGAGGGCCACGGGCATGTCGGGCGGCAGACGGAAGAGCAGTTCGAGCCCCTTGCTGTGCGATCGCAGAGCGAGAGACTTCATGGCGTCGCCCACGACCTCGGAGTGATCGAAGACGTTTCGGGCCAGGTCCATCCGGCCGGCTTCGATCTTGGAGAAATCGAGAATATCGTTGATGACCTGCAGCAGGGCTTCCCCGGAATCCCGCACGAGGTTAAGGTACTCCTCCTGTTCGGCGGAGAGTTCGGTTTCGAGCACGAGGGCCGTCAGTCCGATCACGGCATTGAGGGGTGTTCGGATCTCGTGGCTCATGTTGGCGAGGAAGGTACTTTTTGCATGGCTGGCGGCCTCTGCGGCTTCCTTTGCGGCACGAAGCTCCGCCTCCGTTTGACGGCGCTGGTCGACTTCGCGTTGGAGAGCCTCGGCCGTGCGTTGGGCGATAACGGCGCGAACCTCCGCCTCGCGAGCCCGTTGGGCGACTCGTTCTTCCAACGTTGCATTGAGCTGCCGCAGTTCCTGCTCGGCTGCTTTCCTGGGTGTGATGTCGGCAATAACGCTAAGAACGAACCGGCCGTCCCCCGTCTGGACCGGATTGAGGCCGATTTCCACGGGGAACTCACTTCCGTCTTTGCGTACGGCGAACAGATCCCGCCCCTCGCCCATCGCACGAGCACGAGGGGCCGCAGAGAAATCGGCGCGGAACTCAAGATGGGCCGTCCGGGAGCGCCGGGGAACCAGCATCTCGACAGACTTTCCCAGAATCTCTTGGCGCGGGTATCCGAACAATCGTTCGGCTTCCGCATTGACCAGCACGATCTTTCCCCACTCGTCGACCATGACCACGCCGATCGGAGCGGCCTCCAAGGCCATTTGTGCCGCCATCTTGAATTCCATGAAACCGCCACTCACACGCTCGGCAAGATCACGTCCTCCTGCCAGAATCGTTTCAACTCCTTGACGAGGGAAAGGAACTCGGCCAAGCGGACCGGCTTGGTCATGTAGGCCTCGACGTTCAACATCAGGCATCGCAATCGGTCTTCTTCCTCTTGCGACGAGGTCATGATCACAACGGGGATCCGAGTGAGTTGGTCGTCTCCTTTTACCGCCAGCAGCACTTCCAGGCCATCGACCTTCGGCAGCCGCAAATCCAACAGAATCAAGTCGGGGGAGGGAACCCTGGCAAACACACCTTGTCGCCGGAGGAAATCAAGGGCCTCCTGCCCATCGCGAACGAGGGTCATACGATGCAGGATCCCGCCGCGTTTGAGGGCCTCAATAGCCAATCGGGCCTGGAGAAGATCGTCCTCGACCAACAGGATCTCCATGGGACGTCCGACCATCTCGTGTTTCATCGAGGTTGCTCCAGGATGCCGCCGAATCGAAGAATCTCTCCGGCGTTGAGGATTCCGCTGGAAGGAACCGCTTGGAGGCGGAACTGATTCCGGCCGGCGTCATTCGCCCTTCAGGAGTGCCTTTCTTCGGGCAGTGCCGTCCATTCAGCGAGGGGGACGAAATGCACGACCGAATCATGTTGCCGATTGGTCCAGCCTGGTCAGACGAGCGCCACGTCGAGCATGAACAGACCGGCGGGCGAATCGCCGACGAGCTTCAAGCGTTCGGCAACCCGATCCAATTCCCCCTCGGCCTGAGCCTGGTCCCGGGCGAACGGTTCCAGAAAATCGTGCGTGGAATGATCGCGGCTGGACAGCGCGAGATTCATGATCTGCCCCACAGATTCTCCAAGCCGCTGCTCCAGTTCGATCGCGTTCTCGATCAGCTCCAGGGGCGAATTCCAGGTATCTCTTGGCGGGAGGATCGGCTGGTGCTCGACATGGCCGCGGCACTGCAGCAAGAAGTCAGACACCTTGGTTGCCTGGCGGGATTTTTTCTCCGCCCGCTCGCGCATCCAACTGGCAATGCCGCGCAGGTTGATCTCTTCACAATAGGCCGCCCCAGTCCGGTAGAAGTACCATCCCTGGAAATACTCGTTGCTCTGCTGGTTCAAGGCGTTCTGGATATCGGTATGAATCATCAATTCTCTCCTTCCCGCGGCGGCCTCGCACTGGATCGTGCAGGCCTTGGGATCGAATCTATTGCTGCAGAACATGTCGCCTGGCGACAACAGTTGACTCCTAGTGGAATTTTCGCGGCGGCCCCGTTCCGGGCAAGCGAAATCTGCGCGAACATCCGAGAACTGGCTGTCTCGAAGTCGTCGCTTCGCCTCGGCTTGACTCCACAACGCGCCCGGCCCGAAGTTCATTAACGGATGTGGTAATAATTCGCACACGTCCTGATCGACGATGGATGCGTTCGGAACAAACGGTTTTCCGAGGACGCAAAGATATCGTGGGCCTTCGGAGAGGGGCAGCCCGAAGATTCAAACCGTCAAAATCAGCGTTTGGTCGCCTTGCCGGGCCTGGCCGTGCCCGGTACATTGGCCAGCGAGGCTGGAGACGGGGGCGATACGTTCCGTGGTCGAATCGACATTCTTCGCCCGGGGGCCAAAGATCGCGCCGGCCAGACTCGAGTCAGGTCCAATTGCATGTTACGGTAAAGGCCAGGGATCGCCATGCCCGGCTCCTCTCTGCGCAAAGCCATCCGGGTATGCACCGCCATTCTGCTGACGGCCGTCTGCACTGCAGCGCCGGTCGCCGCCTGTGAGGCGTTTCTGGTGCTGTTTTCGTTTGGAAACTACGTTGCCGGGTGGTGGCTGATGGCTTTTTCCGCCGGCGTGGCGATAGGTGTCGCATACCAGCTTTTGGCAGCTTACAATAGTACTCGCCCCATTTAACTTTGACTGACCGTTGACCGTGAAACGGAGATCCGCCGTGATCAGGTTCCATGCGACGCTGCTGGTATTGGTTTCGCTCACGATCTTCACGTCCCGCACCGACGCCTCGGGCCGGATTGCCCACTGGACATTCAACGGTCCCGAGGCGGAACGCTGGCCGGACCAGTCCGGCCGTGGGCACGATGCCGCACTTCGAACGACCTCCGCCGCCCTGAAAGCGACCCCCGGCCTGCTGGAGGGAGCAGTCCATTTCGAGGGTCAGCATCAGCTTGCCGTGGAAGCCCACGAGGATTTCGCCACCCTCCCGCAAGTCACCTTCAGCGCCTGGGTCCGCCCGGAAGGCTTCGATCAGTATAACGAGATCTTCCGCAAGGACGACGGCGATAACCGGCTCCTCTTCTCCTTTCAGAACAATGGCTCGATTCTTTCGCTCGGACTGAACGTCGGCGGCTACATTGAGTGCGACGCTCCCATCGACCCGGCTTGTCTCCTGGACGGACTCTGGCACCACGTGGCGGCCACCTTCGACGGAAAGGCGATGCGGGTCTACCTCGACGGCCAGGAGGTGGGGTCGCTGGACAGGCCGGGAGCGATCGTCTCGGGCGGCAACGCCCCGGCCTGCATCGGCTCCTCCAATGGCAGTGAGTGTTTCCGAGGCGCCATGGACGAACTGGAGCTCTACAGCGTTGCCCACAGCGCCGAGGAGATTGGCCGCCTCTACGCCCCCGGCCGCGAGGCCCAACTGGACCAGATTCGCGAGCAGGAGAAGGCCCTGGCTCAGATCTACGTCGCGAAAGGCACCTTCGCGGAATCGCTCAGCGAAGCCCGCCGACAGGTTACGCAAGAGCATGCCGAGCTCAACTTGCCCCTGGCTGCCGCCATGTCCAGACGCGTGGCCAGGGACTTCCCGGAAGAGCTCCGCCGTTTCAGCTCCTATACGGGCCTCACGCCCGCCGCGTACGTTCAGGGTGACGAAGGCCAAGTTCATCGTCTTCCGCTCGAGCGTCTCGTGGCCCTGATGACCGAGTATCGCCCGCTCACCGAGAGCCAGAGGAATGGCATGACGGAGGAAGATCTCCGCAGGTGGGCCGAAGTCGACCAGATCGGGAAGGAGGCCGAAGGGCTTCTTGCGGCGGGAGAGACGGCGTCTTGCTCACCCCGTTGGATCGAATTGATGCTCGCCGCCGGGAGTCGCGTTCAATTCCGTCCCTTCGAGCGTGAGGCGGTTGCGCCTTACGTACCTCCCGCCACACCCCCGACCCGCACTCGCAGCGGCGCCGAGGCGGAAGAACTCCTCCGCCGCGACTGGCTCCACCAGGCCGACGGGCATCCGAGCAGTCAGCGCACGCTCGAGGAAATCGCCTGGACCAGGGCCCTGGCCGCCCGGCTGGCCAAGGAGCATGCCGGCAGTGTTGATTTCCGCCAGCAGCTTGCCGAGTTGGATCGGCTCCAGCAGCGGGCGGAGTCGCTGCGCGGCGAGGATGCGGAACTGTACTTCGCTGCCAGGCGGGTCAAACGTTCCATAGTGCTGGCCAATCCGGTGCTCGACTTCGATCGCATTCTCATGGTCGACATGCCCTTCCCGCAAGGGAGCGAGTGGCGACACGAAACGCGTCACCGGTTGGGCTATATGGCAGTGCCCGGCGGGAAGCTGGTGATTCTCCAAGGCCTCGGCCCGGACGGCAATGTCCGCCAGCTCATGCCCCAGGAACCGCTCCACGGCTCCTTCTGGCGTCCGGATGTCTCGTACGACGGCCAGAAGGTCCTGTTCTGCTTCAAACCGCACAACGAGAAGGCCTTCCACCTCTATGAAGTCCAAATCGACGGTTCGGGCCTGACTCAGCTTACCGACGGTTGCTACGACGACTTCGATCCCATCTATCTCCCCGACCAGAAGCACATCGTCTTCTCCACCACCCGCGGGCACACCTATGTGCGGTGCATGCCGCCGACCAATGCCTTTGTCCTCGCCCGGGCCGATGTCGACGGCAGCAATATCTACCTCATCTCGCGCAACAACGAGCCGGATTACCTCCCGTCCGTGATGGAAGACGGCCGCATCATCTACACCCGCTGGGAATACACCGACAAGCCCCTTTGGCGAGCCCAGAAGCTGTGGACGGTCAACCCCGACGGGTCCGGCGTGGCCACCTTCTGGGGCAACCAGAGCGTCTGGCCGGACCTGCTCAAGGATGCCCGCAGCATCCCAGGCAGCCGCCGGGTGATGTTCACCGGCAGTGCCCATCACGACTGGTTCGCCGGCTCCGTGGGGATCATCGATCCCGACGGCGGCTACAACTTCCCCCAGGGCCTGACCAAGGTCACAGCGGACGTCGCCTGGCCCGAATCGGGGAACGGCCCGGTCGATCCGATCGAATCGCCTCACTACCACGCCGCCGGGCAGTACGCGGCCTATTACTCTCCCTATCCGCTTGGCCCGCGTGACTTCCTCGTCTCGGCCGAATGCGCCGGCAAGTTTGTTCTCTACCTGATGGATATCGAGGGCAACCGGGAGCTGATCTACGAGGGCTCAAACCACATCTTCCACGCGCTGCCGGTGCGGCCTCGCGTCCGGCCGCCGCTGATCGCCGATCGGGTGGAGTGGCCGAAGAAAACCGCCGAGGCGACGCGGCTGGAAGGCACCCTTTTCAGTGCCAACGTCCTCTACGGAGCCCCCGACGCCCTGCGCGGCAAGGTCCGATACCTTCGCGTGCTCAACATCGAGCCCAAGACGTACACCTACTGGGACCACCGTCCCTACCTGTCGACGGGGCCGGTCGTTTCGGCGGTCCAGTCGGAAGGCGTCAAACGCATTCTAGGCACGGTGCCGGTGGAAGAAGACGGGTCCGTCAATTTTCGGATCCCCGCGGGTATGGCCCTGCATTTCCAGCTCCTGGACGATCAGCATCGGGCCCTGCAGACGATGCGGAGTTTCACCGGGGCGATGCCGGGCGAACGGCGAGGCTGCCTCGGGTGTCACGAATCCCACAGTACCACGCCCGAGTTGCCCAACACCTCGATCGCCATTTCCAGGGAGCCGAGCACGATCGAGCCGCCGCCGTGGAGCGATGACACGGTCAGTTTCGATCGTTATGTCCGCCCGGTTCTCGACCAATACTGTGGCAAGTGTCATCAGGGCGAGGGCGAAGGCCGAAAGACATTCGACATGACCCCCCGGACCACATTCCTGTCGTTTGACGAGACCTACCTGACCCTGATCGGCCGCCCCAGCTGGGGCACCGCCTACCAGAAACCGGAGAACCCGCCGCCCGGTTTCGGGATCGCCAACATGATCATGGTGGAGGGATATGGGACGGTCGACCCGGCCGCTTACGTCACTCCCGAGCCGATGCAGCAGCTTTCCTACAACAGCCGCCTCATCGAGATCGCATCCAGCGGCCAGCATCACGAGGTTCGCGTCGATCCGGTCAGTCTTCAGCGGCTGATGGTCTGGGTGGACACCATGTGCCCCTACCTGGGCCAGGAGGAAATCCGTGCCATGGAAGATCCCGATTTTCAGGGCATCGACTGGCTCGCGATCCGGCCCAGAATCAAGACGGCGCCGCAGGTTTTTCGCCCCGGCCCGGTGGATTGACGGGCGGGTAGAGAAGATCCTGGGCCGCCCGGGGCAACCGGCCCTAACTGGAGTCTGCGATTGAAGTTGAGCGCACGATCGTCGCGGACCGGCAGACTGTTGGCGATTTTCAGTGCGACAAGTCTGTTCCATCCGGCGGGGCCAGGATGCAGAACCTGGTTTCTGGTTTTCCAAATTGCTTGACAGACAGCCTACGACCATTACAATCAGGGCGCCATTTGCTAACGTAGATGTTAAGAAACGGTCGCGGTGAGGTGAGGGGGAAACATGCTGCAGAAGTCGCCGTGTGCGGTTTGGACCTTTGGTTCTTATCCATTTCATTAGGAGGAGGGTTCCCCATGTCGAGACCCAGGTTGTGCAAGGGATTCACCCTTGTGGAGCTTCTGGTGGTGATTGCCATCATTGGAATTTTGATTGCGCTGCTGTTGCCGGCAGTGCAGGCGGCCCGAGAAGCGGCGCGTCGTTCGCAGTGCACCAACAATCTCAAGCAGCTTGGCTTGGCGATGCACAACTATCACGACACGTTCAAGAAGTTTCCGTACGGGTTTATTGAGGCCGGTCAACTCCATCAGCGAACGTGTTGGGCGCAGGAGATCTGGCCGTTCATCGAGCAACAGCCTCTCTACGATCTTTACATGGCCGACACCCAGCTCTGGGTGATGGATGTGAATCCGGCGGTTCGAGATGCCCAGATTGCGGCGTTCAACTGCCCTTCTGACGGTTCGGCGCCGGCAAAGGGGGGCAGTGGCGGGATGAGATCGGGTGCCGAAGGTGCTCAGGGCAACTATACCTCACGCGGCCATCAATGAGACATCCTCAAAACGCTGGAAGTTGAGGG
>CAYSCH010000098.1:5384-25558 GCA_964429355.1 uncultured Planctomycetaceae bacterium | reverse complement strand
ACTCCCAGCCGCATCGTCAATTGGGCCACGCGGAGGAAGTCGTGCCGCCCGGAGAGCGTTGGCTCCACCACAAACAAGGCCAGGCTGGCTCCGGTCAGCGAGGCGATTACGGGGCAGCCGATCCCTGGCGAACCATCGCAGAGAATCAAGTCCCGTTTCTGTTCGGCAGCCAGTCGTTGAGCCGTGCATCGCAACTGGGTGACGAGCTTACCCGAGTTTTCAGCCGCCACGCCGAGCCTGGCATGGACCATGGGTCCGCACCGCGTTTGCGAGATGAACCACTGTCCGCAGACGGCCGGTTCGAGCTCGATCGCCTTGTCGTCGCAGAAATCGAAACAGACCCCGCAGCCTTCACAGGCAATCGTGTCCACGCGGAACGTTTTGGGCACCCGGCCGTTGCCCGGCCCGTCGAAGTAGATCGCATCGAACCGGCACAGCTCTTCGCACTTGCCGCATGCCGTGCAGTGCCCCGGCATAATGCGAGCCTTGCTGCCAGCCGTGAAATCCTCGCGGTGTTGGATCCGCGGCTGGAGGACCAGGTGCAGATCGGCTGCGTCGACATCGCAATCGACGATCACGGCTTTTTCGGCCAAAGAAGCCAGCGATGCGACGATCGAGGTCTTGCCCGTGCCGCCCTTTCCGCTGATGACTACCAGTTCTTTCATACCGGTGCTCCTCGTTGAAGCGTCTCCAGCAAGCTGCGAATGCGTTTGGCAACATGGGATACGGATTCGGCAGCAATCTCCCCGCGTGAATAGGCTTCCGCCACGGCCCGGTCATCGGGAATCTCGGCCAAGATGTTGATCCGCTGGTGCCGACAATAGTTCCAGACCTCTCGATCTCCTGTATTGGCACGGTTGATGACCACGCCGAACTTCAACTTCAGGGCACGGGCCATTTCCACGGCCAGCTTCAGATCGTTCAAACCGAAAGGGGTCGGCTCGGTGACCAGCAACAGGAGGTCACAGCCACGCACGCTCTCAACGACCGGGCAGGATGTGCCCGGCGGGCAATCGAGAATGGTCAGTTCCACATCCGGAGCAGATTCCTTGACCGCTCGGATGGCGGGCGGACTCATCGCCTCGCCAACCGTGAGCACGCCCTCCACGAACTGCACCGTACCGCTCGTGCCGGTCCGCAGCAGGCCGATCGGCTTGGGTACCTCGCGGATCGCATCTTCTGGGCAGGCCAACAGGCAACCGCCGCAGGAGTGACAGAGTTCCGTGAAGATCAGCGTCTGCTGTGCGACGCAGGCAATGGCCCCATAGCGGCAGGCCTGGCTGCACAGGCCGCAATGGGTGCAGCGACTGGGATCCACAACCGGGATCAACTTGTGGATCGGCTCTTCGCGAAGAATCTGTGGTTTGAGAAAGAGATGTCCGTTGGGCTCCTCGACGTCGCAATCCAGATACGCCACCGTGCAACCGTCGGACGCCGCTACGTGGGCCATACTGGTGGCGACGGTCGTCTTCCCCGTACCGCCTTTTCCGCTGGCAATGGCAATCTTCATCGCGATCGATTTCAACTCCAGTGCCCTTCCACGTTCGCCTTGCCGGCGGGCTGCAAGCTGCCGGATCGCCACTGCTCCACGGCCTGCTGGACCGTACCCGACGCGCCCGGACAGATTGCCACCTGACCGGCCTGTAGCGTGGCGAAGGCCTTCGGCCCGACGTTTCCGGTCAGCACGACCTCTGCTCCGAGATTCACGACCGTCTGGGCGGCCTGAATTCCGGCTCCCTGCGGCGCGTTGAGGTTCTGCACGTTGTCGTGTGCGGTGAACGTACCGGTTTCGGTGTCGACCAGCAAGAAGTACCGGGCACGCCCGAACCGCGGGTCAACCAGGCTGTCCAGGTCAGGGCCTTGAGCAGTAACCGCTAGTTTCATGAAGTCTCCTCAATGATTGAGTTGCCGCCTCCGCGGCGGCGGTTGCGGGCTTGCCGCCTTTTCCGGCAACAGCCCGGCATGGCATACTGGCCGTCCTTAAGCGTGTCGTCGCGGAAGGCTTGTACCACGTCCGCCACGTTGCCACAGACAAACGGAATGACTCGGATCCCGTTGGTATTCAACAGGGCCTCCAAGGACCACGAAATCGCGCCGCAGACGAGCACTTCAACTCCCAGATCGGCAAGTTGGCGAGTCCGATCGTGCGGTCCCGCGTTGCCGAGTCTCTCGGTGCGCCGCGGATCCCCATCGCCGTCATCCAGGTCGACGAGGACGATCTGTTCAGCAACATCGAACACGGGTGAAACCCGGCCTTGCCAGTCTGGTACAGCGATTTTCATGGGTGCAGTGATCACACCTGAGCGGCCTTCGGCTGCAACTCTTCGATCCGGCGTCGGAGGCCGTCAAGAATGTCCTCGAGGTACTCCGTCTGGCCTTTCAAGGCGTCAATCTCTTGCTGGCGTGTCATGGCAGCAGCCGGTACCGGCGAGTACGGTGCGGCCGGCCACGGAGGAGCTACCGACGGCCATCCCAGGCCAACCGGCGATCCTCCGGTGAAACCCGGCACAGGGAACCCGCGTCCGCGGCCGCGACCACCGCCGCGTCCTCGTCCCCAGCCGCGGAAGCCTCGCCCAAAACGCGGGGTGGCAAATCCCGGCACATCAAAGCCTGCACAGAAACCGGCTGCGCGTCCCGTCATCGGGCCCAATCCGAGCGGGCCCATTCCATCTCCACCTGGCATGATTCTTCTCCTTTTCTTGATGCCGCAGTAGGATTAGACGAAGGGCTGAATCCACATGGCGGTGTTGTCTTAATGAAACCAACAGAGTGCATAGATCGTGCCAGACATGTGTCACATACAAAAAACAGACGTAAGGCATTTGCGCACAGGTGTTTGTGGCAATCGTGGTGGAGCCGGTATTCGGATGCGGTAGTGCATTATGCAACTGTTTAGTAATACACGATAATGCACAATGCATTGTTATGGGTTTCTGCCGTTTGGACCAACGATCGACCTTTCCAGCTTCGCATTCTCGCTGGTCGTCATAGCTTCACTCCCCCATATCATCAGTCTGAGTCCTGCGGACTTGCCCTGTAATACAGCTTGTTGCCGACCTGGTTTCCCTCGACAAGACACTCGCTATTGAGGTGTTCAACGGCCTTCAACACTTCGTTGCGGTGCATTCCCAGTCCCGCGGCTATGTCGTCGACTGAACAGGGACGCCGACGAAGCAACTGAAGAATCTCTTCCCGGCTGGCTTTGCCAGCTTCCATGACCTGGTCGCTGTGGAATTCGGCAATGACTTCCGCGGGCGGAGAGAGCGTCGCGGCGATCTCCTCGAGCCGGGCCAGCGGAACCGCAGCGGCATGATTCTCCGCCGGAGGACGGGTAACCGTGTTCAACTGCACCCGATCAGGCTGGATGAGGTCGACACATTGGCGGATATCGGAAAGTTCTGGCTCCGAGGTCGTATATCCGTCGAGCAAAAACACCTCCAGCCAGTAGGCCCCGAAGAAGTGGCGACGGAAGGTACGGAGCCCGGCGAACATACGTGCGAAGGAAATGTCTTTGTGCGGGCGATTTACCGATCGAAAGATGGCCTCGTTTCCGGCATCCAAGGATGGGATGACCAGATCCGCACTGCATAACTCAGCCCGAACGTCCTGGTCGTCCAGCAAGGAACCGTTGGTCAGCACGGCAACAGGAATATCGGTCAAGGCCCGAATTCCGTCGATCAGTTTGTCGATGGGCTTGAAAAGTGTCGGCTCGCCCGAACCGCTCAGGGTGATGTAGTCCGGACGGCTGTCAAGCTTCTGCTCCAGCTCTCGCAGGACCAGCTCGACCGGCACCCACTCCTTGCGATGGAGCGTTTTACACGTGGTCTGGCCGAGCTGGCAGTAGATGCAGTCGTAGCTGCAGGTTTTGAAGGGGACCAGATCCACCCCCAGGGAGCGCCCTAGCCGGCGGGACGGAACAGGGCCGAACAGATAGCCGCTCATAGTATCTCTCAGCAGGGATCCGGCGTGCGCAGACGCCAAGTCGATGGACGGACCTGCCAGGAGACACGCAGCCTGCGTGCCAAGATCACACCGTAACGGAGACTCGCCCCACAACTGCTCAGGCTGAAAGCCCTTACATCGAACAAGACCAGTCGCAGCCCCCCTCGAGCCCGGCGAACTTCAATGCATTCTGCACTATTGCCCTCGCCGCCCACGGCCGTCGATTTTCGGCGATTCGATCCTCAGGCTCTTCATCTTGCGGTAGAGCGTCGTCACATTGATGCCCAGGTCCCGGGCAGCGTCCTTGCGATTGCCTTTTCGACGCTGAAGCGTCTCGGAGATCAGAAACCGTTCCATAGCCTGGAGGCTCATGGGCTGGTGCTCGTCGCGACGGGCGGTGGCGATCGGCCGCAGCTCCGGCGGCAAGTGGTTCAACTCGATCACGCCGCCGCGACAGAGAACAAACGCCTGTTCCATGATGTTCTCCAGTTCTCGGACATTTCCTGGATAATCATGTTCCATGAGCCTTGCAATGACTTCATCGGAAACACCCACGATGTCCTTGCCCTGCAGGTGGTTGAATTTCGCGATCAAGTGGTTGACCAGCAGGGGAATGTCTTCACGGCGATGCTGAAGACTCGGCAGCTTGAGGTGGATGACGCGAATCCGGTAGTACAGATCGTCGCGGAACTTGCCACTCTTAACCAGCTCAGCCAGATCCTTGTTGGTAGCCGCCAGCACACGGACGTCGACAGCAGTCGCCTGAACACCCCCAAGGGGCTCCACGACCCGCTCCTGGAGCACCCGCAGCAACCGGACCTGCATTGCCGGTGAAATATCGCCGATCTCATCCAGGAAGATCGTTCCACCATCGGCCAGCGAGAATCGCCCTGGCTTGTCACGCTTGGCGTCGGTGAAGGCGCCCGCCTTGTGCCCGAACAGTTCGCTCTCCAGGAGCGTGTCGGGGAGCGCAGCACAGTTGACGGCCACAAACCGTTTCCGCTTGCGGGGGGAGAGATTGTGAATGGCACGAGCAAAAAGCTCCTTCCCCGTGCCGCTCGGACCCTCGATCAGCACAGTGCTCGCGCTGGCGGAAATCTGCGGCAGCAGCTCGAACAGACGCATCATGGCCGGGCTTCGGCCGATGATGTCCTCAAAGGTGTACTTGGCCTGCAGCTCCTTCTGAAGTTGCTCAACGAGCGTGAGGTCCTGGAATGTCTCGACCCCGCCGGCAACCGCCCCGCCCTCGTCCATCAGCAGGGCCGTGGAGATTCGGATGGGGACACGCTGCCCCTGCTGGTTGACGATATGGGCGGTGGCGTTGACGATCGGCTGTCCGGACATCATCGTACGCCGCAGGGCGCAGTTTGTTTCGCAGATGTTGGTCCGGAACACTTCGCAGCAAGGACTGCCGATTGCCACATCCCGCGACACGCCGGTAATCCGCTCCGCAGCCTTGTTGAACGCGGTGATTCGCCAATCCCGGTCCACCGTGAAGACGCCTTCGTTCACCGAATCGAGGATCGTGACTTCGCGTTGCTTTGGTTCGGTGGCCCCGTCCATTGCTTTCGACTCCTTGCGCGACAATATCCCTTTTTCAAGATATCAGGCGATCGTGCAGATTGCCACTAGCCGCTCAGGAGAATCGTGCAAAATGCCTTTTGCATCGACTGAGCATCGTTCCGCCCAGAGATGTTTTGCAGCGTTTGCCATTCAGGTGGGCACAGGCCAGAAGCCGATTTGCCTTGACAACGGGGCCAGTCAGCTCCCGAGACTCGCCAACGAGTTGGCAATGGCCACATCGGTCTCTGCGGCCATATCGAGGACGGCGGGTCTCTCGGCCAGATGACCATGGCGCCAGACTTCCACGACGGGGCGATCGTAGCGGCCGGGATTGGGACGCAGCACTCGGCCCACGCGGCCGTCGCTGAGGGCAACGAACGAGCCGACCGGGAACACGGAGACTGTGTCGAGCAAGGCGCGAAACGCTTCCTTGTCGAAAACTCCCCGCTGGGTGTCGTCCATGATCTTTTTGATCGCATGATAGGGCACCAGCCCGGGACGGTGCGGCCGGGGCGAAACCAGGGCGACGAAGACATCGGCAACGGCAGCCACGCGGGCCAGGGGATGGATCTGATCGCCGGTGTAGCCGCGAGGGTAACCGCTGCCATTGCTCCGTTCGTGGATCTGGTAGGCCGCAATGAGGGTGCGCACCGACACCTCCCCGGCTCGGCCCGCAAAGGTGGCCAGGCCCAGGACCACATGTTTGGCGATTTCGCCAAGATGATGAGCGGAGAGAATGCCCTTCTTTCCGTACTGCGAGCGGTCGACGGCGAGCATCCCCGCATCGTGAATCAGACATCCCATCCCCAGGTCGGTGATTGCCTCCGCGTCCCAGCCCATGGCCACTCCCATCGACATGGCCAGCATGCTCACCTGCAGGGCGTGTCGCGATGGGTAACCGCCCGCCTGCGGCCGGATGCCCATGCAGGCGAACAGATCCTTGTCTTCCACGATCTGCCGCAACTGGTCCTGGACGATTCCCCGGAACGCGTCGACCTCGGCGCGACGGCCGTCGGTCACGATTCCGAACTGCCTCTCCAACTCGTATGCCGACTGGGCAACCTGCTCGATCGATTTCCGCACCCAGTCGGCGTCGTACGGTTCGTGGCTCAGATCGCGAACCTTGGCGGCAAACGGCGACTGTTGCGACGGCAGCTCGATCGCATCGGCTTTGTGAATCTGGCCGTCGAGGTCGCGGCTGAAAGAGTTCTCCAGGTCGCAGGCGATTCGCGGCCGATCTGGAAAGGCGATCGTGATCGGGTGCGGCAGCCCTTCATACGCGCGTGCCGGGTTAAGGAAGGCCCCCACCGCGAGATCCACATCTGACTCAATCGGCTTTTCCACTGTCGAGCCGGCCGGGCGGGCGTTCTTGGCAAACTCCCTCGGTAGATTCTGAATCCGGATGCCTCGGTAGGGCTGACCGCAGGTTGCGCAGACCCAGTCCTCGGGCGTCTCATCCTCACTCGGCCAACGCAGAGGCAAAATCGTGGCGCAACGGCGGCAGCGGCCAATCGCACCTCGGGGCCCAGTGGATGTCCCAAGAACCAGATGCACGGCAGTCACTCGCAATGGGTGCGTGTTGATACAACTCTTGGTCAAGCATAGCTTTTTGGCGGAGCGAACGGTTCGCGATCAGGCAGAATGCAGGGTGAAGGCGTCTGCATTTCCCCCTTCCGGCGGTCCGTGAACAGATCCTCTCGCACGCCGCGGATGCCAGCGTTGACGATGGTAACGATCGAAGGGATGAGAGCGACGGGAGGATCGTCAATCCACAACGCGCCGGTAGCTGCCGGGAACCACCTCAACGGCCGGTTCTCCCTCAAAACCTGGAGGAGCGTTGTACCAGTAATAGACTGGGTTGTAGTTGGCGATCACGTCGGCGCCCGTGAAGGTGGCAATAGCGGAGCTGACCAGAACGCCGTGGAGGCGAAGACTCGATGTCACGCCAACATCGCCGTTCACGTAGATCATGCCGTCGAGAAGGGACGGGACGACGTCGTCCATCTCAGAGTCCGCCGCTCCTTCATAGGGCGTGCCGGCCGGGTTGAGGTTCACGTTCAACAGCGATTCGTCGAGGTCGGCCGCGCTGGTGTCGAATTGCAGACTCCCGTCCGCCAGGAGAATGGGGAGGTTCGTTACCGCCGGATCGGCACTCTCCACGCTCGGCTCCCAACTCATGGAACCGTGAATGAGAGACTGGGTGTCGTCGAAGTCGACGAGAACCAGGGTGCCCACGATGCGGCTGTCCTTGATGCTGATCGGATTGCCGTCGCACTGGATCACGTAGATCCCCTGCGCGTTGGTCGCTCCCGATCCGAACGGATTGCTGGCCGGACTGAGCACCGTCCGGTGGATTGCCAGAAAGCCGGCCTGGGGGCTGGCTTCGCTGAGTCCGGCATCGTCGAACCAGAATCCTTCGCTCTCGGTTTCCGATTCCACGAACCAGCGGGCCTCGACCAGGGCGCCTGTCCAGGCAGGAGTGACGTTGCCCGTGATCGTCGAGAACTTGTTCTTCTTCACCGCGCTCCACTCGGTGGAGAAGGTCTGAGTGCCGGAGTCGCTGCTCGTCACTCGCAGGGAGACCCGCAGGTTTGTCGGCGACCTCAACGACCTTGCATCCGCCTTGAGCGCGTAGGTCGCGCCGTTCTGGATCTTTTCCGTAACGTCCTGCGACGGACCGTCGCCCGGTCCGGAACGCCCGTCGACGAGAATCGACCAGGGCGTTTGTGAAGCCTCTGTGTCGAGCGTCAAGGTGCAACGATCAAGGGGTTCCCAGCCCGTGGTCGCTTCGGACATATCGGAATTGGAGAGTTGTTCGGCTCCCTCCCGCGGCAGGTCGGCGGCGTCGATGGTGGTGCCATTGGTCAGGTAGTACTCCAGCGCTTGCGCCGCAACCGGCATCTTGCGGGGCCAGGTTCCATCCGTCGTCGTCCCCGCATGGAATACGGAACCGTCAGTCGCTGTGGGAGTCAACTTGGACTGGGCCTCCACGTAGACCTGCGACGCGGTCGCGGCAGACACTCGCGCGTTGGAACTGACGAGCCGGTCTCCGTTGACCGTCGTGGAATCAAACAGGAGGTTGCCGTTGCTGTGGATGACCGGTTCCAGACAGGGCAACCCCGTTTTTCGGATCTTCAGTCTCAAAGCGACTTTCTGGTTTGCCGAGCCACAAGTACCGGTGGCCGTAATGAGCACTGGATCGAGGCTGTCGTCGCTCAGATTGCCGTCGTCGGGATCGATTCCCACAAACGAGTAGGTCCCCGTGGGTGCGATCGCCGACAGCTCCCACATGCCGTTCGTCAGCATCGTCCGCCAGTTCGTGTTCTCATTGATCCGGAACAGGGCCATCTCCAGGCCGGTGTGGGCATTGAGACTCGCCTGGAGAATATCACCGGTCAGTTCCGTCTGGCGGCGTTGGGTCCGTACCGCGAGCAGGGCGGCCGCGGCCAGCATGGCTACAATCAGGGCGGTACCCAGGGTCATGATGTAGATGCTGCCGCGCCGTTGGGAAAAAGCCTGATTTGCAGATCTCCCATTTCTCATAATGCTGAGTTCGTCACTGGCTTGAGTCTGTCCGGGAATTCGTTGTGGCTGAGCTCGCCGGAGCTCGGCCCTTGCCAGCAACCTCCCAAGCCTGGCAATTTCGGCTACGGGCAACTGCTACGGTCCTTCTGTCGGCAGTATCTGCCGCGACTGGGTGACCACGGTGGAGAGTTCAGCCAGTGTCTTGCCATTGTGCTGGACGGTTACGAGGACCCGTTTCAACCCGGCATCGATCGGCGAGACAACATCGATGCGATTGGGCTTCACCCATTGCACCTCCACTGTCCGAGTCCAGTCATCCGGCACAGGTAAGTCGCCTCCGTCCCTGTCCTGTGGTGGGCTGGCCGACCATCCGTCGTAGTCGTCAACGTCGTCGAACACCCCCCGGGTCCCATCCACGGCTTCTCCCGATTCGGGGCCGAAATCGGCCGTGTCGTCCGGCTCGAGGTAGGCCTGCTCGACGATCTCCTCGAGGAGGGCGTGGGCCAACAGCAAGGCCCTCGCCCGGTTGCCGTTGTCAGTGCGGCCCATCGTGCTCGCCGTCAAGGCCTCCAGGGCGACCACCATGATCGTCGCCACGAGGAACAAGGAAATCACCACCTCCAGCAGGCTGAAAGCGCGAGCATGACGGTGTGTCTGCCTCAGGGGCCGCCGTCTCATGGCGCAGCCACCTCCGGGGCATTGCGGGTCATCACCGAGCCGATAGTTCGCGCTGCGGAATCGTCGCCTATTTGCAGCACGAGACTGCACTCGCACACATGGTGCATTTCTGTTCCGTCGTACGACGTTGCGGCCTTGACGCGGTCCGAATACTCGAAGATGTGTACACTGGAGAGATAGTCGACTTCGGCGCCTCCGTTGTACTTGCGCCTGAGCGGATCGCCGGGGGTTCCCGACCAGGTGTAGCGAATCGTCTCGGCGGCCGTATCCGCGTTGCGGTCGGCCACGGTGAATGCTACCGTGGTCGCGGTTCGTTCGCTGAAGGAGACGGCGTACTCCAGATCGGCAAGGATTTCCTGAAGCGAGAGGCTCGCCTCGATCTGTCGCATGGGCAAGGCGTCTTCGTCGGTCGAGCGCGCGGCCACCATCACAACCGACCCCATCCCTGCCAGCAGAATGCTCGTGGCCGCAACGGAGGCCACCACTTCGATCAGTGTGTAACCGCGCCGGCTGCAACCCACCGCGCATGCCCTGCGGCGACGGAACTTCCTCGCCGATGCCAGGACCATTGCCGCCCCAGCCACTCTCTGCCCCTGGGCGGCGTTCTTCCTGGTTCTGGGATTGGTCCTCAGCCTGGTCATCACTGGATACTCGCGGCTCCCGTGTCGCCGTGAACAAGCACGGTTCTCTGTTGAAGCCCGCACTGGAGCACGATGGTGGCTTCGCTGTCCGGCATTCCGTAGCCGTCGAAGCTCAATTCTCCATCGCCACCGCAATCCACGCTCACGATAGCAGCCTTGAAGCGGGATTCGAGCGAACTCAGATAGTCTTCCTTGGGATGATCGGGGTCGGCAGTGCCCACCAAGGTGTAGGACTCGGCCGCGTCGTCGAATTGCACAACCTGGGCAACACTCGTGGTCTTGGCTCTCAGTCGTGCCTCCGCCAGGTCGGATCGCAGTTGCCTGGCTGCCGCTTCCACACGGTACTCCGCAAGGGCCTGGGCGAATCGCGGCGCCGCCACCGCGCTGATGATCCCGATGATCATGACCACGATCACCAGTTCGATCAGGGTGAAGCCTTGCCGCGGATGGCTCGGACGTTGTCGCAGAAACGCTCCTGGAATCGGCGTAGCCACGGTTCGGACCGTCGTTTTGGGGAGGGTTGGTAGGTCGTTGCCTTCTGAAAGGTAGCATGTGGCCAGAAGGCCCGGTTTCTGTTTTCCCATCTCGCGAGGGGCAGCCTCTGGCCCATCGAGTTGCAAAACGGCCGGCCCTGGCGCGAACCTGGGCAAGCCAGGCCAACAAACGCGATTGTGCTGAAAATGGCGCAGATGCCGGTTGTGAAGGGACGATCATTCAGATGTGTGTACGTGCCTCCCTTCGGCGCAGGATCGCTATGGTCTCGACAGGACGACGAACCGAACCGACCAGACGGCCCAGCGGCAGAGAGTCCAGCCTCCGCTGGGATCGGCCGTTTGGAATTGGGCTCGTTCTGGCGGCTGTCGTCCTCGGTCCAGTCAACACGGTGATGGCCGCGGAACCTGTTTATCGCCCGGCGATGGCAGCATCCGTCGAGCGACAATACCCGACTCCGCTGCCGCCGACCCACACGGCGCTGGCCGTACAGAGGCCCCCACTTGCACCTCCACCCCCTCCGCCGCAACCGCCGGGCGTCCGCGGCCAGGTGGTGATACCGTTGGCCGGCTCCCTTCCGCAGAACTCGGTTCAAATCAACCCGGCCAACGGCAATGTGACGATCGTCGTTCGCGACACGCCGTTGGGAATCATCCTCTCGACCCTGGCGGTTGAGCGGGGCTTGAATTTGATTTGTTCGGAAGACATCTCCTCACGGATCTCTGTGACTCTGCACGAGGTGCCGTTCGACGAAGCCCTGACGCAAATCCTTGCCGTGGCCAACTACACGTGGGTCCGCCAGGGCAGCATCCTCATGGTGACGAGTCTTGCCGGGCGAGACGGCACCTCTCCCCATCTCCAAGGGCGGCACGTTCGCGTCTTTCCGCTCGACTACGTGGCTGCGGTTGATGTGGACCTTGTGATCAAGGGGCTGCTCTCGTCCGTCGGGCAATCCTTCATCACCGAGTCTGCCGAGACCGACAATCGGCGAACCCAAGAGCTTCTGGTCGTGGAAGATCTTCCTCCCTATCTCTGCCGGATCGAGGAGTACGTCCGCCAGGTGGACTTGCCCCCTCGGCAAGTGCTCATCGAAGCGCACATTGTCAGCGTTGATCTGGACGACGACCTGAAGTTCGGCGTCAACCTCGAGTACCTCGACAGTATTTCTCCCTCGGTGACACTCAAGACACAGGGGCTCGCCGACGCGGCCAAATTCACCAAGGGGACGGATCCCGCCTTCTTCCTCAATCTGGCCGCCGGCGACCTGAAGGCGCTGCTCGAAGCTCTCGAGACGACAACCGACGCCAAAACCCTGGCGACACCTAAAGTTCTTGCCTTGAACGGGCAGGAAGCGAGGGTCCAGGTGGGCGAACGACTCGGATACCGCGTGACCACAACGACGCAAACGAGTTCCCTGGAAAGCGTCGAATTCCTCGACGTTGGCGTCGTCCTCAAGGTCACGCCACGGATCACCGCCGAGGGCGCGGTGATGATGCAGGTCAAACCCCAGGTCTCCCGAGGCGATATCAATCTGCAGGGGTTACCGGAAGAAGAGACAACCGAGGTCGAAACGGCTCTCCTCCTTCCCGACGGGCATGGCATGCTCATCGGCGGACTGATCCAGGAATGGGACTCCGAAGAACAGTCCAAGATCCCCTGGCTCGGTGACATCTGGCTGATCGGCAAACTGTTCCAGATGAACACCAAGGAACGGAAACGGACCGAGATCATTATCGCCCTGGTACCCCACATCGTGCCCTATGGTCCGGACCGGCAGCAGCAGGAGAGCGGCCAGTTCCAGCGAGCCACCACGCCACTTCTGTACGGCCCGCTCAATCAGATGCCGCGTCCGGAAGAACCCAAGTTCCCGGATGCCAACCAGCGGCTCCCGCTTCACGACAAGCTCCATCGGATGCAGACGCTGCCGGATAGTGGAACGTGGGCGCCAAACACCTGGCCCCAGCGTTGCGTGCCCGGCGGACCACCGGTTCCCACCCTTCAGACCACTCCCTATCAGGCCATTCCCGACAACTTCCCCGTCGATAGTCGCGGCAACTGGACGGGAAGCGAGGTGGTGCCCACGCCAGAGCCAGCGCAGTAGGTCGAATCGGACAGGCCGGCTTTCTTCAGCAAGAGCGCCCCTTCTCACCCCCTTTCCTTTTCCAGCACATCGTGGAACAGGGCCTTCAATTGTTCCAGGTGCCCGCCGGTGGCGGTGTGGATGATCAGGGCCCGTCCCGTCCCCGCACTCTCCACCCTTCGTACGCCAAAGCCGACACCCCGCAGCCGCTTCCGCACCTGTGAAGGACCGAGCCGCACGTAGAGGCGTTCCCCTTGGATGTCTGGCATCGCTGGCTCCTCGTGGAATGGTAGACGGGCAAGATCATCTCGGCGAGAGGTTGCAGCGGGAGCTCCGCTTCGAGTAGGCTGGTGCTCATTCTATACTCGCGATTTGTGGGGGAGAATATTGCCAGGCCGGAAGCAGAAGGGGGACTGAAGTTGTCGGGTTACTGTCTTCCCCCGCGCTTCGGGCTGGCACGCATACCCATTGGACGGTCCATCCGATAGACACCTGACAAGATCCCCGCCGACCAACCTCGAAGGCCCGCCCGCCCATGACCTGGACTTTCCGACCAACCTTCGTCTCTTTTCTGCTCCTGCTGAATTTCGCCATGGCATCGGCCTGGGCCGACGACTGGCCCCAGTGGCGAGGCCCGCAGCGCGATGGCGTCTGGCGTGAGTCTGACATTGTCGACACGCTTCCTGCCGAGCCGGCCTACCGTTGGCGAACACCACTGGGCGGCGGTTTCGCCGGTCCCGCCGTCGCGGAAGGCCGGGTTTTCGTCATCGACCGTCTCCTTGGCAAAGACCAAGGCGATCCGGTCAATGCCTGGAACGTCACCGATCCGGTTGAAGGCGGCGAGCGGGTCCTTTGCCTCGAACAGTCAACCGGCAAGGTGCTCTGGCAGCATCAGTATCCTTGCCGTTACCAGATCAGCTACCCTTCAGGGCCGCGGGCAACCCCAACGGTTTTTGACGGGCGGGTCTATGCGGTCGGCGCCATGGGCGACCTGGTCTGCCTCGACGCCTCCTCGGGCAAAGTGCTCTGGGCGAAGAACTACGTGGGCGACTTCGGCACCAAGATCAACCCTTGGGGAATGGCCTCCGCCCCGCTGGTCGACGGCGAGCGGGTCATTCTTCTGGCCGGTGGGGCCAACGGAGCATGCGTTGTCGCGCTGGATCGTGTCTCGGGAGAAGAGATCTGGCGGAGCCTCGACGCCGAGGACCCAGGCTACAGTTCACCCATCCTCATCGAAGCGGGCGGTGCCCGGCAACTCATCGTCTGGAACTCGCTGGGCGTCCACTCCCTCGATCCGACCACGGGCAAGGTCTACTGGAGCCACCCCTACGAGACCAAGATGGCCCATTCAGTAGCCACCCCGGTCTATGATTCCCAGCGGCGGCTCCTGTTTGTGTCGTCGTTCTTTCAGGGCCCCCGCATGCTCGAGCTGGCCGCCGATCGCCCCGATGCCACGCTTCTCTGGCGTGGCTACAGCGAAAGCGAACTCCCTCAGAACACCGACAAGATCCACTGCCTCATTTCCACGCCCGCCTTCTTCGGCGACCATTTGTTCGGCGTCGACAGCTACGGCATGCTGCGATGCCTCGAGCTCAGCCAGGGCAATCGGGTCTGGGAGACCATGCAGGCGACAGGCGAGGCTCGCTGGGCCAACGCCTTCCTCATCCGCCACGAGGACCGCTTCTTCCTGTTCAATGAGCACGGTGAACTGATCCTTGCCCAGCTCTCGGCGGAGGGCTACCGCGAGATGTCCCGTTTGAAGCTCCTCGAGCCCACTCTCACCATGCAGCGCCGCCAGGTAGTCTGGTCCCACCCAGCTTTTGCCGACCGCTGCGTCTTCGCACGGAACGACCGGGAAATCGTCTGCGTGGATCTGGCATCTACCCCCCGCGAACGGTAATCTGAGTTGGAGCCCAGGCTTTGGCCTGCGTTTCTTCCCCTGCTTGCCAAGCTCCCGCCTGAAACGATAGAACCCGATAGCCACGTGGGCTTGCCCCGCACTCCTTTGCCACCTCATAACGCGTCCTTCACAGGGAACACAACGTGCCGGAACCGACGCTCCATCCCAGTGTTCGCGAACTCCTCGTTTCCGAGAAATTCTGCTACGGCGCGGAAGTCGTCACTACTCGTGGGTTCTCACCCCCGGAGGGGCCAAACCAGATGCGCCAGTTCGCTGATGCGCTCCTGGCGGACCCGCGGATCGGTTACATCTCGATTACCGACAGCCCGGGCGGGGCCCCCATGATCCCGCCCGACTGGCTCGCAGGGCTGCTGGCCGACCAGCGCCGCCGGATCGTCCTCCACCTGACCTGCAAGGATTTGAACCGTAACGGGCTGGAATCGACGGCCTGGCGCTATGCCTCCATGGGCTGCGAGAATGTGCTCGCTCTGACCGGCGACCTGCCGACGACCGGCTTCGGCGGCGTCGCCCGCGGCGTTTTCGATCTCGATTCGCTCGGGCTCCTGCGGCTCTTGCGATCGATGAACGAAGGCCTCGTCATTCCGGGCCGCCGTGGCGAATCCCAGCAGCTCCCGGCCACCAATTTCTTCCTGGGCTGCGCCGTCTCACCCTTCAAGTTCCACGAGCGGGAACTGATGCCCCAGTACTTCAAGCTCCTGCGCAAGATCAAGGCCGGCGCCCAGTGGGTGATCCCGCAACTGGGCTACGACATGCGCAAGTTCAACGAAATCAAGCTCCTCCTTGCGGCCCGGGGTATGGAAATCCCCGTTGTCGGAAATGTCTATCTGCTGAACAAGACGGTGGCCAAGATGTTCAACAGCGGCAAGCTTGCCGGTTGCGTTGTGAGCGACTCGCTGATGGAACATGTCAACAAGTACTCCGCCGGTGAGGACAAAGGCCGCCAGTTCTTCCGCGAACTGGCCGCCAAACAACTTGCCGTCTTCAAAGGCCTTGGCTTCGCCGCGGGCTACCTGGGTGGAATTGCCAAGCCCGAAACTTTCGCCGAAATCATCGATCTGGCGGAATCTTACGGCTCCCAGGATTGGCGAGATTTTCTCAAAGAAATCCGCTATGACCGCCCCGGCGAGTTCTTCCTGTTCGACCACGACCCTCAGACCGGACTGGGCGACCCCGCCCGGATCAATCCCGCCTATCTGGAGTCGCTCAAACGGCCGCAACGGAGTAAACAGGTGACCGTCGGCTACCGCGTTTCCCGCGTCGTGCACGATGTGGCCTTTACCCGCGGTAAAGGCCTGTGGGGTATAATGCACGGAATCTACTCGCGGCTCGACAACTCAAAGTTCATGAGCGGCATGGCCCACTGGCTGGAGCATCAGGCGAAACAGCTTGGTTATGGCTGTCAAGACTGTGGCGACTGCAGCCTCCCGGACTGCGCCTACCTCTGCCCGTTGGCGAGCTGTTCCAAGGGGTCACGCAATGGCCCCTGCGGCGGCTCCTGCGACGGAGAGTGTGAAGCCGGCGATAAGGAGTGCTTCTGGGCTCGCGTTTATGACCGCCTCAAGTACTACGGCGAGTCAGAATCGCTGGTCGAAATGCCGATCATCTATTACAACGCTGAGCTCGAGCATACCTCCTCTTGGGCGAATACTTACCTCGATCGTGATCATCATGCCCCAAAGGAAGAACCAAACAGTAATACTGCTGGCGAGTGAACCCGCACGCAGTTTGCCCTGTCCAGCAACATCGTAGAATGGAGCTTGACGCACCATTGTGGACGCCGCCACTCCCCGGGGCGTCAAGGCACATCCTGCCGTGTGAGGGTACAACGAACTTCGTCCGGACCGACGTTGACGAACCAAGGTGTTTTTGATGTAATGCCCGCCGCTTGAATCTGTCGAGAGATTCCCGATCTCGAAGCCGACCGTTTCGGCCAAACGGACAACGCAACCGTCCCCGACGGTTACCTCCCCCGTCACTCTCTCTCCTGCCCCTTTGCGTACCCCGTACGCCCTGAATACTTGCGTTTCCTCACATGGTCACCGGAACCCTCGCCCCCCAACGCCTTCGCAACCGAGTCCGTACGGAGCCGCATGTCGCTGTTCCCACGAGCCCATCTCACAACAACGATCGCACCGGCGGCCGCGCGAAGGGGAGCCTGCGCAAGGATCTCGTCGCCGGACAGTTGGAAGGCGCTGCCTTTGGCGGAATGGTCGGGCTGGGAGAAACCTATCTGCCCGCCTTCGCATTGGCGGTCGGCCTGGGCGAGATCACGGCCGGCATGGTGGCCAGTCTCCCCCTGCTTGCCGGGGGACTCATGCAGACATTCTCCCCGCTGGCGATTCGCCAACTGGGGTCCCACAAACGCTGGGTCGTCATCTGCGCCTTCGCCCAGGCACTCAGCTTTTTGCCTCTGGTTCTGGCGGGAATCGCGGGGACCATTTCGACCCCGGGCATACTGGTAGTCGCCGGACTCTACTGGGGCGCCGGACTGGCAACCGGCCCGGCCTGGAATACCTGGATGGACGCCCTCGTTCCCCGTCCCGTTCGGGCCAGTTTCTTTGCCAACCGCACCCGTGTTTCCCAGTTCATGCTCCTTGCCGGACTCGTTGCCGCCGGCATCGCCCTCCAGTGGGCCAATAGCTACGGCGCCGCCCCCCTCGCCTTTGCCGCAATCTTCTTGGCCGCCGGTATCTCCCGGCTGATCTCGTTCGGACTGCTGGCCATCCAGCATGAACCGGAGCCCTCCCGTACCAACATGCCCACTGTGTCGGTGCGTCGTGTCTGGAACCAGATCTGCCATGCCGGCAGTGGCCAATTGGTGCTCTATCTTGTGGTTGTTCAGGGAACCGTTCAGTTTGCCGGCCCGTACTTCACTCCTTTCATGTTTCGCTGGCTGCACCTCTCCTACACGGGCTACGTGCTCCTGATCGCCACGGCCTACCTGGCGAAGGTTCTCACGCTGCCACTGTGGGGGAGTCTTGCTCGCCGGCTGGGGGCCATGCAGCTCCTTTGGATCGGTGGAATCGGCATCACGCCCATGGCAGCCATGTGGCTCTGCTCAGACCATTTTGTCTGGCTCCTCTTCATCCAGGCCCTCGCCGGAATCACTTGGGGTGCCTACGAACTTGGCTTCTTCCTCATGTTCTTCGAGTCCATTCCCGAACAGGAACGGACGGGCGTGCTGACCTTTTACAATCTTGCATACTCCACCATGTGGGTGATTGGATCTACGCTGGGGGGCCTGGTTCTCTGGAGTCTGGGAACCGGTCCCGCCGCCTACCTCACCCTGTTTGCGGTCTCATCCATCGGCCGTGGCCTGGCCCTCCTGCTTCTGAAACGCGTGCGGCCGACCGACGTTCCGTCGGCCAGTATGAGCGTCCGCACCGTTGCCGTCCGCCCCGTGTCGGCATCGCTCGACGCCCCTATTCTCCCCAGTCTCCCGGATCAGACAGAACCGAAGGAAGCCGCCCATGCTGTCTTCACCGCCTCATGACTGGGATTGTCTGGGCGGCCATGGTTCAGGGGCCAGTGTCTTTCAAAGTCCCGTTCTTCCGAACCAGGAACAGGAAACTCGCTCCCTGCCGACCGGCTTGCCTCATTCCTCGCCCGTCACGCCTCCCTCCAGCCCCAGAGCTCGCTGGATTTCGTCGCGGACATCGGCATCCACCTCAAGGGTCAGACGCTGGTGCAACCTGGCACGGCTGGGCGCATCCCCGATGCGTCCCAGTGCCCAAGCACAGGAGGCTCGCACAAGCGGCTCCCGGTCGTTGAGACCGCGAACCAGCGCCGTCACCGCCCCGGGCGGACGCTGGCAGCCAAGAATCAAGGCCCCGTTGCGGAGCAGTCCACGACGCTTCGCCCGCCAGAGCGGTGTTTTCCGGAACCGGGAGCGGAAGCCTTCATCATCGAGGCTGAACAAACGGATCAGGTCCAGAAATGTCTCACCGCCGACAGGCAGGAATTCCTCATTCCCCAAGTCTCGATTGGCCTGCCGGCTGCGACGTTGGTTCCACGGGCAGACATCCTGACAGATATCGCATCCAAACAGCCAATCATCCGTCGCTTCGCGAAGTCCGGACGGTGGCAACCCCCGCAGCTCAATCGTCAAATAACTGATGCACCGCCGAGCGTCGAGCAGATAGGGCGCGACCAGGGCGCCGGTTGGACAAGCGTCGACACAGGCGCTGCATGTGCCGCAATGATTGGTTGAAAACGGCCTGTCGTACTCGAGCTCCACCGTCGTCAAAAGGACGGACAGAAACAACCAACTGCCTTGCTCGCGAGTCAGCAGCAGCGTGTTTTTGCCGATCCATCCGAGCCCTGCGAGGACGGCGAATTCCCGCTCCATAAGGGGAGCCGTATCCACCACACCGCGGACATGGGCATCCGGGGTCAGTTCACGATGAAACTCTGCGAGGCGTTTCAGCCTCTCATGCAGCACATCATGATAGTCCAGTCCCCAGGCATAGCGTGCCAGCCGACCTTCTCCGCCACGGCGCGCCTCCGGGTCGATATTGCAGTAGTCGGTCGCCAGAACCACGAGACTTTTCGCTCCGGACAAGACGTGCTCTGGGTGCCGGTAGGAATCCAACCGGTCTGCCACGTAGTGCATCTGGCCGCCGTACCCTGCCTGAAGCCACTCCTGCAGCCGTCCAAATCCGGGCGGCTGAACGGCACCACACACTCCGACATGGCAGAATCCAAGCCGTTTGGCCTCGGATCGCAAGGCCTCGGTGAGATCGTGGGCAGACATCGGAAATCCTGAAAAAAGTGGTTCCCGGGCGACCTCGCGGGCGACCTTGGTCCCAGGTTACAATGGAGGCTTGTCCTCTGGGCAGGCCAATTCGGGCCGGAGGCTGGTTGTTGCAGATGGGATTCGTCAAGATTCTTCCAGGATACTCGCCTATGTCAACCTCACGGATTCTGCTCATCCTACTCGGTGCGTGGATGCTTGCTGCAACGACCGCGATGACGGGCTGTTCCAGACGTTTGACCGAAAAAGACCTTGGGGAAATCCAGACCGAAGCCTCGCAATTGCCCGGCACTGGCGAGAAATACGCTCTTCCGGAACCCTATTTCTCAAAAGAAGAGGGGCTCGGTCATGCCGGCCCTTGACGTTGCCGGGTCCTGAAACCACTTCGGAGAAGTGGCAACGCTGGCAGTCGATCCCTGGCACCCCACCGGAGAGTGTTTGGCGTTTTTTTGTTGCTGTTCGGGCTGTTTCAATTAGGCTGGAAGACATGGGTTCCTCGACTGAGGAATTCTCTCATGGGAATCAGCCTCCGGAGCAGCTTCGATGGTACAACGACTTGGTATCTCCGCCTTGGTATTG
>CAYSCH010000098.1:0-5374 GCA_964429355.1 uncultured Planctomycetaceae bacterium | reverse complement strand
TCCATCGTTTTTCTGGGCATGCCAGCCCAGGCGAGTGACTTTGGGTGTGGCTCCCATGTCTGGAGCAGTCCCTATCCGGCCGACCTCTCCGACCTCTACAACGTCGGTGCGATTCGATTGCCACCCTATTTCGCGCTTCATCCCCCCGTCTATTACGAAATGCCGGTGCCCCGGACCTACGGCTATGGACCTTGGGCCTACCCTCCGTACATCACCACGCCGGAGATCGTGGAGCCGACGCCGGAGATCATCCAGAACAAGTTCGTTCCCCAGCCGGCAAAAGAACAATCCGCCAAACCCAATCTAGCCTCCGCCCCCAAGAGGATCCAGAATCCCTACGTGACCCAGATTCAGTCCGTGGCGGACCCGGCATTGGCTGCCAAATAGGCAAGCCGTCTTGATTCTCTCCAAAAGGCATCGATCAGACATGCCATTCGGTTCTAAACCGGAAATTGGCCTGGACCTACGACCCGGAATCAGGCATTATCGCCCCCAATAGGTGCCAGTGGCGGGTACAGACTGCCTCGGATCACCACTTCCTTGAGCGTGCCATCATCATCGCGGCGGAAAGGAGTCCCCCTGATGATTCGGCTGAGAATTCCAGCCTTATTCGTGCTCTCCATCGCAACCATCGTCGGCTGCCAAGGCCAGGACGCCCAGATTCCCATGGATCCTTTCTATGGGCAGACCAAGATTGCGCCTCCGGCAACGGGTGAGATCACAAGGCGTTCCACGGTTGACCCCTACTATCCGCGTTCCGCCGCCGCTTCCCCGGCACGCGGAACGTTCGAATCGCCCCCATCGATCAGCGGCTTGCCCGTTGAGGCGGAGCCAGCCGCCCGCCTGGCCTCCAACTCGGCCACACCTCCCGGTCAGGAAACGGCTCCTCGGCCCGGCGACCACATCGATATCCCGGTCTCCGCTCGTCGCGAACTATCGCCCGAGGAATTATTGGCGGCAACGCAGCCCCGCTCCGGCACTGAACCACCGCGGTCCGTGGGTACCGTTTCCAGCGTCACTGCATCGACCGGGACACTGGAAGAGCCTCGCCGAGTCGTCCAAACCTTGGCGCCCCGAGAACCGTCTTTCGCCGGCCAGTCAACTGGCCGTGCCAGCCGTTCGCAGGGCACCGGGGCCATGTCGTCACGAAGCGCCCCAGTCGATATCAACGACCTGCCCCCCGTCAACCGCGGAGCAGGAACCGTGCGAGACGACCGAGTTCAGTTGGCGTCGGCTACGGATACGGATAGCGGAATCGCCGTGCGAATCCCCACTCGCGTGGACGAGGAAGCATCGGCTGGCCGCTACGGGTGGTCCGACGACTACACCCGTCTTCGCGGGCAACTTGAGTATCTTGAAGCGGATCGGTGCTGGAAACTCCGCTACATCCCCATCGATCGAGAAACCGACGATTTTGGGGGCAGTGTCCTGATCAAAGACTCGGCGAGCCTGTCTGGCTTCGAACGCGGCGACTTCGTGGAAATTCGCGGGCAGATCTCCAAGCGACCGGAAGACGGGACTGACTTCGCGCCCATCTACGAAGTCACCAGCATTCGGCAACTCTAACACATGGGCGTTCGGGTGGCACGCTCAGAGCGAAGCGATGGGCGTGGCGAGCACCAGCGTTACGCCTTCCCACACTTTCCAGGCAATAATCCGGGCTAATACATGGGCGGCTGACGGGTCTTGCAGGAGCCTCTCTGCATGATTGCTCCAGGTCATCGTACTCCATCCGTGCCACGGCGCCGACCGGGCAGGTGATGACACCGCTCCAGGTCGGAATGAAAGACATGGGCGGCCGTCACCAGATCGAAGGCCGAGCCGCGGAGAGCTTCTTCCGCCCTATCCAGATCGAGAATCGGAAACGAGACATTCTCCCACCCAAGTTTCGCCGCCAGCTCCTTTGCCCGTTCAATGCTAACTTGTTGCTGCGATTGAGCTTAGGGGCGGTTATCTGGTGCGAGTCTGGCGGCGGAACCGAGCTGGGACGGTGCTGGGTGGGCTTTCCAAGAGAACAGGAAAGACTGGATCAGCCGATGAACGCGAAACGGTTGAGGTAAGAGTGGCAGGATGTTCATGGAACTCAGGGAGGAGTTTCGCAAGCCGTTGTACGTGAGATTAATGATTGACACGGGTATACGAGGCAATTAGAAGTTGAAGCTGAAGAAGCTGACGTGAGCGACCGTATGAGTATCCGGGGAAAGGGGAAACAATGAGTCGAACGGGCGTCCTTATTGCGTTGATTATCTTGGCCTTTTCGTTTGGCCATGCAGAAGCATCAACTGTCGTCACCGTTGGTGATCTCAGTTTCACGGAGGGTGATGCTGGTCCGCACTTCGTGGATGTGCTCCTGAGCAGCCCTGAGGGTGTGGGCTTGGCTTCCTACAATTTCAAGTTTCAGATCCTGCCAACAAGCGGGACAAGCGTCCTCAGGTTTGCGGCAGCACAGCCGGATCCGAGTGTGATGCCGGGCTACGTTTTCGAAGGCAACGTTTCTGGGTTGTTCTTCGGTTCGGTCGTTGAATCGAGTCCCGAACTCAGGGATATCTACTCTGGCGGTGATTACAGCGGCGATTTTTTTGATATGGGGCTCCCTACGACGGCCCCGGGGGCACTGCTCGCCCGACTCGAAGTTGAGCATGTCGGGGCGGTTGCGCCGAATGCGGAACACACGTTTCAGATTTCCGTACTTACGGGCCCAGGAAATACGCAGTTCTTTGACGCGTCATACACTGAATATACCGATATCGAGGTTTTGGGTGGTTCAGTCACGGTGCTTGGCACGCAGGCCTCCAACCCCGTTCCAGAGCCAACCGCGGCTGTCGCTTGGCTGGGACTGGGCACGATGGGGATGCTTGGTTTCAGGCTTCGCCGGAGACGTAGACCATAGCCGCTACAGGTAGCAAATTCCGCGAGTGTTTTCGGGAAATCCCTTCGTCGAGGAAGGCAGGCAACCAAGAGCAGCCGGATAAGGGAGCTTTCAGGAAACTTCCACCCAAGACGCAGTGTCTTACCCCAAGATTCGTTAGGGGGAACTTTCGCGATTATTTCAATCGCCAACGATTTTGATGGGTCGGTTTCAGCCTCAGAACGGCAGCCCGTCGAGGCGACTCATTCGGGTCACGGGTCACGGTGCCCAGACAGGGCTGCTACTGCGTTCGTAACGGCTTTTGGGTAGCTTCCGCAACAGCCGCACTTCTATCGGGTTCTCTTTCTTGAGAGCCTGCCCAGCCGCCCCGGTTCTTGCAGTAGGGCATTTGTGCCAACCAGGGCTGACAATATTAGTCTATTGACATCTCAAAGAGCAGTACTCACAATTGGGGACGCTCAATCGGACGGAAGGGGCATCTTCAACGCGGGCTGGTTTGTCACACGACTCATCGTCGCTCAGACAGGCCAGCAATTGGCAGCGGCGACCGATTGGTGCGAAATGGATCGATTGGGGCAAACGTCTTGTTCTGCGCTTCTGGCAGACTCCAGTTCGCATTGCGCGCTCGTGAATCGCGAGAGTTCTTCACCAAAGGCTCCAATCGCGAGCCCTCGCAGGTCGCCTTGATCATCCCGGGAGGTACGAAGCATGTTGCGTGGCATTCCGAAGTCGCGACTGGCAAACCGAGTCTCGAGACGACACCGAGATCTCAGCCCGCAGCATCGGCCTCTTCGATGCGAATTATTGGAGGATCGGAGATTGCTGTCGATCGGAGCCTCACCCGAATTGCCTGGGATGCACTTGGTCGATCCGAATCTTGACAACCTCCGTGGCCAACTCGTCTACCTCGATTTCGACGGTGCAAAGGGAGTGGGCTACAAAGGCCCCGTCAAGGTTGACAACATCGACATTCCAGCCTTTCAGGCACCGAGCACATTCGCAGGACAGGAACAGTTGGTCGTTGCGGGCGTGCTGGAAAATGTTCAACAAACGTTTGCTGATGTTGGCGTTGTCTTCACCCTCGACACACCTGCCGCTGGCGTTCCACACTCCACGATTTACGCAGGGGGCGATTCGTCACCGTTTGCCGCTTATGGCGTCTTTAGCGGCTTGGCAGAGAAGCTGGATGTTGGCAACACCAACCCTCAAGACAACGCCCTCGTCTTTACTGACGCCCTGACCACCACACACCTCGGAACCTACGTCGGCGACCTATCGGCCTTAATCGGCCACGAAGCGGGACACTTGTTGGGTTACACCCACGACCACACGAGTGACATGGGGGGCCTTTTGTCTGAAGTCGCTAGTACCGGCACGCTTCATGCAACAAACACCTCCAATTATAACATTCCTGATGACGGCGCGGTGGGTAACTGGATATCGAGCAGCATTACAACGTCCGGTGCGCCATCCAACGCGACCGTTACCAGTGTTGATCTGCGTTATCAGATCAAGCACACCTACATTGGCGATTTGGAGGTCTGGGCTACGACACAACAGGGAAGCAGTTGGTACAACAGAACTGTGTGGGACAATGCGGGAGGTGGGACAGACAACATTGACGAAACCGAAACTGGCTGCCACAACTGGGACGGCCTGTCGCCGAACCGGACTTGGTATCTCTCCGCTGATGATCAGGCGTCCACAGACTCCGGTTACATCGACTACTTTGAGGTATGGGTGAATTGGTCAGCCCCAGACCCTTTCACGCCCTCGTTCTGGAATGCCAGTCTTGAGGGCGTCACTAATAATGATGGCGATGAAGCCTATAGTTCCCTGAGAGTCGGCTTCGATGTTGATTCAAACGTGGCTGGTCAGTTCTATGTGAAGATCTTCGATAACGACGTTGTGACGACCGACGATTGGATCACCACCTCAACTACATATTCGGTCAACGGGAATGCGTCTGACTGGCACTACGTCACGTTCGACGTGAACTCGTCCTGGTTCGAGTGGTCATCGTTGGATACCGCCGATATTTACCTGGAACTCTATGACGCCGCAACAAACACAAAGGTTGAAACGCGGAACCTCGGGACTATTGCAGCGGAAATGCCCGCAGATGACCGTTTGAACGTTGCACCTTCCATCGGCTCGTTATCAGACAGCCCCGACCCGGTGACTCGCCCCAATAACCTGACGCTAACGGCCAACAGCGTCAGCGACGATGTTTCGGTGAGTAAGGTCGAGTTCTACCGGGACAGCAACGGCAACGGCGTGCTGGACGTGGGGACGGACCAGCTTCTCTATACGGACACAAGCAGCAGTGGCGGGTGGGTTTGGTCGGGTTCCGCCAGCAGCTTCCCGCTGGGAACCAGCCGCTACTTCGCTCGCGCTCAGGACAGTGACAATGCCTGGAGCAATGTAGTAACGACCACCGGCACGATCCAAGACCCTTTCACGCCCTCGTTCTGGAATGCCAGTCTTGAGGGCGTCACTAATAAT
>CAYSCH010000097.1:7157-25731 GCA_964429355.1 uncultured Planctomycetaceae bacterium | reverse complement strand
CCGGGGCGGGGGTTGTCGGCAGCCACTCAGCCGAAGGGGAGATAGACCTTCGGACTGGCATGTGAGCGATGCATGATCGCAACAACTATACGATGCGAAAAGACAACGTGCGTAGCGAATCGGCAAGAATGGAGGGCAGTTTGCTGAGAATCCGTGCCGGTTAATCCGGCTGAAAGGGCTGCCCTCGAAACGAGTCCTTTCGCCGAAAGCACGGTAAGTTTCTACGGTCCGATTGCGGGGATGGTTCGGGATCTGCCGGTGCCGATGGCTTGCGGGCCCGTGCAAGTCAAGACGCCTGAGCCGCCTAAATGTCGTCGGGCAGCCGATGGCCCATCTTGTCGCGTTTGGTGGCCATGTACCGGGCGTTGTGCTCGTTGATCGGACCGAGGATGGGAACCTGATCGACCACGTCGAGGTCGAAACCGCCGTAGATGAACGCGTCGGTCTTTTTCGGATTGTTCGTCAGAAGACGGATTTTCGCCAGACCGAGATCCTTGAGAATCTGGATGCCCACCCCGTAATCGCGCAGGTCGACCTGATGCCCCAGCGCCAGGTTGGCTTCCACGGTATCCATACCGCCGTCTTGCAGGTGATAGGCCTTGATCTTCTCCACCAGACCGATGCCTCGACCTTCCTGAGGAAGGTAGACGAGCACACCGGCTCCTTCCCGTCCGATCATTTCCATCGCCATGTGCAACTGGTCTCCGCAGTCGCACCGAAGCGAGGCCAGCAGGTCACCGGTGAAACACGAGGAATGAAGACGAACGAGGGGGGGCTGGCTGGCCGCGGCAGGATTGCCGATCACGACAGCCGCGGGTTCCATGGCTTCGTACTTGACACCATAGACGACGACGCGACCTTCGCCGTACTTGGTGGGGAGCTTGGATTCTGCCTGACGATAGACAAGCTTCTCGATGCGGCGGCGGTAGCGAATCAGTTCCTCGATGGTGATGATCGGCAGACCGTAGCGGGCGGCAATCTCGCAAAGGTGCTGGCGGTTGGCACGGTCTCCGGTGTCGTTGAGGATTTCGCAGAGAACGCCCGCCGGTTTCAAGCCAGCCAGGCGGGCCAGGTCAACGGCCGCCTCGGTGTGGCCGGCACGGCGCAGCACTCCGCCTTCCTTCGCCTCCAGGGGAAACAAGTGGCCGGGGCGCACGAAATCGGACGCCTTGCTGCTGGGATCGACAATCGCCCGTATGGTTGTGGCCTTCTCCTGAGCTGTTATCCCCGTTCGGGCTGTGCGGTGATCGACCGGCACGGTGAAACTCGTGCGCAGGGGCGCCGTATTGTCTTCGACCATCGGGGGGAGATCCAACCGCTCGCACAAATCCGGCAGAATCGGCATGCAGACCTGCCCCCGTCCGTGCATCAACATGAAATTCACGATGTCGGCAGTCACCTTCTCGGCGGCACAAACGAAATCCCCTTCGTTCTCCCGGTCTTCATCGTCCACCACGACCACAATCCGCCCCTGGGCGATGGCATCGATTGCCTCTTCGATCGACGAGAATTGCTGCGACACGATGAGTGATTCTCCGGAGTGGGCCAGTCCGAGGGAACCGGTGGTCAAGTATCGACTCGAACCAGATCCCGGAACCGCAGGGGGCAGGGAATGCCGATCCGATCTCAGGGAGCAGTACCATCGACGGCTGATCGGCTTAGATGTCGAATCCCTCTATTGTAAAGCACGGTGCGCGGCCTTTCCAGGGCGTGACCCTCCAGAAGTAGGGCCTTCGCGGAAGGCGCCAGCCGCAGACCCGGCCGATATGGCTGCCGGGTTTCGCCGTTCAGACAGCCTCGGACCGCTCAGGAACCGGTCGCCTTCCGGGGCATCACGGCCTGCCAATCGCCCAGATCGAGGAGTCCCACGAGGGCGGGAATCAGACGTCGAGCGGCCCGGGCACGATGGCTCAAGGCGGCTTTGGCCATCCCACCGAGCTGTCCAAACGTCCTGTGATATTCGGGGATCTCGAACAGGGGATCGTAGCCAAAACCGTGACTGCCCAGCGGCTCCACGCCAATTCGGCCGCGGCACCAGGCCTCCGATTCGGCACGAACGGCTCCTGTCGGGTCTGACAGCGTCATATGACAGACGTAGTGCGCCGTACGCTTCTCGAGGGGCACTCCACTGAGTTTCTCCAGAAGGAGCTGGTTGTTTGAAGCATCGGTGGCACCATGGCCCGAGAATCGTGCCGAATACACGCCCGGTGCTCCCTGGAGGGCATCGACCGCCAGTCCGCTGTCTTCGCCCAACACCCAGACGCCGAGGTGCCTGGCCTGCCGGCAGGCCTTGCGAGCAGCGTTTTCGGCAAATGTCGCACCATCTTCGACCACTTCGATCGGATCTTGGCAATCGGCGAGCGTTCTCAGGGTCAATCCGAGGGGGCCGAAGAGCTCGGCGAGCTCGGCGCCCTTCTTTCGGTTGTTGGTCCCCAGCACAAGGATCGTTGGTTTGTCGGTCATGGGCGCAGACACCTGTCGGTCTGGAGGCGGGTTCGGTCGACAAGAAAGTGCGACGCCCCGTTTGCAGCGGGGCGATGCAGGGCATATTTCGTTTGTAGACATCAGGACGAGTTGCGGCAAGTACCTCGCACGCAACCGGCCCGGTGAGGGCTGTGCGGTGCCGGGATCAGAATTCCAACCCTCGCGATGCGTAGCTGGCGCTGATCGATTCCCTGGGTACCTCGACAGGAATGGGCTGCATGTCGAAAGGAATTCCGTCGGCACTCTTCGGCTTCATGACGCCGCCCGGCTGGCCGGGAAGCGGTCCAGAGTTCTCGGCCCCGAACACCTGCATGATTCGAAGGATCTTGGGATCGATCTCGATCTTCCCATCCGGTCGCGGCGTACCCACCGAATCGAAGCTGCCGACGGTGACGATGCTCGCGCTACGATCATGGAACACGTACGCTTCGTACTCCATTTTCCGCAACGCTTTCGTCAGTTTCTCCGCCTTCTCTCCGGCCTCCTCCAATTTGCTGCCGAAGTCGTCTCCGCCCATGATGGCCTGGACTTTTTTGGGGTCAATCTCCACGCGTCCGGTAAAATGGGCTACCTGGACGGTGTACTTGCCCGGGCATTTCAAGAGACTGTTGGGTCTGCCTCGATTCATGTCGACAATGAACTTCTCCAGGCCCTTGGGCGCAAAGTAGTCGTTGGGCAACATTGGATTGGCGATCATGAAGGCCTTCCACATGGGCCCCTTCTTCTCGTTGGCGTCGTGGGCCATACCAAAAAACAGACGCCAACTGGCCAGGTTCTGCGCCGTGGGCCGGGTGGGATCCAGCCGCAGGCATTCGGGGCTGGCATTCTTGATCCGCTCAAGCGTCTTCTGGGCCTGACTATCCTCCAGGGTGGGGAAGTCGCCCACCAGCACGGCAATCTCGGTCGTCTCGTCGCCCTTCTTGTATCTGAGGGAGAGGGGATCCCCAAATCGATCGACGCCACGTCCGCTATCTTCCACCTCGTGCTCGAAGGTCTTGCTGTAGAGATAGGCGGGCATCTTGTACTCCCGGCGCAGTTCCAGGGCCAGGTCGTGAGCCTGCTCGTAGGCTCCCGCTCCGGAGAACGTAGACGCCATGACCAGCCAGGGACCATTTTCCTTGGTGAGCTGGTAGTCTTTGTTCGGGTCAGCCTCGACTTTTCCGGCGGTAAAGAGGTTGTCCAGAGGCCCTGCGTCGACCGAGACTCCAGCCACGGCAACCAGCAGCACTACGATTCCCAGAATAACGGACCGTCGTTCACGCATCATGCTCTCCTTGCGTCTCCTGAGGGGCATCAAGAAGGGGCTGTTTCTTGGTCATCGGACAGCCGAGATGAACTCCCGCCGCCTGGCAGACTCCCGCCGGCGTTCCAGGGATTCCACCGCCGCCGATGAAATCGGTTCGGGAGTCTAGCAAATGGCCGCCGGAGGCTCCAGGTCGATTCCGGGCACTCCCCATTCGCGGGGACAGAAGGCTTGCTGGCTAGGATCTTTCGGAGATTCGGCTTCGCTGTTCTGCCGGAGGTGGAGCAGGGCGTGGAGTAGGCGAGTTGCTCACTGGCGGTCGACAACCACGACCCGCAGATCGCAAACGTTGGTGTGCGTCGGGCCGGTCACGATCAGGCCACCGAGGGGCTGGAAGAAATGGTATGCATTGTTTCGGGCCAGGTATTCGCCCGGCACCAGGCCCAAACGCCGGGCAGCGGCAGCCAGGTTCGCGTCGAGCACGGCACCCGCGGCGCCTGTTGGGCCGTCTTCGCCGTCGGTCCCACCAGAGAGCAACGCTATTGTTTCCACGTCACCGGCAAGCTCGTCAAGGGCAGCCAGGACCAGTTGCTGGTTGCGCCCGCCGAGCCCCCTTTGCGACTTCTCCACGAGTTGCACCACCGGCTCTCCACCGCTGATCAGGCAGTCTGGTCCGGCCTCCGCCCGCATTCGCCGGGCCATTTCGGCCAAGTGGCGTCCTACGTCGTCTGCCAGGCCTTCGCTCTGGGTGGCACTGACCATGGCATGGCTGTAGCCGAGCCGCTCGGCCTCCAGGCCGGCCGCGTCGACAGCCGTGGCGTTGCTGCCGATGATCACGTTGCGAACCTGGCAAGCCGGTTTCGCCGCCGGTTGGTTCGATTTGCCTGCCAGATAGTCAAACACACGGGGCTCGATTCCCGCCTGGCGGGCGCCGAACCGCTGGAGCACCTCCAGGGCCATTTGGGGAGTTCCCGTGTCGGGCACGGTGGGACCGGAAGAAATCACGTCGAGGGGGTTTCCGAGGACGTCGGAGATGATCAGGGCCAGAAGGCGCCCCGCTCGACATGCCCGAGCCAAGCCGCCGCCTTTGATTCGGCTCAGTTGTTTGCGAACCAGGTTGAGTTGCTCGATGTTTGCACCGGCTGCGCTGAGGTGGCGGGTGACGGCCAGCTTGTCTCCCAAGGTGATTCCTTCGACCGGGGCGGGGGCGAGGGCCGATCCGCCCCCCGAAATCAGGCACAGACACAGGTCGCCGGGGCCCAACTCGCCGACGAGCTGGAGGATTCGTTTTGTTCCCTCGACACCGGCCTCCGTAGGTTCGTTCACACCTGCCGGCCTGGCCGGATGAAGATGGATCCGCTGGAGAGCCCGTTGGCAGCCCTCGGGCACATTGACCCAGCCGCTCACCTGCTTTGCCTGCAGGATGTCGTTGCCCAGCACTACCTCCAGGGCGGCGGCCATTCCCGCCCCGGCCTTGCCGGCCCCCACGACGGCGATCCGGCCGACCGAATCCAGATCGACAGACTCTTCACCCAGCAGGAGCAGGTTTCCTTCCACCCGCAGGGCCTCGCGCAGAAGCCGCTCCGAATCGACCGCGGCCACGCCCGCTTTCCAGATTCGCAGGGCATCGGCTCGGAGCTGTTCAGCAGAACGGGTCATGGTATCGATTCCCGAGGTTTGAAGGATGCCAAGGCGGAACTGAAAGCGATCCGTCTTAAGGCCGCGGATCTCCCTGGTGAATTGTCCGGCGGATCTGCTGCGTGTAGGTATCGAGGAGGTCGCGAAAACACTCGTCCCGGGCAACGCGGGGATCGCACTGCATCGAGACGCAGAGGCGGCCGGCATAGGTGTAGATGCAGAAGGCGGCATCGAGGTGGGGTCGCAGGGGGATGATGAAGTCCACCGTCTCCAGGATGACATTGCCGGCAGTGATTCGTCCCTCGTTGCGAGGCAGCGGCGTGCGGCCGAACACGGGGCCCAGGTTCGAGAGGCAGCTCGACGACAAGCATTTGCCGGCCGCGGTCGCCCGGGCGAGGCCGCCGGGCGCAAGACGCGACACCTCAAGCGACAGCAGAAACGTGTATTGGAGCTGCAGACGCTTGATCCTTTGCATCTGCGCGTGGATGCCTGCCAGCAGCCGGCGGGGATCGGAGAAGCTGCTCGGTTGCCGGTCGAGAAACACCATGCTCACCGAATTGGCCATGGGCATGGGCTCGTCGGCCGATGTTCTCAGATTCATGGGGATGGAGAAGCGGAGCCAATCCCGATCGCCACCGAGGTTGCGTTTCTTTCGCCAGATTCCTATCGCCAGGAACAGGTCGCGGGCCAGCAGGTCGTTCACCGTCACTGCCTGGGATTTTGCCGCTTCGATGATTCGCCTGGTATCGCTCGGATCGAACCAGCAGGAGTGGAGATTGGGGAAGGTTGGCGGAGGCAGCGTTTCGTCGACGGCAGTGATCGGGCCGGCCAGGGGCACGGGCGAGTGCATGAGGAACTCCCTGGCTCCGAGCAACCCGACGGCCTGTTTGTGCGCCATCTTGAGAAACTTCCATGTGGTCAGACCAGGCGCGCCGCGTCCGACGAGTCGCTGAGGCTCCAAGGTTGGAAGCGAGAGTTCCGCTTCCATGCTCCCTTGATTCATGGCGTAGCCGATGAGCAGATCCTCGATCACTCTGGTCATGCCGAGGGCGTCGGCACAACAATGATGCACCTGCGCCACGACGTCCTGGCCGTCGTCGCGGTCGACCACCCAAACGCGAGTTGCCGGTTCCCGCGTCAGGTCGATATGGCGCACGGACGTGAAGCCATATGCATTGGTTTCGGCCTGCCAGCACACTTCGGGGCGCCAATCGGGGTGGTCGATCCATGCTGGCCGCTTCCCGTGTCTCAGGTCTACCGTGGTGCGGAGCAACGGATGCCGCTGAACGGCATTTGCCAGGGCCGCCTCGAAGGCGCCACGATCCAGTCGCCCCAAAAAGCGAAGGCGAAAGACACCGGCCATGGGGTGCGAGGGCCGGTCGTCGTGGAGCATGTACTCTTCGAAACAAGTCAGAGGTTGTGGAAACATCGTTGCACCCATTCAGCGGCGATCTCAACGCGGCCAGACAGTTCCTGTTGACAAGTGCGAGGATCGAACGATTTGATTGCGTGGTCCGGTTCGGGGTTGCCAAAAAGAAACCATGTTTGCGGCGGCCGATACTCGGCAGGTTCGTCAATCCCACTCACACAACCGGTCGACCCACTCCGCCGAACCGTCCCTCAACCAGCCGTCGAGTTGAGCCTGTTCCTTCAACTGCTGCCCCCGCCCCCGCGGCACGACGATGAACCGGCTGGGGATTTCCGCCAGCGCCGTCATATCGCCCCAAAGCTTCTCGAACTGCGAGACGGGGAAGACATCTTCCTGCCCGTGGCCCCAGCGCTTCTTGACATCCTTGAGGGTCACGTAGGTCGGCATCCGGCGACTGACCCGTCTCACGGCCGAGTCGATCCTGGCATTGTCGGCCAGGTCTGACTTTTCGAGACCGAACAATTCCAACAGCGAATCGAGCGAGATCCAGGTGGTCATCGTGTTGTAGTAGGTGAGCCGGAACTCATCTTCTTCGCGAGGGATGGCCAGCCCTTCCAAGAGCCGTGTCTGCCCGTTGACTCGGGCGAGTCCGCCGCCGCGGTCGTCGATACGACGACCGATCACTTCAAACGACAACCCGGCTTGCTGCTGGATGTGCAGGCCCAGGATGCCCGCGTCGACATCGGCTCCGAGGGTGTCGATATTGTGGAGCATCAGGTATTTGAGATTGGGGCGGTCGGAGAGCAATTGCTGGAGCGTTCCGTTGCGCAGCAGATTGGGCACCTCGAACCAATGGCCGACCGGGTGCAGGCATTGGAGCGGGAGGTTGTCGGTGTAGTCGTTGCCGCAGCCTGACTGCTCGGCCCAGTCGATGAGGGCCGTGTGCAGGCTCTCGCGAACCTTCTGGGCTTGCTCGTCGAGGACCTGCTGGGGCATCTCTTCCCAGGCAAACCGCAGGTCGCGGGCGTGTGGGATCATGCGCAACCCCACGGCCCGGCCACGAGAAAGATACACGCGGCCACGATAGCCGTAGTTGCCGGCCTCCTGCAGTGCATCAGAAATGGGCCCGTCGGTCAGGTAGCCTGTGGTAATGATATGGGGAATTGCCGTACCGCATGATTTGGAGATGCGACGGCTCTTGGCAAGATGCACCTCGAGGAAATTTCGATACCGGCCTCGGAACTTGTGGAACGGATGGAGTGCTTTGACGACGCCTGCGCCCTGGGTCCAGCGGCTCCCCGCCCCGGCGGCCAGTGTGAGCACGGCAACTTCGCCTGCTGCCAGCGCCTCCTCGCCCAGCCTGCGAACATCGTTGCCTACGCCGGCGACCGCAGAGATCACGTCGTCAGGGCGAACGTCTTCGATTGCCACGTTCGCAGCGAGGCGATTCTGAGCCAGTCCGATCCGGCCGTCGCGAAGGTCCGCGCGGATCTGCTCATGCAGTTCCGGATCGAAACCGTTTTCTCGAAGCAGTTCGGCCAGGGAAGCCACACCATGATTCTCCCGGCTTGCTTGGGGAAGCAGGCCACCGAGCAGAAAATCGGTGCTGCCGGCCAACTTGCCACCCTTCCTGCACTGGCGGGCGAGCTTGTCAGCCTCGGCTTGCTCGGCCGCGGTGAGTTGCTGGACCTCTTTGCGGAGCCACTGGCGGGCGACAAGCACGTAGTAGCCCGCCGGCATGAGCGCGTCATCGCCGCCAAGGAGATCGGCTTGGGTTCCATGGTCGTTGATCGCAAAGTCGTAAACCACCGGCTCCATCGCAAAGGGCAACGAACTGTCCAGCTTTGCCCTGGTCGCCGACAGGAGTTCGCCCAAGTACTCCTGGGCCTCCTGTTTGCGGCCCGGGTCGAAGATGAAGCCCATGCCGCCCCCCGACATGCCGCCGAGCATCAAGAATCCCCAGAAGTCGTCGCCAAACCGAGTCTTCGATCGCTCGATCAGCGTTTCCGTGTAGTGATTGGAGGCCCAGGGAATGATCGTCTGGATGGGGCCGAAGAAGTTCTCGGTGGTCAGCTCGGCCAGATCACGGACCCTGTTCTGAGTCAGGGCCGCTTCGATCCGCTCCATGATGCCCATTGCCTGTTGCCTGCCCTTCCACTCCCGCTCGCCACGGAGGAGGTATTTTTCCGTGACCATCTGCAGGATCGGCCCCACATTCTGGGCCATGCCGCCGTGGACCAGTACGAAGCTGTCCTGGATCTGTTGGCGTGTGGACGGGCTGACGGAGTCGGTGCTGTAAACGTGGTGGTCGGGCAGCAGCCGGCCGCGGCTGACACCGAACTCAGGATCACCCTGGGCCGCTTTCTTACCCTCGATCATTTTGATGCCCGGCCAGACGCCGCCGGAATCCTGCCAACCGCCGCCGGAGCCGCCGAGCCACTCGCCAAGGATCGCCCGGGCCGCCACCAGCCGCCGCTCGGGCTCGGAGAGCGTGCCGGTGAGCACGGCGACCTGGCGGGTCGCTCGCATCGCGGCGGTGATGATCGCCGCCAAGAGATTGGTCGACACGGCCAATCGAGAGCCCTTGGGAATGTCGTTGACCTTGCTCACGATTTCCAGCCCGAGCCCCGGCCCCACGAGCCGGGCGAGGAGTTCACTCAGTTCCTGCCCTGAACCCTCCAGTCCCGAAGGCACCACCCCTGCGGCAATCACGCCCGCTTTGAGCAAACCGAGGTAGTCGCGAGCGAAGTCGAACACCTCGCGCAGGCTGGTCACATCCGCTTTCGCTTTCAGGTCCACACTGACCAAGCGGAGCACGGGCTCGTCGATCACCCGCAGGTATACTTCGATCGGCGGCTGCGGAGCCGAATCGCGGCCTCGCACTCCCAGATCGACCGACACGTTGAGCACGCGGGCACCTTCCGGAAAATCCATACCCAGGAAGAAGATGTCGCTCCACGCACTGTGCGACAAGTCCATGCGCACGGGTGTCCGCTCGCGAAGGATGGGGTAGCTGCCGTCGTGGGGGTTTCGCTCGAGCAGTTCGCGGCGAATTCGCAAGGGGTTGTCTGCCGGATGACCGACACGGAACATCCATTGATTGCCGTGGACTGTGCGCACACTCCTTCGGACCTGGTTCGCCAGCGTCTGGAATCCCAACTGCTGATAGGCGACCGACAGGGCGCTGGCGAGGGTGTCGCTGACGCCGTCTTGGTCGATGGCCGCGAGAAACTCATCGAGCGCCTCGTCGAAGCGGCGGCTGAGGAGATGCTGGTAGCCTCGAAAGGGTATCAGGCCGAACGCGGATGGAGGCAATTTGGGCGGCAGGTGGTAGCGATAGATGGCACTCAAGAAAAACAGGGCGCGGACCCGCTCGTAGAGGTTCGTACTCTCCTGGCGAAACCGATCCAACTCGGAGCAGGCCGCAAGCAGGTCGGCTGCTGAGAGCTCCCGGCAGAGGGCATCGAGCGAGCGATCGCGAATATCGGCGTCGTTGCTGCAGATCGTGGTGAGGAGGTCGGATCCCATGCTGGCTGCCCCTGTGTGCTTCTGTGTGGACAGGTTGAAAGCCTGTCCTGCGACGGTTACTGCCGCGCTGCTAGGTGATTCGGTTCGCGAGGAGTTCGACCAGGTGCGCCAGGACCTCTTCGCGTTCGTCGCCGCCGAGCGCCAGGGCAAGCTGCGTCATCAGCAGCCCGTACTTGACGCCGATATTGTATCGCGTCCCGTTCAGTTCGGTCGCGAGGTACCGCTCCTTCCTCGCGAGAGCGGCGAGAGCCGGCGTGAGCAGGATCGGTTCATCGCCCCCCTGTCGGACCAGGTGTGCGAGGGTTTCCATCACGGTCGGCGTCAGCACGTGCATGCCGAACAGGCAGAGGTAGTGTCCGGCACGAAGGCCCGGCACAAGGAGGTGTTGTTCGGCCTCCGTCGGGGTTGGTTTCTCCAAGACGTTTTCGACATCGTACACACCGGATCGACCGGCAACCGGTCGCCCTCCAATGGTTCCATACTGGGGCAGCCGATGTTCTCGCGTCGGCTGAACCGCTGAAACGGCACATTCCTCGGCACAGGCCACCTCGACCAGTTGCTGGGCGCAGCGGCGAGATTCGCTGCTGATGTAGAGATGGTCTCCGACAAGGTGCACGAACGGTTCGCTTCCGACAAATTCTGCCGCTCGGTAGACGGCGTCGCCGTAGCCCCTGGGCTCGGGCTGCGGGACAAACGTCAGGAGCGAGGAGTAATTGCCGGCCGCCTCGGTGAATAGTTCCTCATCTCCGGGGCGGATGACCAGGGCGATCTGTTCAACCTTCGCGGCTACGACCTCTTCAATGATGATTTGAAGTGCCGATTTCTCGGTGCCGTCGAGGTCCACGAAGCGCTGCAGAGGCAACCGGCTTTGCCGTGGCCCGGCCGCCGTAATCACGGCCTTGTTGATTCTCATCCTGCCCTCCCTATTTCTGCTGCTGAAACACGGGTCGCCAACCGACTAGTATACCACTTTCAGGTAGGCAGACCGATACCCATCTTTGCCCTGTGCCGAAGGATCCGGTTGGTTGGGCCGGATATTCCGGTTGTTCGGGGGAGCAAGGAGCAAGGAGCAAGGAGCGGGGAGCACGGAGCTGGGAGCGGGGAGCACGGAGCAGGGAGCGGGGAGCACGGAGCTGGGAGCAAGGAGCGGGGAGCGGGGAGCTGGGAGCAGGGAGCGGCGAGCAGGGAGATCGGAGATGGGAGATCGGAGATCGGACGCGGCATTGGGATGGGCGATCATGGGCGAGCGTAGGGGGATACTGGTTAACTAGTTGTAAGACATTATGTACAGCCGTTTGGCAGCAGGTCAGGATGGCATCAGGCACCCTTGGATGGGTAGCAAGAGGGGCAACTTTGCACGAGATTTGAAGTTTTCTGACACTTTCCCCTCAGAAGTCGGCACCGACATGAGGAGGTGTGTTTGCCCAGTTTGCCTTTCGATGGAAATCATGGATTCGAGCCGGAGGTGGTGGGAGTATGGACATAAAAAAAGCCCGTCGAGGAACGGGGTGGTTCCTGGATGGGCTCTTCTCAATACCGGCCGTCTGAGGGCGGGCTTGATGGGATACCGGGGAGGTCAGGGGTCAGGGGTCAGGGGTCAGGGGTCAGGAGTCAGGAGTCAGGAGTCAGGAGTCAGGAGTCAGGAGTCAGGAGTCAGGGCAGAGAGCGGAGGTGGTTGGACTAATATACATATATATACACTTAGGTCGTGTGTTTCAAGAGCAAAACTGGACGGTTGTACAGTTTTCTTGAGAAAAGTCGCCGGTGAGGGACTTTGGGGGGGGAGACGCGACATTCGGAGGTCAAGAGACGGCGGATGCCGACAGGGATCGCGTTGTCTCGGCATGGGGGACGGGAGGGGCGCAGAGAGAGAGACGATGAGCCAGGAGCGGCGGCCACGACGGCGATTGCACAAGAAGAGACGTCGAGCTGACGAGATTAGCGGTCAGGGAGCGGGATAGAGCCTATTTGCCGGAAAAACCATCAGTTGGGTGTCCAACTTTAACTCCGTGTGTCAATTCATCTTGTGGCACAAGTCCAAGCGTGGGCCCCATAGGGCTCAGGTCTTGCTGTTCGGCCCAGGTTGGGTTTGAACCATTGCCGCATTTGCTCGAAATCCTTCCTTTACATCCGATCTCGACAGCACGACGAGGGCCCAAATGCCGAAAGGAATGCCGATGATTACCGTTGGCGAACAGAACGGAATCACGGACAGGGCCGCTGAAGTCAACGCGATTGAGTACGTTCGAACTCTCAGCATGTTGACGGCGCCATGAGAACAACGGCGTGGACGAGCATCAGCAGGCAATTGACGCCGACATTGGTAGCCACCATTAGCCTGCCGTCGTCTGGACCGTATTGCTCGAGCATCAGGGGAGCATCATGACTGACGGCGTGAGCGATGACAGCGATGTCGAGGAGCATCGCAATTGTCGCGAGCACGATTAGTGAAGTAGCTGGTACGCCGACCACTCGCTTCACCTGGTCCAAGTCAATTGCAGGAAATGGGGAGGTTCCCGTCGTTTGAGGAGCGGCGTAAGGATTGTCGTTCAATGTTGAACTCGCGTTTGAGGCGGTCTTCGAGGGAAATCAGCTCGACGAAGTGGCTCCAACCCAATTGTGTCGACAGCGCCGACACAATTGGCTCCTCGGGGAAACTCTCTGAAAACTGCACCATCCGGAACAGACTCCGCTGCCCGAATCCGCGTCCATACTCGGCTGTCAATTCTTTCGACAGTGTCGCAACAATCTCCTTGCCGTACTCGGCTCGCTGCTGCTTGAGCACGTCCTTGCGAATCCGGGCGCCGATGTGCCAGTACATTCCAACGAGAGCGGAATTGACGGCGTGGGCGGTCTGCTGCCGTGCCGATTCGATGAGCTGCCGGATATCGGCGAGCAGCGACGGGTCGCGGGGCAAATATGCCGAAGCGAGTGCGAGATCGGTTGACACCTTCTTCCTACGCTTCCCCATCAGGGCACCTCTGAGACCGTGAAACACAACGCCAATACGCGGCAAGTAGACACGTGAGCATAGCGTGCTACGGACGGAATGCAATGGGAACGACTGTATTGTGTGAGACGCATTCGATGCAATGTATGGGGTGAATGTGGAGCTCGTCAGCCGTGGAAGCGCCGGATGAATTCTCAAACACTGTCAACAAGTAGACAGTGGCACACGGTGATTGCTCCTTACGACCACGCAGGGCCGGCCGCCCAGGCGGCGATATCGGCATCAGTCTCCCACCCACATGAGGGCAGCCGATCAGGGCGACAAGCTTGTAGGCCTCGTTGACAAGACTGCTGGAGTCCGCCGCTAACTATCAAGGTATCCGCAGTCGTATGGATGCTCAATGTTCAACCTCCTTTTGAAGAAGCCGAATTTCCTCGGGCTTCAGTTTGAACAGGTAGAAAACACGATCGTTCAATTCGGCTTCAGCGTCGGTAAGCTGCGTCGTCAAACGTGCCACTTCCGCGAGATTTTCTCCCAGATACCGTTCCCAGTCATCAGCAACGCGTGGGTTCTTGAAAGGATTACCTGCCAACTTAAAACTCGCTTTCAAGGCTGCACCCAACTCGTTCAGCGACAGCTCCCACCAGGACTGAGCCTTCGTGTTGAGTGATGCGCCGTCCGCGCCAAACGTGTGGGCGATACGGCGTCGGACCGCAGATTGCAGCTCATATCGTTCTTCGCCAAGACTGGAGTAATGCTCAGTCAGCTTGCCGATTGCGTCGCGATCCGCGTCGCTGGCATTCGGGACGGGTATTTGCTCCATGAACTGTGAAAATAACCGATACTGCCACCGTCCCTCGCGAAGGCGGAGGGGCTGCGAAGTCTTGCTGATGTAGAACCAAGTGCTCCAAGAAGCCAAGACGCCGAGCAGATGGCTATCCCAGGCCGTGTTTTGCCAGTTTGTCGCGGAATGTTGAGGCTTTCATGCCGAGGGCTTCGGCGGCAGCGGTCTTGTTGCCGCCGGCGGCGGCGAGTGCGTCGGCCAGGAGTTGGCGTTCGGCATGATCCATGGCGGCGCGGAAACCGCCGGAGGCCGGCTTCTTCTTGGCGGCGATGCCGGCTATTTCGGCGGTGAGGAGCGTGGCGGTGATATGGTCGGACCCGACCAGCCAGGCCCGTTCCAGGGTGTGATAGAGTTCGCGGATATTGCCGGGCCAATCGTGGCGGAGAAGGACGTCGACGGCATCGGGGTCGATGCGGTAGGGCTGGTTTTTGACAATCCGCTGCATGAGATGATCGACCAGGAGGGGCAGGTCGTCGAGCCGGTCGCGAAGGGGCGGGATGTTGATGCGAAGGACGTCGAGTCGGTAGTAGAGGTCGCGACGGAAGGAACCATCGTCGATCTTGTCGAGGAGGTTCTGCTTGGTCGAGGCGATGATGCGTACATCGGCCTGGATGGGCGTGGTGCCGCCGACTCGTTCGAAGACCTTCTCCTCGATCGCTCGAAGCAGCTTGGATTGCTGTTCGAGAGGGATATCGTCGACGTCGTCGAGGTAGAGTGAGCCCCCCTGGGCGAGATCGAACCGGCCTTTGCGATTGGCTTCCGCTCCGGTGAACGACCCTTTCTCGTGGCCGTAGAGTTCGCTTTCGATCAACTGAGGGGGGAAGAGCGTGCAGCCGACCTTCACGTAGGGGAATCCGCTGCGATGGGATCGGCGGTGGATGACGGACGAGATGAGGTCCTTGCCGACGCCCGTTTCGCCGTAGAGGAGCACGTTGGCGTCGGTGCGGGCCGCGATTTCAATCATGCGGATCACGCGATCCATCGACGGTGACTCGGTGATGATCGAATCGGTGATCGGAGCATCGCCAGCGGCTTCCGTTTCGGCATGGGCGCCGGCCTTGGCTTTTTCCTTGCGTTCCCGTTCGATGCGGGCCAGGAGGGGAAGAATGTCGTCGTTGCGAAAGGGTTTGGTGACAAAGTCGAAGGCCCCGAGTTTGACCGCCTCGACGGCCACTTCGATGCTTCCGTAGGCCGTCATCATGACGACGGCGATCTCGGCCAGCGGCCCCTGCTTGATCCATTTGAGCAGTTCGATTCCGTCGATTCTGGGCATCTTCAGGTCGGTGACGTCGACATCGAACTTCGCGGCGGTAAGTTTCTCGATAGCTTCCTGGTCGTCGGCGGCCGTCTAGACCTCATGGCCTTGCCTGGCCAGATCGTCGGACAGAGTGACCCGTTTGATTTTTTCGTCGTCGACAACGAGGATACGCATGGTGCAGTCGTCAGAGGATAGGATTGGCCGGGGTGGGCCACTTTCGATCAAGGTTGCCCGGCGGAAGGCGGTTCGGCATCGGCCGCGGCTTTGAGGATCACGCTGAAGGTGGTGCCATGTCCGCGAACGCTCTCCAATTGGAGGCGACCTCCCATTTCGGAGATCATCATTCGCGAGAGGGCCAGCCCAAGTCCGGTTCCCCCGGAATCGCCCCTGGTGGTGAAGAACGGTTCAAACACCTTGTCCTGGAGTTCCGGGGGGATTCCAGTTCCCGTGTCGGAGACTTCGACGGCCACGGTTCCCGGATCGGTTTCGGTGGGGCGTGTCACCACGACGGTCCGGAAGGTGAGCGTTCCGCCGTCGGGCATGGCCCCGAGGGCATTGGTGCACAGGTTGAAGAGGACCTCCTGGAGCGAGTATGGATCGCCTTGAACGGCCGGCACCTTGCCGTACTTGGTTTCGATGCGGACTTTCTCGCCGTGGACGGATCCAAGCACCTGGAGTGTGGCCTCGACTGCCGTGTTGACCTCCGTTCGCTGCAAGGTGATCCCGCGCGGCTGCGCAAACGTCTGAACCCGCTTGGCTGTGCGCTCGATCCGTTCCAGGGCATCGGCCATCATGCGAACGTATTCGGCCAATTGAGGATCTTCGCGGACGCTCTCCCCGATGCGGTTCAGGCAGTTCTGCATGCCATCCAACGGATTGGCAATCTGGTGGGCGATCCCGGCGACCAGTTGACCCATGCCGACCATCTTCTCCTTCTGACGCAGTTCGCTGTGGGCGCGATCGACGTAGCGATGCATGGCGATGGTCAGATAGACGGTCAACCAGAAAGTGCTCACCAGGGTGACGAACATCCAGAGGATGTAGACACCGTCGAGGTGACGGATACCGGGGACATCGGCAGGCAGGTGAATGGGGAAAGACGGCTGGCCGCGGAGATACTCGATGAGAAAGATTCCGCCGGTCAGAAGACTGGCCATTCCGGCGACGGCATAGGGCATCCGGCCGTGCAGGTACATGCTGCCGATGATCATGTGGAAGACGAAGAAGAAAAGGAACGGATTCCGCGTGGCATCGGAGAAGTAGACCAGCAGGGCCAGGGCCACCAGATCGTGGGTGATCTGCTGAAAAACGAAGCGGTCGACGTTGGCCTCGCCCACGCCGTAATCGCGCTGGCTGATCCAGAACCAGACGTTGAACACGACCATGGTGACGGCAACGCCGCAGAACGGGACCGGGCTGGGCAGCACTCCGAGGACGCGCCAGGCAAACAGCGCAACGACGAAAACGGTCGCACAGGCGAACCAGCGGAGCGAAATCAGCCAGCGTGCTCCCTCGGGCGGAAGTCTCATCGCGTCTCGTGCTGCCTTTGGCCGGAAAGAAGACGTGCCGGCGACTCGCCCTCCGGTCCGGTTCTCCCGGGGCCAGGGCGGGCAGGCCGGAGGGTTGACAACCTTATTATGATAGTGAGGCTCGCCCCCGGCAGCCACCCCCGAGCGGTGTCATTGACGCCCCACGATAACGGCATGAGAATGAAAAAGTCTGAGTCTTTGTTCCAACCGGACCCTTCGGGAGGTCGCTATGGCCGCCAATTCGCGTCGCAGTATTCCTTCCGTCAACGAACTTCTGGAAAGTCCAACGCTCAAGGGACTTGTGGACCGGATCAGCCGGAGTGCCGTGGTCGGCTCGGTCCGAGCGGTTCTGGATGAAGTCCGCCAGGAGTTCCAAACGGCAACTGCCGATCGGTCGCTGCCGAGCATGTCGGAACTGGCCGATCGTATTGCCCGCCGGATTGCCGAGGGGGAGCCCTCGGGCCTGAGGCCGGTGGTCAACGCCACGGGGGTCGTGCTTCCCGTTGGGTTGGGCCGGGCTCCCTTGGCCGAAGAGGCCATCAACATGATGGCGGCAGTGGCGGCCGACTACGCGAACGTGGAACTCGACCTGGCGACAGGCAAGCACCGCAGACGGATGCACGCCCTGGAAGATAGCCTGCGGCACTTGACAGGAGCGGAAGCCGCCCTGGTCCTCAACAACACGGCCGGGGCCGTGATGGCGAGCCTGGCGGCGCTGGCCGCGGGGCGGGAAGTGGTGGTTTCGCGGGGCCACATGGTGGAGATCGGGTGCAGCTATCGTATACCCGAGGTGATGGCAGCCGCGGGTGTCGTTGTGCGAGAAGTAGGCACAGCCAACAAGACCTATGCGGCGGACTATTCCGGCGCGATCGGCGAGAAGACGGCCGCATTGTTTTTCGCACGTCCCGCCAGCGGGCAGGTTGCGGGAAACGCCGTCGACGTGCCGGTCAAAGAAATCGTGGAACTGGGCCATCGGCACAGGATTCCCGTCATTCACTGCCTGGGTTACGGTTCGCTGATTGATTTGGCCTCGTGCGGACTGACCGACGAAACACTGGTTTCGAAGTGCATTGCGGCGGGGACCGACCTGGTGCTGTTCAGCGGCGACAAACTGGTTGGCGGTCCGCAAAGCGGCATCCTAGTTGGAAGACACCCATTAATCGAGAGGATCCAGAAACATCCGTTGGCACGAGCAACCCGCATGAGTGGGTCCAGCCTGGCGGCATTGGCGGCCACACTCGATCTCTACCATGACCCGGAAAAAGCCAAGCAACGAATTCCGCTGCTGCAACTTCTGGCAACATCGGTCGATAACCTGAAGAATCGGGCCCAACGGCTCGCACCCCAGATTCAGGCAACGCGAGCCGTGCGGTTGGCGGAGGTGGTCGAAGGGAGCACCCGGCTGGCCGGAGATGCCGGGCCGGACTGGAAAACGCCCACCTGCGGCATATCGATTGAGCCGGAGGGGATTTCTGCGGAGGGGCTTGCCGGGTTCTTGCGGGAGGGAAAGCCGCCGGTCATCGCCAGGGTTGAGGCCGGGCGTGTGATCCTGGATCTTCGCAGTGTGTTTCCTCGACATGACGTTCGGCTGGTCGAGGCGATCGAGGCGGTCTCGCCTCAGCCTGCTGATGTGTCGGCTCCGGGGCCGACTGAAGGATGCCAGGAGCAAGGATGACTCGGATTTGTTGGCAGGGCGGACCTCGAACGGATCGCCAGTCGGGATGCCCTGCC
>CAYSCH010000097.1:0-7147 GCA_964429355.1 uncultured Planctomycetaceae bacterium | reverse complement strand
CGGCCGGAAGAAAGGAACGACGACGCCTGGAAAACTGGGCTCTTCGTCATTTCCACCGGCTGCTCTCAGAGGCGGTCGAAACCGAAGTCGTGTTCGGCGATGCGGGTTCCGACGCGGATTTCTTCCGAGCGCCAGACGTACTTGTTCTGACCGATCAGTTCTTCCGGCTCGGCGAAGTACTGTTTCATGGCGACCAGGTCGGTCTGGCGAATGGGCTGATCGTCGGGGCGGAGCACGTGCCGCGAGATCATCAGCAGATAGTAGTGCCCTTCGCGTGGAAGGACGGCAGCGATCCGACCGTCGGCCTCCGCTCGAGAGCAGGTACCGCCGGCGGCGCGGACAGCAGCAATCGAGGCCCGAGCCTCGGTACTGTCTGCACTCCCGGACCGCAGTCCGGCAATCGGCAGGGCCGATCGAGGGATAGATTTCTGAGGGAGGGCGACCAACAGGGCCCCCTCGTCGCCGGACGCCTCGTTGACGCCGGGCGTCCAAAGGAGTCGCACCTCCAGGAGCACTTCTTCGTCGGCGAACGGATTACCGTCCGAATCGACTTCCACTTCAGCGGCTGCGTGAGGCTCGGATGGGGAAGCGTCGACGGCCTTGAGGGAACCGTCCTGGTGGCCGAGGTAGTAGCCGGCAAGGAACGCACCGCCGGCAACGATCAGAAGGAACAGGGCTTGGGCGTAGATCGCCCAAGGAATGGGGATGGGGGAGGCCGTTTCGGAAGGCTGACCATCGCCTTGCCTTGTCACGGGAGGGGGCGACGGACTGGGTGCCCCGGCGATGGGCGGAAGCTTCCACGGGAGAGTCAGGTCGATGGTATCGGACAGGTCGATGTTCTTCGGAAACGGAGGCGGCTGCGGCTCGGAAGGCTCCCCCTGGGAGGTCGGCAGAGGTTCCGCAGCGCCGGACTCGATTTCTGATTGACCTTCCTCGACCGCCACCTCCTCGATTCTCTCGTTGGACTCGGCCCCAATGGCTTCAGCGGCAGTCGGCTCGGCGGAAATCGGTTCCACGGCGAGCGGCTCGCCAGGGACCTTCTGGTTCAGCCCGCACCTGGGACAGTCCACCTGCGTGCCGGCCTTGCGCCGGGCAATGCTCAGATGTTGACCGCACTGGTCACACTGGAATCGAATGGGCATTGGCCACGTTCACCTGGGATCAAGTGGGAAACGTCTTCTTTCAGACTAACCCGGGGAGGCCAAAAGGCCAATGGAATTGGCCGGCCACGAGTCCTCGGTGCCCCGTGATCGTCGCTGTTGCCTCTTCAAGAGTCTCTCGGGCGGGCGCGATGCGCGGGTCGCACTACTCGTCGCGATCCTGCCGGACGGATCGGACCTCGCTGCCGAGAGAATTGATCGCCTGAACCAGGATCAGGCCGACCAGATCGAGGATCCAAAGGATGCCCGCGGCCAGAGCGATCCAGTTCAAGACCATTCCACCGGACGAGTCACCCATGGCGCTGAGGAGCCGGCTGAGGCCTGAGAGAATAGAAATCGCCACCGGCAACATGAGGGCTCCGACGACAAGGACTAGAATAACGGACGCCGGTACGAGTCTTTGTCCCATGGTCAGGTTGCCAGCTCTTTCTTCTCGACGACATGGGGCCCTCAGGCGAGGCAAAGAGGCCTCGGACAAGCCCCGGCAGTGGGGGAGTTATTTCCCGGCTGCTCCCAGGGTGCCCTAATTCTGCCAATCGTTAGAGTTTACGTCAATGCCCCAGATCGCTGGGTACTGGTTATACACCGGATAATTGGCGCAAGTTGACCGATCGCTGCACGGGGAGCAGGGACAGTCGCGCAAGACGGTACTATTGATTGACTTAGATGCAATCGAGGGGAGAATGGATCTTGGTGAGGGCAGGGATGGCCCAGTCATGGTTTGGATCAGAAGAAACCGGCTCGAAATCGAGGAAGTAGCGACCTTTTTCGATGCCGTTCGGAGTGTGCGCGGTCTTGGGAGGTCTCGGCGTGCGAAATTCCATTTGGCGGACGGGGGTGGCCGCCGTTCTGGGGTGCCTGATCTTGGCCCAGACGGCGCAATCTTCGGATGTGTATCTCAAAGATGGCCGGGTACTGACCGGGAAGATTGCGCCGATCACCGGGCTTTCGGAGCGGCTGGCAAGCCCGAGCCAGAGTGCGGGAGCCGTTCGTCCGATCCTGCTGGTGAACGACGAGCTGAGACTGACGTTCATCAGCAGGCGGCACATCCAGGATATCCGCGAAGAAGACCCGAGCGAGGCCCGGGAGAAATTCCTGCCTCCGCAGCACGTACGCCAGAGCGGACAAGCGATCGCCAGCATGGGCCCGATCGTCCGCATCACACCTTTTGACGAATTCGGACGGCGGATCCTGACGATCAATTCGCCCAAGGGTCAGGTCAATCTGATCCAGGGCATTTCCGAACTGACGCCGACCTACGCGAAGCTGGAGGGGCTGGTCTCCGAGCAGAGCAAGCTGGTTTCGGACATGCGGATTGCCACGAGTTCGATTCCACCCGACATGCTCGACAAGATCCTCCGGGGGCAGATCGACGAATCGAATCCGGAAGAGCGGAAGCGGATCGCCAGCTTCTATGTTCAGGCGGAGCGCTATGAGGCGGCTACGGCGGAACTGGAAGCGATCGTGAAGCAGTTCAACGACGACGCCGTGCGGGAGCGTTTGGCGCCGACCGTTCAGGCCTTGAAGCAGCTTTCGTCGCGCCGGCTGCTGAAGGAACTGGAGTTGCGACGGAGCGCCGGCCAGCACACGTTTGCGTTCAGCACACTGAAGACGTTTCCGACGGAGGGGGTGGCCGGCGAGATCCTGCAGCAGGTGAGCGACATGACGGCGCAGTTCGATACCGAGATGGGAAAGCGAGAGCTGGCCCTGAAGAAGGTGGACGAGCTGCTGGCCAAGGTCGAGATCGAAGCGGATCGTCAGAAGATCGGCGTGGTGCGCGACGAATTGCAGAATCATCTCAATCTGAACACCCTCGACCGCATGACTTCGTTCCTGGGACTGGTGGAGGACGACACGCTGACGGCGGGAGAACGTCTGGCTGTAGCGGTGAGCGGTTGGCTTGTAGGGAGCGACCTGGCGGTTGCCAATCTGCCGGTGGCACTTTCGATGCTTCAGGTTCGCGGTCTGGCGCGCGAGTATCTGACAACTCCCGATGCGCTTGGCCGGGGGCGGGTTCTGGAAGAGCTTCGGGCGCAGGAAGCGGGGAGCCCGGTGAATGTAGCCCGGCTGATCCGTCAGATGCTTCCGCTGCTGGAACTGCCGGAAGCCGCACCCGACAAGCCGGGATACTTCCAGCTCAGCGTGGAGGGTCCCGACAGTGTGCCGATTCCCTATTGGGTTCAGGTGCCGCCGGAATACGATCCGTTGCGGCGTTATCCGGTGATTGTGACCTTGAATGGTGCGGGAACGACTCCGGAGCAGCAGGTCGACTGGTGGGCGGGCGCGTGGCAGAAGGGTGGCTGGCGGGCGGGGCAGGCCTCGCGCTACGGCTACATCGTGATGGCTCCCCAATGGACGTCGGAGCACCAGAAGAAGTACGAGTTCTCGGCCCGGGAGCACGGTGCGGTGCTCTACGCGCTTCGCGACGCTTTTCGGCGTTTTTCGATGGATACGGACCGCGTCTATCTTACGGGGCATTCGATGGGGGGCGACGCCGCCTGGGACATCGGCCTGGCCCATCCGGATCTCTGGGCCGGGGTGATCCCGATCGTTGCCCGGACCGACGCCTACAACACCTACTACTGGGAAAACGCGGAGCTAGTTCCGTTCTACGTGGTTTCGGGAGCGCTCGACGGCGACAAGATGGTGCAGAACGCACTCGATCTGGACCGCTATTTGAAACGGGGCTACCCGACAACGGTGGTGGAGTATATCGGCCGGGGGCACGAAGATTTTTCGGACGAGATCCAGCACATTTACGACTGGATGGGGCGTTACAAGCGAGATTTCTTTCCGAAAGAGTTCACCACGAAGTCGATGCGTCCGTGGGACAACTTTTTCTGGTGGGTGGAGTTGGCGGAAATGCCGCCCTCGAGCATGGTACTGCCATCGGATTGGCCACCTTCGGGCAACAGCCGTTGGGTGGAGACCAAGGCGCGAGTGACCGACGCGAACGCGATCTATGTTACCAGCGGGGCGGGACACGTGACGGTCTGGCTCACGCCGGAGATGCTCAAGTTTGAGGAGCAGGTGAACATCACGGTCAACGGACAGCGGCTGGGCGGCGGTGCGACGGCCGAGACGGGCGGGCGCAGTGCCTCGGACCAGCGCGATCGGCCGTCGCGACTGCGGATGGTCGATCCGGACCTGGAGATTCTGCTGGAAGATGTGCGAACGCGAGGGGACCGGCTGCATCCGTTCTGGGCGAAGGTGGAAGGATAGGAGCGACCCAGCAGTTTGTTGATGATTGGTCACTGAAACCCCCGGCGGTTATTCGATCAGCACCAATCGCGCGGACTCGGCGGGGATCTGGAGCGGAACGTCTTGCCCGGCGGCTACGGGGCCGAGGGGTTGAACTTCGCCCGTCTCGGGATTCCAGAGGGAGGCCTGGCCGGCGGCGGGTGAGGTTAGCTGTCCTTCGGCATTTTCGCTGCCGGGATTGGCCAGGAGGAGGATCTCGCGGCCAGGTTCCTGACGGCGGAGGAGGCGGATTGTGCCAGGGCCTTTCCAGGAGATTTCGGGGGGAACGCGAGCGGCGAGCCAGGCGACAAGGTCGGGTTGTTGTGCAAGGTCGGCAAGGTGCGCTGCACGCTCAGGGTACTCGGCCAGGAGCGATTTCACATCCTGGGTGACCTGCGGATCGTGGCCTGCGCCGGGGCTTTGACTGGGGAGGTTACCTACGAAGGCAACGCTTCCGCCAGAGGCGAGAAAGGCCCGCAGCTTCTCGAGCGACTTGGGGCTGATCGTTCGCATTTCGGGTAGGACGAGGATGCGGAACTCTTCGCCGGCCAGGAGAAGGCTGCCATTCTGGACGGTTGCTTGCTGGAGGAGCTGCTCGCTGAGGCAATCGTAGTCGCGCTGGTGGCTGGAGAGCGTGTGGCAGGTGTCGCGAAAGATGCGGTCAATGGCGAGCGGCTCGGGGTTGCGGGTGAAGTAGCCTTCGAAGCGGCCCAGGTCGGGAGGTGTGAAGGAGGCCCAGATCGACGCTTCGGGGACGAGGACGGCCAGGTCGGCCACATGGCGGCCGCGCCGGGTCATGACGGCCATGCGGCCGACGAAATCACTGAAACGGGCATAGTCGTCGGGTGAGAGTTCCTGCTGGATCGTGTAGGTACTCATGTGGGTAATTCCGCCGGAGAATTGCCAGGCGGCCACGCCCAGGACGCGGCGGAGGGGCACCTTGTGTGCGAGGGCGAAGCTTTCGGTAAAGACGCCCTGCTTGCCGGTCAGGTGGGCGATGGAAGACGCCATCTTGCAGGAGAAGTCTTCGGGGACGGCCAGGCGGCCCTGCTCCCAGCCGGCCATGGTTTTATAGGGGGACGCACCGAGGAGGTCGACGCCGGGCAGGTCCATGCGGGCCCAATTCTTGATCATGCTGCCGCTGAACATGACGTGAAAGAGGAGCGATTCTTCGAGCAGCATATGGCCGCTGGAAGCGACGGTGTGCTCGCGGCACCACTGGTGGATCTGACCAAAAAAGTTTTCGGCCACCAGGTCGCTCTGGACGTCGTAGAAGTCGTAACGGAACTTGCCCGTCTTCGGGCCGACCGGCTGAAACAGGGCGGGGAGGACGGCGATGAGGTCATATCCCTTCTTCTCTTGAAAGGCCGTGGGCAATTCGTCGCACCACTGGATCATGGCGACACACTGGGGATTGCCTCCGCTCCAGTGTTCGGCGCTGCCGAACTGGGGCTCGTCGGTGAAGAAGGCATCGACCTGGGCCAGTTGCGTGTCCAGTTCGGCGGCATAGCGGGTGTGGGTCAGTTCGATGAACCGTGCCACGGCGCGGCGGTCGAGTATGTTGACGTTGCGGCGGGGGATGTTGTGGCGGCGCCAGGTATCGGGTTGGAATCGCTCGAAGAGGCACACCGTCCACGGGCTGTCGGCGGGCGCCTGCCACTGGAACTTGCCGGCTTGGGCCTTGGCGGTCAGATCGACGGCTGCTTCGAGGTCGAGGGCGCCGGCGCGAAGCGGCAGGGCGCAGCAGGCGACCACGGGCCCCAGATTGGGCGCGATTTCGGCGGACTGGCCGGCGGGCACGACCGTTGCGAGGCAACCGACGACTTCGACCTGGAACTCGGGGTGATCCTGGAGGACGCGGCCACCGGCACAGGCGCTGGGGTAGCCGAGTTCGTCGTAGAGCCAGACTCGCCCCTCTTGCTGCTTGATTCGAGTTACGACGTCGCGCAGTCTGGCGAACTGGGCGGGGTCGTCGAGGTAGGTGGGGTTGTTCCAGGGTTCCTCGCCGATGTCCTTCGATCCGGGGGCGATTCCCACGTCGAGGACGGCCCCGCCGGCGCGACGGGCCTGGAGCCACTGGAGGGCGTCACCGCGGCTCAGGGGCATGGAATGGGTGATGATGAGGGGACGAAATTCGGCGGGGGGAGAGTGGAAGGAATCGGCCAGCGGGGCGAGCGGGGCTGGTTGGGACTGGGCCTGGGCCGCAAATTGGCCGAAAAGGGTCAGGAGGAGAGCGATCGCCGTGGCGCGACGGAGTTGGTCAACGAGCAAGCGATTCTGCCAAATCCGGGGCCGGCCGCTCCGGCAGGACGGGTTGGTCAACGAGTGATCGATTCTGCCGGAATCACGAGGCTGGACAGGGGCCTCTCGGGGGAGGAGATTTCGCCAGTTTGCCGGGGAGGTTGTTTTCATGGTTGTCATTATTTGCATAGAGGGTCAGAGCGATCCAGCCCGGATTATTCACGAGCCGAGGAGTCACTCGCGTAAGTGATGGCAGCGGATGCACTTCGTGCGTTGTACCTTGGAGGCGGTATGCATTCTCGCGTAAGTTGCCTGGAAAGCGAACGCGTAGCGCCGGTGCTTGCCGCGCCCATCGCCTCGCTCTGAGTGTGTCACCCGAATAATCCGGGGTTGGGGACTCAGGAGGGAATGTTGGTGGGATGGGCGGAAATGGCCCGGGGGACAATCGGCGCAGATCCTGTACACACGTATCGACCAGGTGATTGTACTGATTGCCAGCTCGGATT
>CAYSCH010000096.1:25739-26300 GCA_964429355.1 uncultured Planctomycetaceae bacterium | reverse complement strand
TGCTCCTTGCTCCTTGCTCCTTGCTCCTTGCTCCTTGCTCCTTGCTCCTTGCTCCCCGCTCCTTGCTCCTTGCTCCTTGCTCCTTGCCAGCCGAGCGGCAGCTCGTACCGGCTCAACGGCCCTGCCGCCTCCGAAGGGCGTGGTTTGTGCAACCGGCGTCCCTGGTCGCCCGCACTCGGGTTCTCTGTCAGCCCCGCCCCTTCCAGTTCCTCAGTGCCTTGCCACAGTTTCCTCCGGGAATCACGCAAGGCCAATGGACATCCTCGTCATTACCAGATTGTTGACTTGCGCCCCGGCCGGGAGTAAAACCTGAGGCGCTGGTTGCCTATCCCAGTCCTTCGATGGCCTGCCCCGCCCGCATTTCCCGCTTGCTCTGGAGAACCGAACATGCCTCAACATCCCACCCGCCGTCAATTCCTCGCCACCGTCTCCGCTGGAGCAGCCATGAGCCTTACGGCAGCCAGCTATGCCAAAGTTGTCGGCGCCAACGACCGGATTGCCCTGGGCCTGATCGGCTGCGGGGGCCGAGGCTATGCGGCTCACATGACCGGCGTCCATCCC
>CAYSCH010000096.1:0-25729 GCA_964429355.1 uncultured Planctomycetaceae bacterium | reverse complement strand
GTGCTGCCGCCCGCGCTGAGGAGTGGTACGGACGTCCGGCACGCCAGTTCGTGTCCTATCGCGAGATCCTCGACCTGAAAGACATCGACGCCGTGATGATCGCCTCCTGCGATCACCACCACGCGACCCATCTGGAAGCAGCCGCCAAGGCCAAGAAAGACGCCTACTGCGAAAAACCCCTCGCCATGGACATGGAGTCGCTCAACCGCTGTTGCGACGCCGTCAAAGACAACCGGATTGTTGCCCAGATGGGCACCCAGGTCCGCAGCTTCGCCACCAGCACGGGCTGCCGCGATCTGTTCCGCACGGGCCAGATCGGCAAGGTCTCGCGGATCGAACAGTGCCGCAACGGTGGGAAGCCCTATTGGTATTCGTGGATGCAGAAGGCCGAACCGATTCGAGAGGAGGACGTCGACTGGAAGGAATTCCTCATGGATCGGCCCATGCGCCCCTTTGACGGCAAGCTCCTGACTGGCTGGTACGGCTACCGCGAGTTCTCCGATGGTCCCATAGCCAACCTGGGTTGCCACTACATCGATCTCTACAACTACATCGTCGGCACCACGCTCCCCTTGAGTTGTGTCGCCCAGGGCGGCACCTTCACCTGGAAAGACGAAGGCTTCACCTGCCCCGACCACGCCGAGGCAACCTGGATCTACCCCGAAGGTTTCATGGTCAGCTACACAACCAACTTTGGCAACAGCGATGGCAACGTGCTCAAGATCTACGGCGACCAGGGCACGATCGACCTCACCTCGTGGCAAGCCCCCACCTATTCCAGCGCCGGCGCAATCAAGTCGAGTGCCCTTCCCAAGGAACCCACACCCGTTCCTCCCGTCGAGACACCCGATCACTTCCTCAACTGGCTCCAGTGCCTGCGAACCCGCGAAGCCACCAACGCTCCCATCGAGGCCGGCTACAACCATTGCGTGCCCGCCCTCATGGCCATGCGGGCCTTCGATACCGGCCGCCGCCAGATCTACGATGCCGCGAAACGCGAAATCCGAGAAGGCTGAGAGCCCCCCTGAAAAGCCGGCTTTTGAACTCCCGTTCCACTCATTCCTCGGCCGCCCCAACTCGACACCCAAGGATTCGGACTGCCATGCCTGGACAATCGCAGTACTCCTGCCGGATGACCTTCGGCTTGATCCTCTCGTGCGCACTGGCTGCACCGCTTGCATCGGCCGCCGGCAACGACCTCATGGAAGAACTCAGGAGCGTCCCCTACAGCATCGTCTTTGAAAGCCACCAGGACCAGGACTGGGACCTGTTCCAGATCCGTGCCGACGGATCAGATCGTGTCAATCTCACTCGTACCCCGGACATCAACGAACTCTATCCCCACGTCTCCCACGACGGCGCGAAGGTCTGCTTCTCCGTCGATGAGGGCGAAGGAGACAAGAAGAACCGCAATGTCTATTGCATGAATCTCGACGGCACCGGCCGGCAGCTTGTCGCCGCCAGTGGTCGCGACGCCTGTTGGTCGGCCGACGACAAGAACATCGTCTATCTGAAGAACGAATTCGAAAAACTCGCCGTGATCGACTATGCCACCAAGGGCGTTTTTGTTCACGATCTGGCCACGGGACGGGACCAGCCCCACATCAATCCGCTGCTGGAGCACATGTACTGCATTTGTACAACACCCGACGGCAAGTGGTACCTGGCCACCGTGCACGGAGGTATGGGCTTCGCCCACAACATCCTGGCGATCGAGGCAGAGGGTCAGAAATTCTTCGACCTCAAGATTCCCGGCTGTCGGCCCGACGTGAGCCCCGACGGCCGGCGGGTGGCCTGGGCCTCCGGCGATTACTCCATCGCCGTCGGCGATCTGGATTTCTCCGGTCCCGAGCCCCGGGTCCTGGACGCCCACGATATCCTCACCAGCCCCCGGCCCTGGAAGATCCAGCATGTGGACTGGTCGCCCGACGGCAAGTACGTGGCCTTCAGCCGCGGGCCGTACAAGCGAGGCCTGGTCGAGTCCCCGGCGCTCGTGGGTCTCCTCGCCCCCGACTGGAACATCTGTGTCGCCGACGCCAGTACCACCAATCGCTGGATCGCCATCACCACCGACGGCAACAGCAACAAGGAGCCCGACTGGATCCCAATTCCCGGCAACGCCCCCTGACCGGTGCAATCGCCCCGTTGGCTTGCCCCGTGTTTGGGCTTCCCCGTCCTACGACGCCTCCCGCCGGGCGATGGGCGTCGAACGAGAAACTGCAAAGAAACGGAGGTATCCCATCATGCGTGCTGTGCAACAAGACAAAATACCCCACCACAGACTTCCGGTCGTAGCGTCCGTGTTTCTGACACTTGCCCTTCTCGCCGCCTCGGAAATGCCCCGAGCCTGCGCCGCCGATCCCGTTGCCCAGCCAAACCTGATCCAGCAGGAAAACAGCCGAGAAGGGGCCACCGACTGGCAACTCACCCGCGTAGGCCTCGACCGGGCCGACGGCTGCCGCTCGCCGGCCGTCGAAGGCTACTGCTCCAGGCAGAGTGTCGCTGCGGGCGAAAAACTCCAGATCATGGTCTCGACCGACCCGGCCGAAAAGTTCAAACTCGAGATCTTCCGCACCGGCTACTACGGCGGTCGTGGCGCCAGATTGATGACCACCCTCGGCCCCTTCGAAGGCAAGCCGCAGCCCCTTCCCACCCCCGACGAACGCACCCTCCACGAGTGCCGCTGGGAACCCTCCACCGAGCTGACGATCCCCGCCGACTGGCCCAGCGGTGTCTACCTCGGCCGGCTCACCACGTTGCCCCCGTCGGACGAGCGTCCCTACTGGCAGAGCTACGTGATCTTCATCGTTCGCGACGATCGTCCCGCCGATGTGCTCTTCCAGTGCAGCGACAATACCTGGCAGGCCTACAATGGCTGGCCCTTCAAGTTCTCCCTCTACACACACCCCAAAGGCGGCCAGGGCCCCTGGGCCGACGTCAGCTTCGATCGGCCCTATGGCCGCGAAGCCCAGTATTCGGCGATCGTCAATGATCCGCTCTCCGTCGGCTCCGGCGGTTATCTTACCTTCGAGTTCCCCCTGGCCTACTTCCTCGAACAGCAGGGCTACGATGTGAGCTACTGCTCCAACAGCGACCTGATCGCTGCCGATCGCGGCCTCAAGTGCAAGGCCTTCCTCAGCGTGGGCCACGATGAATACTGGGATATCCGCCAGTACGAGAGTGTTGTTGCCATGCGCGATGCGGGTGTGAATCTGCTCTTCCTTTCGGGCAACGCCGTCTGCTGGGTCAGTCCCTTCAAGCCCAGCTCCGACGGGCGTGCGAACCGCATCATCTTCCGCGGCGGGCCCTATGGCGGATCCAACCAGTGGATGGAAGAACGTATCAGGAGTCACGGCCCATTCCCCGAACACGGTCCTGACGAGGGATACCTGATCGGTGCACGCAACCTCCGGCCCGTCAATGGCGGCGGCGACTGGATCTGCACGAAACCCGAACACTGGATCTTTGCCGGCACGGGCATGAAGCAGGGCGACTACATCCCCGGCCTGATCGGCTGGGAATACCACGGCGACCCGCCGGCCGACCTGCCCGGCCTGGAAATCATCGCCCGTGGCACAGCCTGGCAGGGCGGAAGCGTTCCCTCCCCCTGGACGGCCACGATCTATCCAGGGCCCACGGGAAACTACGTGTTCAATGCGGCCACAATCTTCTGGTCCCAAGGCCTGAGCATGCCGCCCGGCCACACCCTCCCCTGGTCCCACTGGAGCCGGCCCCACGGCCCGGATCCCCGAGTGCAGCAGATCACCCGCAACCTGCTGGAGCGCGCCGGCTGCGTCCCCTGAACACCTCGTGCCCAGATCCGTTGCTCGCGACCTTCCCAGACGGTGACTGCCGCACCTGTCGCCATGGGTTGCAGAATGGGCTGTTCACACCTTGTCGCGCGGTGTGACCACGACGGCTTCGATGTTGAGGATCTCGCCGATCCGCTCCAGGGCGGCGGCGCGGTGTCCGATGCCGAGTGCGAAGTGGTGAGTGGGGCCCTCGGCCACCCAGCACTTCAGGAAAGTGCGAACGTCGGGCTCGAAGAATCCACGGGTGTTGGTATTTCCCGTTGGCGGAATAGGACCATGGACGCTCTGCCCTTCAGCGATGATGAACTTGAACTTGCCATTGGCGTTCACGCCGATGCTCATCATGGTGATCGGCCCTTCCTTGATCTTGAATTCCACACTCGCACCGCTCCCCGGCTTGCCGTGGTATTTCAGGAGGCTCCGCAGGACCGGCCGCCCCTCGGCGATATTGATGTGGTGTGGACCGTCGTGGCCGACGAGGACGAAACCTTCGCGGAAGTCGATCGGGTGGAATTCGGCAAAACTGCCGCCGATCTCCAGCCGGTCCATGATCATCATCGCGATGCACGTCTTCAAGTCCGATTCGCCGCACATCGGAAAGCCGGCGGCGGTGAGGAGCGAGTTGCCCACGATCAGATTGGTCACCAGTTGCCGCAGGGGGCTGCCTTCTTCCCCTGCATAGTAGTACGCGAGACCGTCGAGATGCTTTTCGTCGACGAACTTGTCGAGCGCCACGGCCACACGGGCGGCCACCTGAAGGTCACCTTCGGTGAGTTTCGTGGTGATGGGATCGGACACCGGGTCAGGGGTATCGAAGAGCTCGAGAATCGCTGCCTTCTTGGCATCGATCTCCGGCTGGGTTACGGTCCGTTCCAGCCGGAGGAGGTCGTCGGCCTCAGTTTGCACCACATGGCAGCCGAAGGCGGCGGTCAGGGCGGCCTGATCGGTCTGCATGTCGAGCATGTGTTCGATGGGATGGCCAAAGTGGCCGATCCGGGCGTGGCGGAGGTCATGGAGCACCTTGGCAATGCCGCACCACTCCTTCAGTTCCCCATCGGCGGCCGGATCGTCGTGCAACATGCCCAGAACGACCGGCGGGGCCTTGCGGCCCATGCGGATTGCCACTCCGGTGAACTCGGGAACCGAGCAGAAGTCGTCGTTGCAAAGTTGCATGTAGGTCGACGCCCTCGAGTAGTCCAATCCCGGCAGCGGCTGAAGGGCGACCAGAACAACCGGCACATCCAGCCCCCGTGCGATGACGCCGAAAGTGGCCGACGTGGCGTAGGTGACCATGTCGCAGAACACGAGGTCCAGGTCGGCGCCCTTGAGCCTGGGCAGAAGGGCGTAGGCCGATTCGGCATCGTCGACCATGCCAAAATCGACGACCTCCACACCGTAATTCGTCAAACGGTCGACCAGAACGACCTGTTTGGCGAGAAGTTCCTCCAGCAGGCCGTCGAACTGGGGCCAGTAGGCATGGAAGCCCACACCGAACACGCCCACCCGGACGGCAAGCGGTTTGCGACGGGGAATGCGAAGACTGTTCATGGCCGTTCCCTTCTGGTTCCCCGTTCCCTTCTGGATCTCTGTGTCAAACCCCGCATCCGTCAGTCTGCCGCACCTTCGCCGTTGACCGCACGGCCGCGATGTTCCGACGGCAGGATCCCCTCCCGTGCCAGGAAAGTCGCACGCATCCGCTGTTCGCTGGAAAAGCCGGCCAGGTGGGTCACGACCTTGATTGGGAGATCCGTCTCTTCGAGGAGGCGTTTGGCCCGGCTCAAGCGGCAGTCGTTGATCTCATCCAAGATCGACTGCCCCCGTTCGGCCGCAAATCGGCGTTCGAGCGTGCGCCGATTGACCCCCAGCGCCTGGGCGATTTTCGGGACCGTGATGGGGTAGTGGCTCCGTGTCCAGATAAAGCCCACCGCCTGGTCGACGATCGTCTCGGAATGCTCAGAACGTTCCGTGGCGTAAGCCGCCGGCGCCGGCTCCTCCGACATGGCAGCCTCGATGACGGTGGCAATCAGCGACATGGCATGCAGCGACAGGAGGAGCGAATTCTGCGTGGGATTGCCGTGGATGTTCCCCAAGAGGCGGTCGAAGGCTTTCTGAACTTCTTCCGTGGTACTCGCTTTGCGAACAGCGGACGCGGCGTCGATCGGTCCGTGATCCATGAATCGATGCACGAGTTCGCCGTTGAAAGACAACCACCGCTCGGTCCAGCCGGTCTTTGGATCGGGTTGATATCGATGCCAGACGCCAGGGAACAGGAACATGAGACCGCCGTTGCTTACCGACACCATGCCCGTCTCCCGCGATTCGAAGACCCCCTGCCCGTCGGTCACGAGCAATACCTGGAATTCGGGGAGAGTACGGCCGAGCTGCCAGCGAAAATCATAGGGGCCTGGATGCCCGGGGGGCGGATAGGGCTGGCCGGGCCGGATCACAACACGACCCGCGCCGGTCACATAGATTCCCCAATCGATCGATTGATCGTCAACCGGCAGGTAATGGTGGAATGAATCGCCGTCAGACATGGATACTCGTCACAAGGCGCTAACCGGTCGTTAATCTTGTGCCCTGGAATCGCTGCCGGCGCGGGTACAATGGAGGGCCCCGTTGAATTGCGCCTCAACTTGTCGCAAAGCGACCAGAGCGAGGGCCTCATTGTGAGGTACTATTATAGCAGCCTGAACAAAACCACGCCAGGAACCAACCGACTTGTCGACTTTTCTCGCAAGCCTTGACACCCGAAATACTTCGCATCAAGGTCTGCTGCCCTGCAGCCAATCGGCGGCCTTGGCTGGGCCCTAACCCATAATCTGTCGTAAACCAATTGCCGGAACCACGTGCTCTGACTCCCGGATCCGCCAATTGGCGAGGTGGGGATTTTCTGCGCTTTGGCGATGGATCTCCGCACGTTTCGTTCCCTGGCTCTGCCCGGACCCTGCAGGCGCTACCTGCTCGTCTGGGCTTGGGCTACCACAGCAATGCCGTCAACAGGCCGACTCACCCTTTGAGTCTCCATTCAGAGAGATATCCCAGCCCCCACCCATGCCCAGAATGAGCAACGGCCTCGCTACACGCTCGATTGTTTCGCGAGAACTGTGCTATGGGTGTCGCAAAACGATCAAATAGCACAAGTATTGTGGCAATTATGGCGTAATGACGAGCACACCAGACGCACGGTCGGGATCCTGGGAACCACTTGGGCAATCATTCTGGCCGGAATAGGTGAATCTCGCTGCAAGTCGAGATTCCTGCAGGTTCCCCACGAGGTACTGTCGCAAAATGTGTCCAGAAACCTCTTGCGTGTGCCGTGAGAATCCTTAAGATAAGCGGGTGGGTGATGTTCCGTTAGAAGGAGCACCCAAGAGTTGCGCCCGACGCACGTATTTGGGCCGGGTCTTGTTGTCTCCATTCTCGTGGAACTCCCGCTTTTCCCGTTTCCGTTCGACAGTCAATTGGGCTTACAAGAAGGCTCGAGTTTCATCGGGTCCGATTTGCCCCGCTTCGTTGTGCTCTTTTCATGCTCGCAAGCCGGGAGGACGCCCTTATGGAAGGACTCTAGACCTCGTCGAGTCCAACGTACTGCAGTCGTCGCTTATTCTTTCTTTTCATTTCCATGCTCTGGGGAGAGATCCATGAAAAAGCTCTCGTTGTCACGAACCGGCTTCACGCTGGTTGAACTCCTGGTGGTCATCGCCATCATCGGCATTTTGATCGCCCTGTTATTGCCGGCCGTCCAGGCCGCCCGCGAGGCCGCACGCAGATCGCAGTGCAGCAACAATCTCAAGCAGATTGGCCTCGCCCTGCAAAACTACCACGACACGTACAAGACATTCCCCCCGGAGGCTGTCTTCGGGAAGGCGAGCACGGCCGTCCCCAAGCCCGCCTATCACCACACTTGGTGCACCGCCATTCTGCCCTTCATGGAACAGCAGCCCTTGTACGACAGCGTCGACTTTACACAGAGGGCTTGGGGGCAGGCAATTGTGTCCACGGTCGTGCCCGCTTTCCTCTGTCCCTCCGACGACGGTTACGGCACCAACCCCAGCGAGACCCACAACCTTGCGGTCACTCATTACGTCGCCAGTGAGGGATACCACTGGTGGCCCGGAGCAGCGGTGCCCGGTTTCAGTTTTGCCCCGAGTGCCGACTATCAGGGAGTGTTTGCAGGTGGCCAAGCCACGAAGATGGCCAAGATCACGGATGGAACGTCCAACACCATCCTGGTGGCGGAATGCTATTCTGCCGGCTACAAGCCGCTTTCGGACGGGTGGTGGAAGAACGGAACGGGGATCAAACGCGTGGCGACCCCCGGTGAAGCCGTTTTTCGACCCGCCTTCGTTTTCTGCGCCATGGGCGGAATCGCCACCAGCGAGTCGGGTACTTATTCCAACCCGGATGACACCGGGGTCCTACCAGCCTGGAGCTGGTTCAGGGCCTCACCGCACACCTACATGCCGAGCTTCATCTGTGCTTGGGGCCTCAACACGGACTGGCCCTCCACCGGAAGCATCCACCCCGGTGTCGAACTCGCGGTCTGCGGGGACGGCTCCGTCCACAACATAAGCACCTCGGTCACCTATGAGATCTGGTGTGCGCTGAACGCCATGAAGGACAAACAGACAGTCGCGAGTGCTGCTCTTAACTGAGATTGGCTGATTTCGAGAGTCCACTTCTATTGGTATGAAAGGATTCCAATGATGCGTTGGTTCGCCATGTTGTTCGTTCTAGTGACACTTTCTGTTGTTACGCCGGGGTGCAATAAAGAAAAAGTCCCCGAAAAGGATCCCAACTTCCAGACCCCGACGAATCCCAGCGATACCGTCATTCCAGATGCAATAAAGAAGACTCCGGCCACCGCACCGGCAGGGAGTGCTCCTGCCGCCAAGACCGAATAGTCTGCTGATCGTTGCAGTCGCCGGTCGTCTGCGACCCAAGTGACCGATAACAGACACCTCTTGCCGATGCAGACGCACGGATCAAGGGGTGTCTGTTTTTGTCCCATGGACGATCAGCAAATGCACGCTGTTCGATCTCCTCACGTCGCGTCGCGGAGCGAAAACCATCCCTCGGTGGCGGTGGTCCTCTCTCTGGTGTCCATGGGATTCACCTTATCCCCCAAGAAGAGTTAGTACCTGTCCGAGGGCGGCCAATCGACGTTAGAATCGGAGGGAGTACCACGCCGCCCGGCCGCGAAATGGATAATGGTTATCTCGCCACGACGCGGCTCCACTCCCCTCGAACGGCACCTGCCCAATGTCCTCCCCCGAAGTCCCCCGCTATCTTGCCCCGTTCCATCCCAAAGACGTCCCCCACTTTTTCACCGATGTCCTGATTATCGGCGGAGGACTGGCCGGATCGCGGACTGCCTTGGCCGTCGACCCGAACCTGACCGCCCTGGTCATCACCAAGGACGGAATTGGCCAGTCCAACAGCGCGCAGGCTCAAGGGGGCATCGCCAGCGTGCTCGGCGAGGGCGATACCTTTGAGGAGCACGTTGCCGATACGCTCGAGGCCGGCGGCGCCCTCTGCGATCGGGAAGTGGTGGAGTGGATCATCCGCGACGGGCCGGAACGAATCCGCGAGTTGGTTCGCTGGGGTACCAACTTCGACCGAGTCGGGGATCGCCTCGCCCTGGGACGCGAAGGCGGCCACGGGCGCGATCGCGTGGCCCATGCGCTCGGAGATGCCACCGGCAAGGAGGTCATGCGCGCCGTGATCGAGAAAGTCCAGGCGGCCGAGAATGTTTTCGTCTGGCAGAACACGTTCACGATCGACCTGGTCACTCATCAAGGAGTGTGCCGGGGCGCCCTCGTCTGGAACCATCGACACGGAAAAACCTTGATCTGGGCCAAGCAGACAATCCTCTGCACGGGCGGGGCCGGGCAACTCTATCGAGAGACGACCAATCCGGACGTAGCCACTGCCGACGGGGCTGCGATGGCCTATCGGGCCGGAGCGGAACTGCGCGATATGGAGTTCGTTCAATTCCACCCAACGGTCCTCTACATCGCCGGTAGCAGCCGCTTTCTGATTACCGAAGCCATGCGCGGCGAAGGCGCCTATCTGGTGGATCGCAAGGGGCATCGTTTCATGCCCGACTACGACGGACGCGCAGAGCTGGCACCTCGCGACGTGGTCAGTTGGGCCATCGTCAGTCAGATGGAAAAGACGCGGCACCCGAACGTCTACCTCGAACTGACACATCTGGACCCCGAGCGAGTGCGGAACCGTTTTCCCGGCATCGCCGAAATCTGCCGGAAATTCGGCATCGACATCACCAAGGACCGTATCCCCGTTCGCCCCGGCGCCCACTACATGATGGGCGGGGTCACGATTGACCGGCATTGCCGCACCACCGTTCCCGGCCTCTGGGCTGCGGGCGAGGCGTCCGCCAGCGGATTGCACGGCGCCAATCGTCTGGCTTCCAATAGCCTTTTGGAGGCCCTCGTCCACGGTGTTGCAGCCGGCGAGGGAGCCTCCCGCGATGCCATGGATATGGACGACGACTATCGAGTCCCACTCGTCGATAACCCCCGGGTTCCGCCGAGCGGTGAGAATCTCGATCTGGTCGACATCCGCAACTCGCTCAAGAGCCTCATGTGGCGCGATGCGGGAGTCCGGCGCGACGCCGAAGGTCTCGAAGACGCCGTCGAGAACATCCGGCGTTGGTCGAGTTATGTGCTGGCCGATCAGTTCTTTGATCCCGGTGGCTGGGAGTTGCAGAATATGTTGTGCGTCGCTCGCCTGATGGTCGAAGCCGCTCTCCAGCGCAAAGAAACCCGCGGCAGCCACGTCCGCATGGATTATCCCGGCACCGAGGAGGCCTTGTGCCGCCATCTGACCTTCCGCCGCGAAATGTGAGCTCTGAATACCGGCGGCCGCCGGGACGGCCGCTGGGAATGTGACGTTTGCATCGCGCCGGAGGGTTGTTTATGATCTGAAGTGTCTCGGCCCCATGAGCCGGGGGGTGTGCCTTCTTCTGAATCGTCTTGATCGGGAAACCTAGCAATGCAGAACGAAACTCGTGTCAATCGCCGTAATTTCCTTCGTGTGACCGGTGCCGGCGCGGCCGTGCTTTCTTCAGGAGTGTGGAGTGGGTTGGCTGCCCAGGAGTCGAAGTCGCCCAATGAGAAGCTCAACGTGGCCTGCGTGGGGACGGCCAACCGAGCCGAGGCCAGTGTCAATGCCATGCAAGGTGAGAACCTGGTGGCCCTCTGCGACGTGGACAAGAGATACCTGGATGCCGCAGCCCAGAAGTTCCCGAATGCCCGGCTCTATCGCGACTACCGCGAGATGTTCGAGAAAGAAGCGGGAAAGCTTGACGCGGTGACGGTGGCTACGGCCGATCATCATCACGCCCCCGCATCAATCCGGGCGATCCGGGCCGGACTCCACGTCTATTGCGAGAAACCGCTGACCCACACGGTTTTCGAATCGCGGCTACTGGCAGAGGAGGCGAAGAAGCGCGGGCTGGCAACCCAGTTGGGTACGCAGATTCACGCGGAGGACAACTATCGGCGAGTTGTGGAGATCATCCAGTCGGGGGCCATCGGCGACGTGACGGAGGTTCACGTTTGGGTCGGCAAAGGCTGGGGCGGCGGCGATCGCCCGACGGAAGTTCAGGAACCTCCGGCGTATCTCGACTGGAATCTCTGGCTGGGCCCGGCACCGGAGCGCCCCTACGCGGAAGGCCGTTATCATCCGGCGCAGTGGCGCCGCTGGTGGGATTTTGGCACCGGCACACTCGGCGACATGGCGTGCCACTACATGGACCTTCCCTATTGGGCGCTCAAGTTGCGACATCCGACCACCTGCGAAGCGGAAGGACCGGAAGTTCATCCGGAGACCTGCCCGCTGGGATTGATCGTGCGCTACGATTATCCCGAGCGCGACGGGTTGCCGGCGCTGAAGCTCACCTGGTATGACGGCGACATGATCCCCAAGGAAGTCGCGGGCCAGCGGGTGCCTGGAAGCGGCGTGATGTTCGTCGGCAGCGAGGGCAAGATGTTCGCCGATTACGGCACGTACCGCTTGTTCCCGGCCGACAAGTACGCCAGTTTTCAGCCGCCGGCGCAGACGATTCCACCTTCGATCGGGCATCACGCCGAGTGGATCAAGGCCTGCAAAGACGGTTCGCCGACGACCTGCAATTTCGATTACTCCGGGGCCCTGACCGAGGCGGTGTTGTTGGGAACCGTGGCGTACCGGCTCGGCAAGAAGCTGGAGTGGGACGCCCAAACCCTCAAGGCAACCAATTGCCCCGAGGCCGACAAACTCATTAACAAGGCGTATCGCGCCGGCTGGGAGGTCGTGTGAGCGGTCGCCGCTGAAAGGCTCGGCCCGCCGCTTTGACGTGCGGAAGGGAGACCTTGGCGAATTCCCAAGTTCAGGGCGGCTCGCGGTCGAATGACAGCGAGCCGTCCAGACCGAAGTTGCCTTGCGATACGACCGTTGTGCTGGCACCGCCGTACTGGGCTGTCATCCGCACTGTCTGATCCGGGCCAAACCAGACGATCTGGCCGGAGTCTGCATCGCGGTAGATCCACACGGAGAAGTCGCAGGAGTCAATCGGGAACGATTCGGCCTGGTCAGGAACCCCGAGGCACCTGAGGACCTCGCCCTTGGTCATCCCGACGACGGGGTTGTGATCGCTGGCACTCGTCATCCGTGTTTGCCCAAGAAGGAGTCTGACTGCTGGGGAGCCGCCACGCCGATCGCTTCGCTGCAAGTCGCCGTTTGACAATGGCGAAAGGCTCCCCAACATCCGACCTGCAGAAGCCACCCCACCGTTGCAGGCGACGTCTTGCGCTCTGGCCGCCCAGTGCGAAAAAAACGCCAACCAGCTGCCCCCACTGGTTGGCGAGACTGTCACTCGGGAGCGACAGCGACACTTCACTATCAAGATTTCCGGAACCTGTCAGCAATTTTGCCTCGAACAGCGAGCCGGTCGATTCTGACCCACTGGGGTCTGCGGGACTACCTCTCGTGGATAGGGTTCTAGTCCGAGTGGGTGGTTTGTGCGGCCTGGCTGGTCTTGGGAGCGGCGGCAAGCCACAGGATGATGGTGCCGTCGGTTTGGCCGTTGGCCAGCATTTGTCCGGTCGGGTCGAAGGCGACGGCACCGGTAACGGTCGAGCTACGGCAAAAATCGAGGACATGCCTGCCCATCGGTGCCTCCCAAAAGGTCAAACCTACCTGGGCGGCGGCGATGGCGATCCGATCGCCGCCTGGTGAGAAGGCCACGTGGACCGGGAATTGCTGAGCGGGAATTCCCATCGCGGAACCATGAGTGGCGGCGACGGTATCGTGCAGCAGTACGCGACCATCACGGTAACTGACGGCAAGGGTCCGGCGATCGGGGCTCCACGCCAGGTCCCACACCGGCCGGTCGGGAAAGCTGGACTGCCAGGCGATCTTGCTGCTTGGCAGGTCCCAGACGACCGCCATCTGGTCGCCCGTGCCGGCTGCCAGCCGGTTTCCATCCGGATGGAATGCCAGGGCCCGCACCTCGTTCGTTTCGATTGAGAATGAGTGAAGGATTCTGCCAGTCGCCGCTTCCCAGACGAGTACCCGGCCACCGCCGCCGGCGGAGGCGACCTGGGTACCGTCGGGGCTGAAGGCTACGGCACGGACGGGTTTCTTGTGTTCCTGAAAGCGAAACGCAAGTTCTCCTGTGGACGCATTCAGGATTCGCACAGCCGCATCACTGCAAGCGACGGCCAAATGACGTCCGTCGGCCGAATAGTCCAACGCAGTGGCCTGACATTGCTTGGCCGGGAGGCCCCACAGCCTCGTGCTGGACGAAATGGACCATACACCGACCGCGCCATCCTTGAAAACGGCCGCAAGGGACTCCCCTTGGGGACCGAACGCGAGATCGACGACCGCTGCTGTTCCTCCACACAAGGTCGTCGTGCCCTGCTGGGTTGTTGTCTCCCATACGTGGAGGACGTGATCCTCACCGCTGGCCGCCAGACGCTGTCCGTCGCGACTGAATTGCAGAAAGATACATGGTGGGTCGTTTCCTCGGAGGGCACGGAGTTCCCTGCCATTGGCAGTGTCCCAGATACGGATCGTGCCGTCGGGCGTCTCGGCGGCAATTCGCTTTCCTTCAGGGTCAAATACCAATCGCGGATAGTCACTGACCGGGCCGGCGATGACCAGGCCCAGACGAGGAGGGTTGAGTTGCCAGAAGCGAACAGCGCCTCCAGGTTCGGCTGCTACCAGGGTCTGGCCGTCGGGCGAGTAGGCCAGGCCTGTTGTCGCTCGCCCGGCGGTGGGAATCTCTTCGAGCATTGTGCCCGTGGTCGAATCCCAGATCGTCAGGGAACTGGCTGCGGCGCGCCCCGAGGCGAGGGCCACACGGTTCTCCACAGGCGAGACAGCGACCCAGCGGAGCCGGCGGTTGCGAAGGTCGATGGTGGTAACGGGTTTCGCGGTTGCAGATTCCCAGACTCGCACGGCGTTGTCGCGGCCCCAAGAGATGATCCGGCTGCCGTCGGCGCTGAAATGTGCGCGGACTATGGTTCGCTCATGACCAGGAAAGGTGCGAATCAGTTGGCCGTCGGCAGCGCTGCGCAAGCAAATCAAGCCGTCCGGTAGATTATCCGTCAACAGCATCTGGCCGTCGGCGGAGTACTCCAGGCTGCGTGTCCAGGCTTGGCCAGCGAGAATGTAGCGGGTTGATTGGCCAGTCCGGCAATTGAAGAACCGCAGCCCCGGGTATGTAGAGCAATCGGTGCCTATCTCCTTCCCGTCCGGGCTGAAAGCAAATACGTTAACGTTGGGAATGGTGATCTCGGGAGAATCAAGCAAGCCGTAGAGGTACTGCCACTCGAACCGCCGCATTTCGGGCGGGCAGCCTTCCAAGACCGCCAGGCCGTTGCGAGGCTCGTTGGCCAGCCATTTCCCCGACGCCGTGGAAATTCGTTCGAAGTACGATTGCTCTTGAATCGTGCGCAGGGCCGCAAGGGTCTGCAGCTCCGTGATGGTGAGCGCCGTGAATGCGAGCGTTGTGACGACAGCCAGCGCGGCCAGAAGCATCGCCGTGGCGGGTCGTCGCTTACACCATCGCCAGGTGGAGCCTGCCCATCCGACGGGCCGGGCCTTGATCGGACGACCGTCAAGGTATCGGCGCAGATCGTCGGCCAGATCCCCGGCCGACTGGTACCTGTGCGCCGGTTGCTTTTCCAGGCATTTGAACGCGATCGTTTCCAGGTCGCGGGGGAGCCGCTCAACGAGCCTTGCCAAGGACGGCGGATCCTCGAAGAGAATCTGCGACACGACCATGCGGAGGTCGCCTTGAAACGGGGCGCGGCCTGCAAGCATCTCGTAGAGGATCACTCCGAGGGAGTAGATATCGCTGCGTGCGTCGGCCCTGGTGCCTTGTCCGCGAGCCTGCTCGGGAGACATGTAGGTGGGTGTGCCGAGGAGATGCCCATCGACGGCAATCGTGGCGGCGCCGAGGCTGTCCTTGGCCAGGCCAAAGTCGGTGATATAGGGCCGACCCGATCGGTCCATGAGAATATTGCCGGGTTTCAGGTCGCGGTGGATTACGCCGGACTGGTGGGCCGCCTGGAGGGCGTCGGCGAGGATACAGGTGATCTGGGCCGCTTCGCGCGGGGGCACCGACTGCCCATCGAGCCACGTGGCGAGGTTATGTCCGTCGATGTAGTCGCTGACCACGTAGAAGATATTGTTCTGACGGCCCACTTCATGGATGCTGACGATTGACGGATGCTTGACAATCGCCGCCGTTCGGGCCTCGTGCAGAAGGGGCTCGATCTGCTCTGGCAATCCGCTTCGAACGACTTTCACAGCGACGATTCGGTTCAACCGCGTATCGCGCGCCTTCCAAACGGTGCCGAAGCTGCCTTGACCGAGCCGATCCATGATCTCGAAGGGGCCGATCGTTCGTTCGCCATCTTGCAGGGGCGCTTCGGCTGCCAAGGCAAGATGCTCACCACATTCGGGGCATGAGCATTCCTCGAGCGGCGCGGCCGGCAGCTCGAAGCGGGTGCGGCACTGAAGGCAGCGGACCGAAGGTCCCGCCGGTTCCGTCGGCACGATTTCAGACGACGAAAGTGCCCCAGTCGGCCGATCGTTGTCGGGCCCGCTGGGCTGGCCAGGGGCTGATGCGGACGCAGCGAAACCACGACTCACGGCGCGCGAGCACTGATCCTCGCTCAAGGGTCTGTGATGCAGCGAATTCTGCAGATCGCTGACAAAAGGATCCGTTTGCGTGTCGATCTGTTCGAGTGTGTTCAGGCAGGCCATGCACTGGCCAAGATGCTGGCCGATAGCGGTCGCAGCCACTTCCGCGAGGGTGCCCGCGGCAAAACTGCGGAGTTCATCACGAGTGGGGCACCGTTGCATGACAGCTCATTTCATCGCGTGCTCGGCGAAGCACCCGGGACTTTGCCAGATAGACCGCATTGAGCGAGATTCCCATCTCGCCGGCGACGTGTTTCGGAGGCGCGCCGTCGGCTACGACGCGCCAGAAGGCACGCCAGGTTTGTTCCTCGAACTCAGTCCGAATCATGTCCAAGACCTGCAGGTAGAGGAGTTGCGTTTCAGCCGAGTGCCCAGGGTTCTCATGGAGGCCAGACAATTCCGCGGCACACTCGCTGTCCGGTCTCTTCTCCTCGCAGAAGTCCTTTTCGCATTGGATGCGGCGATGGGTTTGCTTGAGGAAGTTGCCTATCTTGTTTCGGACGATCGTGCGCAACCAACCACGAAAGGAACCGTTGGTGCCGGTCCGGACGAACTGGCCGACGCGATCGGCAACGGTGCGGAAAACCTCTTGCACAATGTCCTCCGCGTCCGCCGGCTGCAGCCCCTCGCGCACGCACCAGTAGTAAACCAGAGGCGCGTAGAGCTGCACGACCTGGTTCCAGCCGTCGGGGCGGTTCTCCTGCACCTGGTGCAGGAGGCAGGAGGAGATTGTTCCCGGGTTCCGGCGGTCATCCGCACCTGAAGACATACATCCGTACCCCGTACCGACTTTTTGGGCCGCCAAAAAACCACCGAGTGAGCACATCCAGGGCCGAGGGCGCCCCCTACGTTTTGTAGGGACCTTCCGACCACGGCACCGCCAGCGCAAACGCAAGCTTCCCCTATCTAAACAGACATTCGGCCAAATTCAAGGTGGAAACGAAAGGTTCCGCGATGGATTTGGGTCGATTCGGCGATTCCACGAACGGTTTAATAGCAACCCCCTCTATTTAATGGCAAATCAGGCTGGAGGATTCGCCTGCCGGCTTGGTTTCGCGGAAGTTGCGAGGCGAATCCAGGATGGACCTAGCCTGAAAACCGCTCGCATAGAGACAACTTGCACGAACGTGTTGTCACGGACGGAAGGCCGCCCTGCCGCCATATATCGCCCGGCAGCCCGGCTCGCCTCCCATCGAACCCATTTTAAGGCTTTGGTAAACTGAAGGGTTTACCAATTCTATGCTGATCTCCACCGGTGCGGTGTGGCATCGAAGGATCAGCGACCAGGCGGAGTGGACCAAATCGCCCGAGCAGCATCTGGTGCCGGCCCACGTCCCTGCCGCCCGAACTGAGATGGTCTGGTGAGCGACTTCGGCAAAATCGACGCGGAAATCGCCGAGGCAATGCTGGTCGATCAGTATCGTCTGCGGCAGAGCCTGCGCGCCGTCCGGGACCGCCAGAACCGGGGCAAGCCCATCGACCGTGACTTCAATCGGCTCGTGGGAGAATTGAGCCGCTCCGTCGAGCAACGGAAGAGACGGGCGGCGGCAGTGCCCCGAATCGAGTTCGGCGACGACCTGCCCGTTCTCATCAAACGCGAGCAAATCGCCGCAGCCATTCGCGAGCACCAGGTGGTCGTCGTCTCGGGCGAAACCGGGTCGGGCAAGTCGACTCAACTGCCCAAGATCTGCCTCGACATCGGACGTGGCGTGGCCGGCATGATCGGCCATACCCAGCCGCGGCGGATTGCCGCCCGTTCGATCGCCGCCCGTGTGGCCGAGGAGATCGGCACGCCCCTCGGCCGCGACGTGGGCTACAAGGTCCGCTTTTCCGACGAGACCGGCCCCAATACCTACATCAAGCTCATGACCGACGGCATCCTCCTGGCCGAAACGCAGGGCGACCGGTTCCTCAATCAGTACGACACGATCATCCTCGACGAGGCCCACGAACGCTCCCTCAACGTCGACTTCCTCATCGGTTACCTGAAGCGGCTCCTCACTCAGCGGCGCGATCTCAAGCTGATCATCACCTCGGCCACGATCGACTCCGTGCGATTCAGCCGCCACTTCCGCACCGCGGCCGCATCGGCGCCGGTGATCGAGGTCTCGGGCCGCAACTACCCGGTTGAACTCCGATATCGGCCCCTGGTCGGAGAAGATGACGACGACACCGACCCCGACCTGGAACGTTCGGTCCTCGACGCCGTCGACGAACTGGGCAGCGAGACTTCGACCGGCGACGTGCTGATCTTCATGCCCACCGAGCGGCACATCCACGACATGGCCAAGGCCCTCCGCGGCCGCCTGGTCTCCGGCTGTTGGGCGGGGCGCCGGACCGAAGTCTTGCCGCTCTACGCTCGGCTGCCCGCCTCCGAGCAACAACGCGTGTTCCATCCCGGCACCGCCCGCCGAATCATCATCGCCACAAACGTAGCCGAGTCGTCACTCACCGTGCCCGGCATCCGCTACGTGATCGACACGGGCACCGCCCGAATCAGCCGCTACTCGCCGCGATCGAAGACCCAACGCCTGCCCATCGAACCCATCTCGCAGGCCTCCGCCGATCAGCGCGCCGGGCGGTGCGGGCGGCTCGGCCCCGGCATCTGCATCCGGCTCTACGACGAGGCCGACTACGATGGCCGCGATCGATTCACCCCCCCCGAAATCCTCCGCAGCAACCTGGCCTCCGTCATCCTGCAAACGAAAGCCTTGAATCTGGGCGACATCGAGAAGTTTCCCTTCCTCGACCCGCCCAAGCCCAATGCCTTGAAGGACGGCCGGCAGACGTTGACCGAACTGGGAGCCTTGGACGACAACGGGAACCTGACGGAACTGGGCCGCAAGCTGGCCCGCATGCCGGTCGATCCGCGGATCGGCCGCATGATCCTGGCGGCGGCGGAGGAAGGCTGCCTGGCGGAGGGGCTGATCATCGCCTCCGTACTGGAGATCCGCGACCCGCGGGAACGGCCGGTCGACAAACAGCAGGCGGCCGACGAGGCCCACGCCAGGTTTGCCGAGGGAGATTCCGACTTCTTCGCCTGCCTGAAGATCTGGGACTTCTACCACGAACTGAAAGACAAGCTTTCGCGGAACCAACTGGCCAAGGCCTGTCGCCAGAACTTCTTGTCCTACAACCGACTGCGGGAATGGCTCGACGTCCACCGGCAATTGATGCAACTCTCCCAGGAGGCCGGGCTGCAACGGAACAAGCGGAAGGACGACTACGACGCCGTCCACCGGGCCATTCTCACCGGGCTGCTGGCAAATCTGGGCACCCGAGGGGGCGAGGGCTACGAATACAACGTGGCCGGCGGCGGCAAGGCCTTCCTCTGGCCCGGTTCCGTGCTGGTCAAGAAACGTCCCAGTTGGGTCATGGCCGCCGAAAGCGTAGAGACCACCCGTCGCTACCTGCGAACCTGCGCGAAAATCGATCCCGGCTGGATCGAGCCGCTGGCCCTGCACCTGGTGAAACGCGCTTACAGCGAGCCGCACTGGCAGCGAGAGACCGGTTCGGTGGCCGCCTTCGAAAAAGTCACCCTGTTCGGGCTGACAATCGTCGCCCGGCGCCGAGTTGCCTACGGGCCGGTCAATCCGAAGCACGCCCGTGAGTTGTTCATCCAGCATGGACTCGTCGAAGGCGACCTGGAGTGTCTGGCAGATGATCAGAACACACCACCAACATCGTCCCATGGACGGCAGGGCCGTGCACCTTCGAGAGCTTCCACATCGACTCCAAGGTTCTTCCGACGCAATCAAGAGCTGCTCAAGCGGATGGAGCAGTTGCAGGCCAAGCTGCGGCGGCACGACGTGCTCCTCGGCGACTGGGCACGCTACGAATTCTACGATAGCCGCATCCCCGACCACGTCTACGACCTTCCCAGTCTGAAGCAGTGGCTCAAGGAGGCCGAACGGGTCAAGCCCGATGTGCTCGACATGAGCGAGTCCGACATCGTCCGGGAGAAACCGGCCGACGATACCCGCCAGTTCCCCGATGCCATGGAATTCGGCAAGACGGCCTTTCCCCTGGAATACCGCTACGAGCCCGGTTCCGATCGCGACGGGATCACCCTGCGGCTGTCCACCGATGCGGTCGGCACCGTCGAGCAGCCCCACCTCGATTGGCTTGTGCCCGGGCTGGTCGAAGCCAAGGTGCTGGCGCTGATCAAGTCGCTTCCCAAGCCGATCCGCCGGCGACTAGTCCCCGCCCCCGACACCGCCAGACGCGTCGTCCAGGACATCCAATTCGGCCAGGGACGGTTTCTCGAGACTGTGGCCGAAAAGCTCACCCGCATTGCCGGCGAGCGGATCGCCGTCAGCGAGTTCCAGCAGGACAAGCTGCCCCCCGAGCTGCGAATGAATGTCCGCATCGAGACCAACCAGGGCGAGGTCCTCGCCGAAGGACGCGACTTGGACCTTGTCCGGCGCCAGATTGGCTCCCTCGTTTCCGAAAAGTTCACCCAGACCGCTTCCTCCGGCTGGGACCGCGACGGGCTGACCACCTGGGACCTCGACTACCTGCCCGAAGAGGTCGACCTGAAGCAGGCCGGCATCACCATCAAGGCCTATCCAGCCCTGGTCGACAAGGGTGAAGGCGTGTCGGTCCGCCTCTTCGAAACGCCCCAGGCGGCGGCCGAACAGATGCGCCACGGGCTGCGGCGGCTGGCCGTCATTGCAGCCCGGCGGGACCTCAAGGCCCAGGTCCAGTGGCTGCCGGGCCTGAATCAGGTCCTGGTCTATGCGGCTGCGGTCCCCGAGTTTTCTCTGAAGGATCAGTTGGCCGAACTGATCGCCGAACTGGCCTTCGTTGCCGGCCAGCGCGTGCCCCGCGATAAGCCGGGCTTCGAACGCTTTCTGGCGGAAGGCCGCAAGCGGATCGCCCCGGCCGTTCAGGAAATGGCCGGCCTGATCGGTCCCCTCTTCGCCGAGTACCACAAGGCACGGCTGGCGGTAGAAAAAACCACTTCCGACCGCTGGGCCTTCGCCACCCGCGATGCCGCCGAGCAACTCGATCGGCTCGTCGGTCCCCGTTTTCTCACAGAAATGCCGTGGACCTGGCTGAAGCATTACCCCCGTTACTTCAAGGCGATCGTGATGCGGCTGGAAAAGCTTCGCGGTGGATCCGAATCCCGCGATCGCGCGTCGACTGACGAAATCGCGGCCCACACCGAGGTCTACCTCAACCGCCGCCGGCAGAATGACGAGACCGGCCGCTGCGAGCCGGAGCTCGAAACCTACCGCTGGATGTTGGAAGAATACCGTGTTTCCCGCTTTGCCCAGGAACTGGGCACTTCGATCTCCGTCTCCGCCAAGAAGCTCCAGAAGCAGTGGGAATTGGTCCAGTAGCAGGCCATCGAACGGTAGCCTGAGATCGGCAATCACCTCTCCCATCTCCTATCTCCCATCTCCTATCTCCGATCTCCCATCTCCGATCTTGCCGATCTCCCGTCTGCTCGGGGGGTAGGATTGGATTAGTCGCGTCAACTGGCGAGGTTAGGTCAACCTTTCCTTCCGGCTTTCCGATAGCCTACTAACGCCTGGTGCTTCCTCTTGGTCTCCGCGACGTTAACAGTGCGGCGGCAGGGGAGTCTGCGGGGTTTCGGAAGTTTTGTCGCATCCGACTGCCGGCTGACCTGCTGCCCCACGCCCTACCGGAAGCGACAACTGCATTACGAAGCCCATTTTGGGACCTGTCTCGAATTGGGGCTCCGCGGCAGGGACCATGGGACTTCGACAGCACGGCTGGCTTCCACCTTAAGCCCAGCCCCTTCCACTTCTATCCTTGGGGGAATCTGGCCATGTTCAGAACGCGACCGTTTGCTCGCCTGATTCCATGGGTTGCATTCACCGCCCTGAGCATGCCCGGCGGGGCCGGTGCGGCCGGCTTCGATCAGTTCATCGTGTTTGGCGATAGCACCCTCGATACCGGCTATTTCCGCTATTCGACGTCCGGGGACCCGGCGTTCGATGCCAAGATGCTCACCGCCGTCGCCGGTGGCGCCACCGGCGGGTTCGCCGGCAATGGGGTCATGAATACCACCATGTTGGCCGAAAGGTTTGGCCTGACCGCCGTGCCGGTCACGGCACCGGGCGGCGGAACCAACTATGCCAACGGCGGCGCTACGACGGTCGTCAATCACGAATCCATGGTGCCCGACAACGTCTGTACTCTTTCTCAGATCGAGTTCTACCTCGCCTCCGTCAACGGCGTCGCCAATCCCAATGCAATCTATCTGATCAAGTCCGGCGACAACGACGTGACGTTTGTCCAATATTCAACCTCCCCGGAGTGGCGCGCGGCAAACCCCAACTATCTGAGCGATGGGGCAGAGAATCTGGCGGAACAAGTCGCCACGCTCCAGGCGGCCGGCGCACGCACCATCGTGGTGCGCAATTCTTATGACTCTGCCCTGTTCGCCGGTCCGGGTGGTGATATCCTCGACATCAATACCGAAATCTATCAGCGGTCACGTACCCTCCATACATGGGAGTGGGCGTACCTGGCCGAGCGGGGCGTACGTTTCATTCCCGCAGACAACGACAGCTTGTTCCGCTACATAGCACACAATCCCACCCTCTTCGGTTTCACCGAGCATACGGTGCGGTCGTATAACGCTCTGTATTTCGACCCGCCCGAGACCGGGCACGTCCCGGCCTGTTTTGATATTCTCAGCCCCGAGCAGCAGCAGGAGTATCTGTTCATCGACGGCTTGCACCTGACGACGGCCGGCCAGACGATCGAGGCCGATTACACCTACAGCCTGCTCGCCGCGCCGAGCCAGATTTCCCTGCTGGCCGAAAGCGCCGTGCAGAACGGCTGGGCGCACGCGGCCACCATCCAGGGTCAGATCGATCCTTGCGGGCGATACGGCCGTCCGTCCGGCAGCAACCTCTGGGCCAGCGCCGGAACCTACAGCTTGAATGTCAACAACGAACGAGGTCTCCCCAGCGATTCCGGCACCCCGTTCGGCGGCACGGTGGGCATCGATTATCAGACGGCCGGCGGGCTGATCGTGGGCGCCGCGTTCACCTCCGGCAGCCAGGTACCGGGGTTCTCCACCGGCGGCCATTTCAGCCAGGTCGATGAGGCGCCGAGCCTCTATGCCGGCTACGTCGGCGGGTCGCTGTGGGGCAACGCCGTGGCGACCTACGACCTCCTTCAGTACGATACCAAGCGCTCCGTGCCGCTGGGCATTTTCACCGACCAGAACCATGCCAACACCTCCGGACAGTCCCTGGCAGTTGCCTTGCGCGGCGGCTGTGAGCTTGGCGTCGGGCGGTTCGCTACCGGCCCGGTGGCGGGCCTGGTGGTCCAGCAGGTCGAGATCGACGGCTTCACCGAAACCGGCGACAGCGGCGTCACGGCCCTGTCGTTTGACAACCAGACGCGCCAGTCCCTCGTCACCCAGCTCGGCTGGCGCCTGTTGGCCGACCAGGGCGACTTCCGACCGTTCGCAGAAATGAATTGGAATCACGAGTGCGCCGGCAGAGACCGCACCGTAACGGCCTCGCTCACCTCCGTTGGCGCCCCGTCCTACACCATGGACGCTGTTCCAGCCGTCTCCGACTGGGCCACCACATCCCTCGGTGCCTTCTATCCGTTCAGCCCGCGGGTGATGCTGCGAGGCTCCGCCTCGGCCATGTTCATCAATCCGCAAATGACGACCTGCGGCGGCGAGCTTGGCCTGAACTACAGCTTCTGAACCGACCCGAACTGATACCACAACGTTTTCCTCCCCTTCCGGTGGGTCGCACATGCCCGGTGCAACCCTCGTGAAAGAGGGTCTGCAAACCCTAAACGGTTCTTGCTCCCGCCCCTGCTCCTACCTTACTCTTAGTCTTAATCTTACTCCTCCTTTCCAATCGCCCACGACGTTTGTGACAGCATCGCGGCGACTGCGCCCGTTTGCCTGACGTTCAGATAGGATAACCTGATGAGCTCATCTCCTCTGCGGCATCTGCGCTGGTGGCTCTGCGGTCTGATGTTCGTCGCCACGGCCATGAGCTTCTTGGATCGGCTGGTCTTGTCGGTGCTCGCTCCGGTGATCACCAGGCAGTTGGAGATGAGCAACACGGAGTATTCCTACGTCACCACCGCCTTCCTTGTCAGCTACGCGATCATGTTTCTGCTCGGCGGCCGGATGATGGACGTGTTGGGTACCCGGCTGGGAATGGCCCTGTCGGTCGGGTTCTGGTCGGTGGCCTGCGCCGGCCACGCGGTGGTCCAGAATGCGTTTCAGCTCGGGGCATGCCGGTTTCTCTTGGGCGTGGGCGAGGGGGGCTGTTTCCCCGGCGCGGCCAAAGGCGTGGCGGAGTGGTTTCCCCAGCGCCAACGGGCTTTGGCGATGGGAATTGCCATCGGCGGATCGGCCCTCGGGGCCGTCGTGGCCCCGCCCTTGACCGTCTGGCTGGCAAGTGCCGTGGGCTGGCGCGGTGTGTTTGTGGTAACCGGCCTTGTCGGCGTCGGATGGGTCGTCTTGTGGTGGTTGCTGTCGGGCCGGGCCGAGACCCTGAACGACGATTCGCAACAGGCCCAGGTCGGAGCAGCGCAGAGCGAGCAGGTGCCGCTCTTGGCGCTGTTGGCCAGAGTCGACACGTGGGGGCTGGCCCTGATGCGGTTCATCGTCGACCCGGTGTTCTACTTCTACATGTTCTGGATTCCCAAGTATCTCAGCCAGGAGCGAGGCGTGTCGCTGGAGCAGATTGGCCAGGTGACCTGGATTCCGTTTCTCGCGCTGGGCATCTCGAATATTGCCGGCGGATGGGTTTCCGACGGGATGATCCGCCGCGGCCTGCCGGCGCTCGCGGCGCGGCGCTGGATCATGGCGGGGGCCGCCGCGCTGACCCTTTCCTCCAGCCTGGCCGGCCGGGTCGAAACCCTGGCAATGGCCATCGCAATGATGTCCTTCCTCATGCTGGCGCACGGCTTCTGGATCACCAACTACGTCACCGTCATCAGCGAGCGCTTTCCCAAGGGCGCCGTCGGCACGGTGATGGGCCTGACCGGTGCCGTCGGCGCCGTCGGCGGCATGCTGGCCAACACGGCGATCGGCTGGTGCGTCGACCGGTTCTCTTACGGGCCCATCTGGATGGCCTCCGGCTTCATGTATCCCCTCGCATTTCTGGTGCTGATGGCGACCATCCGCTCGGCGACCTCAAGCAAACCGGTCGCCCCCTGAGAATCGCTGACAAAACACACGATGCCAAATTCTCTATTCTTCCAACGTCATTTGAGATTCTGCAGGACTACAGCCAAATCGCCTTGCGTGATTCCCGGAGAATAGACGCAAACAACAGGAGTCGACCAATGGCGACCGGCGACGAGGAGATCTCTGCGGCCATCGAAAGGCGGAGACGGTTTGCGCGGCGGATGCGCAGCGGCGAGTCTCCTGAGCAACGCCTGGCTCGCTTCGTCCAACTGCAGCGCAAGTCGCTCGAGCTGCTTCTGGCATCACCCGGGGGGGCACAGCACTTTGTCCGCCGCAATCTTCAGTCTCGTCGCGTGGAGGAGATCGATGGCCAGTGGCGACCCGTTTCGCCTGATCGACGTGCTGATCAAGCATGATGTGCCGTTCGTCATCGTGGGAGGGCACGCGGTCGCATATCACGGCTACGTGAGAGCAACCGAATCAGTCTACTGCTCTGTCACAGCTTAATTGTGGGATAGACTGACTTGAGTTTACAGCGGGCATC
>CAYSCH010000095.1:18878-26598 GCA_964429355.1 uncultured Planctomycetaceae bacterium | reverse complement strand
TCAGCCATTTATTCTCCCCACGATATCGTCGGCGGCGATTACTTCGCGATCCGGGCCCTCGATACCGACCGCTATGGTTTTCTGCTCGCCGATGCGATGGGCCACGGCGTCGCCGCCGCGTTGCACACAATGCACCTCAGCTCGCTGTGGGGCCGGTTCTACCAGATGTTGGCCCGACCGGCTGAGTTCGCTGAAACGGTCAACAACGAATTGAGCAAAGTGGTCAAGGACGAATCGTTCGCCACGGCAATCTGTGGGGTCGTGGACGTGGCAGGCAAGGCTCTCCGCTTCAGCGCGGCCGGAAGCCCGCCGGTGGTGATCTTCCGAACTGCTGGCGAGGTGGAGCAGATCGAATTGCCCGGAATGCCGTTTGGAGTGATGGAGGACGGCGTGTATGAGGAAGTCACGGTCGAGATTCACGAGGGAGACAGCGTTCTGTTGTTCAGCGACGGCGTCTTCGAGGTTCACAACGCTCAAGGCGAAATGCTGGGGATCGACGGGTTGATCGGCATCGTCAAGAATCTTGGTTATCCTGCCACAGCCATTGAGCCCAAAGCCCTCGAAGAGGAGTTGCTCAAGTATTCCAACGCAATCCGACTCGACGACGACGTGACGTTGATCGAAATGCGTATCAGCGCATGATGTCGAAACACGTCCTTTGTTCTCTCAGATATCCACAGATCAGGCCCCCGGGATTCACGTGTGCGCCACACCAGGGCGGCGCTGTGAAGGCGCTCGCCCGGGGACGGCATTTACCGCAATGAAGAACTTCGGCTTACATATTCCTGGCCCTACCGGCATAGGACCGATCGCTCAAACTGAAAAGAGTCCGTCAATCGGCAAGGAGATATGTATGAAACGTGACGACAGGAATCGGACTTACGAAGAGAAGCCTATGACGCTCTTCAGGCTAACGGCTCTCTTGGTCGTCGTCTGCGTCATGGCCGCTCAGGCGGGAGCGCAGACCACGTTGGATCGAACGATGCTCCCAGTCCCCGAGCCGAACTACCCGCACGAGACCGAACTCGATGCCCGGAATGCCACACCGCCGCCGCGTTTCGAAGTCAAAGCCCCAGCGGGGGCACCCAACCTGCTGATCGTCCTCGTGGACGACATGGGCTTCGGCATGCCGAGCGCCTTCGGTGGACCGGTGCACATGCCGACGGCTGAACGCCTCGCCAAAGAGGGACTACGCTACAACCAGTTCCACACCACCGCGGTCTGCTCGCCGACACGGACGGCCCTACTTTCCGGCCGCAACCACCACATGAACAACATGGGCGGCATCACCGAAACCGCCACGGCGTTCCCGGGCAACACGGGCCAGCGGCCAAACAACGTCGCCCCGCTCGCCGAGATGCTGCGGTTGAACGGCTACAGCACCGCCTTCTTCGGCAAGAACCACGAGACGGCGCCGTGGGAAGTCAGCGTTTCCGGGCCGACGGACCGCTGGCCGACGCGTTCGGGCTTCGACAAGTTCTACGGCTTCTTCGGCGGCGAGACTGACCAGTGGAATCCTACGATCTATGACGGGATGACCCGGGTCCCCACGCCCCACTATCCGGGCTACAACTTCATGACCGACATGACCGACCAAGCCATCGCCTGGATGAAGTTCCAGAAGGCGCTCACGCCGGAAAAGCCCTTCTTGATCTATTTCGCACCGGGCGCCACCCATGCGCCCCATCATGTCCCCAAGGAGTGGATTGCCAAATGTATGGGCAGGTTCGACGAAGGCTGGGACAAGCTTCGCGAACAGACGCTGGCGCGGCAGATCGCGCTGGGCGTGGTGCCGCCGGGTACGAAGCTGGCGAACAAGCCGGCGGCTATCAAAGATTGGGACAAGTTGACTCCTGACGAACAAAAGCTCTTTGCCCGCCAGATGGAAGTGTATGCCGGCTTTGGCGAATACTGCGATCACGAGATCGGCCGCTTGTTCGCTGCCGTTCGCGAGACCGGTCAGTTCGACAACACGCTGATTTTCTACATCCTCGGCGACAACGGCACCAGCGCCGAGGGCGGCATGAACGGCATGTTCAGCGAGATGACGTATTTCAACGGTGTGCAGGAGACGGTCGAGGACATGCTCAAGCATTACGACGACTGGGGCGGGCCGACGACCTATCCGCACATGGCCGCCGGTTGGGCCGTCGCGGGCGACACGCCGTTCATGTGGACCAAGCAGGTTGCCTCCAACTACGGAGGTACCCGCAATGGCCTGATTGTTTCGTGGCCTAATCGCATCAAAGCCACCAATCAGATTCGTTCGCAGTGGCACCACGTCGTTGACGTGGCCCCCACCGTGCTGGAAGCCGCGAGCCTGCCGGAGCCCAAGAGCGTCAACGGCACCGTCCAGGAGCCGATCGAAGGCGTGAGCATGCTCTACACTTTTGACCAACCCGACGCAAAAAGCACGCACACGACCCAGTATTTCGAGATGTTCGGCAATCGCGCCATCTACGCCCACGGATGGCTTGCCGGGACCGTGCACAGGGCGCCGTGGGAGGAAGCTCCCCGCGCGAAACTGCTCGATGACAAGTGGGAACTCTACGACACGCGTAACGACTTCAGCCTGGCATACGACCTAGCCGCGACCAATCCAAAGAAGCTCGAAGAGATGCAGGACCTCTTCATCAAGGAGGCAATCAAGTATCGCGTGCTGCCCATAGATGATCGTGTTTTTGAACGCGTCAATGCGGCGCTGGCAGGCCGGCCCGACCTGATGGAAGGCCGCACGGCGCTCACGCTCTCGGAAGGCATGGATTCGATGAGCGAGAATGTCTTCATCAACATCAAGAACCGGTCGCTCTCCATCACGGCAGACGTGGAGATTCCGGAAGGCGGCGCGAATGGCGTGATTCTGGCTCAAGGCGGCCGCTTCGGCGGCTGGAGCCTGTATCTCAAGGATGGCAGGCCGGTGTATTGCTACAACTTCCTCGGGCTTGAGGATTACAAAGTGGGGGCGCCGAATACGTTGCCGCCCGGCAAAGCCACCATCCGCATGAACTTCGATTATGACGGCGGCGGGGTCGGCAAGGGCGGAACTGTCACGCTTCTGGTCAACGGCGAAAGGGTCGCCAGCGGCCGGATCGGACGCACGCAAGCGATGATCTTCTCGGCCGACGAGACAGCGGGCGTCGGAGTGGATGACGCCACGCCGGTCACGAACGACTACAAGGAACGTGACAACGTCTTCACGGGCAAGATCTTCCAAGTCACTGTCGATGTGAAGCCTATCGGTGTTGCCGCCAAGGCACAGGCCGATGCGATCGCGCGCATGCGAATGGAGAAAGCCTTGTCCGACTAGCTGGTTTCCATTGAAGAACTGATCGTTGGCCGGATGAAACCGAGTCGCAACCGTGACTTCCGTTGACCATTTCGCTTGGCCATATTGACCATTTCCCTTGGTTACGGACGACTCCCACTGCGAGCCATGCGAGTAAGGCGTAGCGGCTGGCCAGGGGCCACTGGAATCGGCAACTGGAGCGTCTGATCGTGATCAGTTCGAACTCGACACGCGTCCCCAGTCGTCCGCAACCGGCAACTGCTCACATGCGCCTCGCCCGAACCGCCAGGTGAGACCGGCTCCCAGCCAGTAGCTCTCGACGGACGCAATCGTGTCGGCAAATTGGTCGGAACCCTCGAACATCCCTCCCGCGAGAATGTCGAAATCGACGCCCGGCAACGCATCGCGAATCCCGACGCCGCCGGTCAAGCGGTGCTCCGAAACGGCGGCGAACTGCCCCTGAACGTAGCGCACTCCCGGGATGCCGTCTGGCAACGGCACGCCGCCGATCGACGTCACGATCGGATCTTGACGCATGGGGTTCTCATTGTACGCATAGCCCAACCGAAGTCGTATCCGCTTGTTGACGGAGTATTGCGTGCCAAATTGGAAAACCCACTGATCGTTGTAAACCGCGCGCAGGAAATCGGCATCGCTGTAACGCTTGAAGAGCACGTCCATCGCCAACAACAGGCGTCCTTCCATCAGGCTTCGGTTGGCGAGGCCGATGCCGAGGTTTTCCGGATGGTCGAAGTGAACGTCCTGCGCCGGCCCGCCCCCAGCAAACAACACCGCGTCGTCGAATTTGAAGCTCTTCTTAGTCTGCCAATAACAGCCGACCGTCGTATCTCGGCCAAGCGAATAGTTGGCGCCGACAGTGCCCCGCAGGGCGTAGGCGGGAACCATGCCGGTTAGATCAACGAACGGACCGTCAAGATAGGAGATTCCTAACGCCAGCGACGCCCCGAAAGATAACCTGTCGGTGAGGTCGACGCCGGCACCCGTGATCATATCCAGCGCCAGGTATTCCGCCGAGGTACCATTGGACTCGGGAACATCACGAAACTGGACGCCGATTCCCGCATTCGTCATCAGGCCGATGCCGGCTGTTGCGGGAAGCCCCAACGCGCTGAAGTCCTGGGTAACGCCGATGTTTCCCAACACGCTGCCGGGCGTGCCTGACTTGGCGCTGTAAGGAGTCACACCAATTCCCGGCAAAGGCGTAAGTTGCGTGATGCTGTAAGTCGGTTCCGCCCATGCGCCTCCGAAAGAGAACTGCGTTCCCCGAAACTGCGTCAACGTGGCCGGGTTCCCGTTGATAGCCGACTGCAAGTCCTGCGGCTGCGCGATGCTTGCACCCCCCATCCCCCCAGACGCTGGCATCAGGCTGTTGTGCAGCTCGATTCCGAAAGTCTGAGCTGAGACATCGGAAGCGATGATGATCAGGAAGATTGCAACGAGACTGGGGATACGCGCGGACATGTTTCGACATCCTTATCGAAAGCGCGGCAGACGCACACGCAACGTCCGCATGACGGCAAGGCTCTCACAACAACGGTTCTATGATGCGTATCGACCGACCTCAAACGGCCCGTTCATCGAAATGATTGGAACCCTGCTGATGGGGGCGTAGAGTTCGCAGGATATGTCGGTTGTAGGATCGATGTTTGGTTCGAGGCTTCGACAAGCTCGTTGGACGCGTCGTGATCCTCACTCCAAAGTGATACTTCGCGGACAGAACTGCCTTTCGTCACGCAGTCACCCGCAGAGCAGCGAGACTCCAATATTTCGTAGGAATCTCCAAGATTCTGGATTTTCCAAGGCACCGCCTGGGTATGCGGAACTCCCGCCTCTTTCCACAAGTATGGAGGTTGCGAGCGGCGACAACGTCCGCTGACCTTAACGGGGGATACTGGAAGGCCCCTCAGGTACCTATGATTCCGCTTGGATACGTGCTGGAAAGGAGTGAAATATGGCGACGCCACGGAAGCGAGGGGGAGCCCTTTTTGTGGACCGGCCCCGGCGGCAGTGGATTGTCCAGGATCCCGAGGGCAACTTCTGGACGATCCCCTCCGACGACGACCCCTGGGACCGTCGCCAGCCATTCGATCCGACGGCTGAGACGGATCTTGAGCCTGTGCCGGGAAATTACCGAGACATGCGCGGATTACCTTTTTGAGGCAGATGCAGGTGCAACATGACCGCAGAACAGATCCGACTCGACGAAACCCGCGATCAAGAGGCTCCCTGGAAGAAGTGGGGACCTTACCTCAGCGAACGCCAATGGGGGACCGTGCGCGAGGACTATAGCGAGAATGGGGATGCCTGGAACTTCTTCACCCACGATCAGGCTCGCTCCCGAGCGTATCGCTGGGGCGAGGACGGCCTGGGAGGGATCTCTGACGACAAGCAGCGGCTCTGCTTCGCGCTGGCCCTGTGGAACGGCAAGGATGCGATCCTTAAGGAGCGGCTCTTCGGGCTTACCAACAGCGAGGGCAACCACGGCGAGGACGTCAAGGAGTACTACTTCTACCTCGACAGTACGCCGACCCACTCGTACATGAAGTTTCTCTACAAGTACCCACAGGCAGCCTATCCCTACGCCGATCTGGTCGAGACCAACCGGCGACGGAGCCGCAACGAGTTCGAATACGAGCTTCTCGATACGGGCGTTTTCAATGACGACCGCTACTTCGACGTGTTCGTGGAGTACGCCAAGGCGTCGCCGGAGGACATCCTGGTCCGCATCACTGCCTGCAACCGCGGAGCAGAGGAGGCCGAACTGCACGTGCTGCCGACCCTCTGGTTCCGCAACGACTGGGCGCCGTGGATAACCAGGCGGGCCGAGAAGCCGCTGGCCAGGCAGATCGACGGACCGGCGGGCACGAGTACGATCGCCGCAGTGCACCCCGTCCTGGGCGCCTACTATCTTTACTGTGAAGGCGATGCCCCACTGCTTTTCACCGAGAATTCAACCAACCACGCTCGCCTCCACCTCGACTACCCGGACGACGGCCCATATCTCAAGGACGGCATCAACAACTATGTCGTCCAGGGGCAGCACGATGCCGTGAACCCCGAGCGACAAGGCACCAAGGCCGCGGCGCACTACCGGCTGACGATCGGCCCCGGCCAGTCGGCGACGGTGCGGCTGCGTCTCACCGCCCAGGCCCCCGCCGAACCGCCGACGCGGGCCAAACGGAACTCCGTCCCCTTCGGGCGAGACTTCGGCGAGACCTTCACCGCCCGGCTGCGGGAGGCGGATGATTTCTACAAATCGGTGACGCCGCCGTCGGTCTCCCCGAATGCGGCCAATGTGATGCGTCAGGCGATTGCCGGCATGCTTTGGTCCAAGCAGTATTACTACTGGGACGGTGATGCGTGGTTGGACGAGCACAACGCTCACCCCCTCCATCACGGCAGCCGCGATTTCCGGAACCGAGAGTGGTTCCACATGATCAACGACGACATCATCTCCATGCCCGACAAGTGGGAGTACCCCTGGTACGCCGCCTGGGACCTGGCCTTCCACACACTACCGATCTCCATCGTGGACCCCGACTTCGCCAAGCGGCAACTGAAGTTGATGCTCCGCGGGCTGTACCTCCATCCCAGCGGCCAGATTCCTGCCTACGAGTGGAACTTCAGCGACGTGAACCCGCCGGTTCACGCCTGGGCGACCCTGTTCCTGACTCGCACCGAGCAGGCCCTTCGCGGCCAGGCCGATATCGAGTTCCTCAAGTCGACGTTTAACAAGCTCGCACTGAACTTCAATTGGTGGGTGAACCGCAAGGACCGGTTCGGGAAGAACGTCTTCGAAGGCGGCTTTCTCGGCCTCGACAACATCGGTGTTTTCGACCGTAGCGCCCCGCTGCCGACCGGGGGCTACCTCGAGCAGGCGGACGGCACTGCATGGATGGCGCTGTTCACGCAGAACATGCTCGAGCTTGCCGGGGAACTTGCCGTCCATGACCCCAGCTACGAGGACATGGTCCTCAAGTTCGTGGAGCATTTTCTGTATATCGCTGCGGCCATGAACAAGCCCGGGCAGGACGGCATGTGGGACGAGAAGGACGGGTTCTACTACGACCTCTTGCGGCTCCCTGATGGCAGCTCCACTCGGCTCAAGGTGCGCTCGATGGTGGGCCTCCTGCCCCTCTGCGCCACGACGGTGATCGAGAAATGGCAGCGCGAGCGAGTCCCGCAGGCAGCGGCCGCGATGCTGGCCCGCGTGCGCCAGATGCCTGAGCTCCTGGAATCGATCCATCCTACGGGTCCAGGTCACTTTGGCGTAGCGGAGCGGGGCATCATGGCCCTGGTCAACCCGGATCGCCTGCGCCGGATTCTGTCGAAGATGCTCGATGAAAACGAGTTCCTGAGCCCCTATGGTATCCGGTCCATCTCGAAATTCCACGAGCAGCACCCCTACGTCTT
>CAYSCH010000095.1:0-18868 GCA_964429355.1 uncultured Planctomycetaceae bacterium | reverse complement strand
CCACACCGGCGGCCAGGAGTACCGTGTGGACTATCTGCCTGCAGAGTCCAACACCGGCATGTTCGGCGGCAACTCCAACTGGAGGGGGCCTATCTGGATGCCGGTGAATGCCATGATCATCAGGGCCCTGCTGAACTTCTACCTGTACTACGGCGACAACTTCAAGATCGAGTGCCCAACCGGTTCAGGCAACTTGATGAACCTCTACGAGGTAGCCAAGGAAATCTCCGACCGGCTCACGCGGATCTTCCTCCGTGATCAGCGCGGCCGGCGGGCAGTGTACGGTGGTACCGAGAAGTTTCAGACCGACCCCCACTGGCGCGACCACATTCTCTTCTACGAGTATTTCCACGGCGACATCGGCGCGGGGCTGGGCGCCAGCCACCAGACCGGCTGGACAGGCGTGGTTGCCAAACTGATCCAGCTCTTTGGACTACTCGATCCGGAGAGGGCGATTGACATCGGCAAGAGTGCGGGCTTTGACCGTGGGAAGCCGGAAGGTGAGGTGACAAAATGAAAACTCTGCCCGTCGATCCTTCGCTCTATCAGATCAACACCCGCGTCTGGCTGACCGACTTGTCCCGGCAGCTCGGCCGACCGGCGACTCTCGACGACATTCCCGACGCCGAACTCGACCGTCTGGCTGAGCTGGGATTTGATCTTGTCTGGCTCCTGAGCGTCTGGCAAACCGGCCCCGCAGGGCAGCGGATCTCGCGCAGCAATCCTGAGTGGCGCAGGGAGTTCCAGGAGACCCTGCCCGACCTGTGCGACGACGACATTCCCGGCTCCGGTTTCGCTATCACCGGCTACAAAGTACACCGCAGCCTGGGTGGCGATGCCGCGCTGGCACGTCTACGCAAACGTCTCAGCAAACGCGGCCTGCGATTGCTCTTGGACTTCGTGCCCAATCACAGCGGACTGGATCATCCGTGGGTGGAAGACCATCCGGAATACTACATTCCCGGTACGGAACCAGACCTCGCGCGAGCACCGCAGAATTTCACGTGGGCCAAACGTAAGCAGGGCGAGCTCTTGTTGGCCCACGGGCGCGATCCGTACTTTCCCGGCTGGCCGGACACGCTGCAATTGAACTATGGCAACCCGGCCACCCAGGAAGCCATGATCGGCGAGCTTTGCAGGATCGCCGGACAATGCGACGGCCTCCGCTGCGACATGGCCATGCTGGTTCTGCCGGAGGTCTTCCAGCGGACCTGGGGCATACCTCGCCAACCCTTCTGGCCAAAGGCCACCCAGTGCGTACGCGAGCAGGTTCCGGGCTTCTGCTTCATGGCCGAAGTCTACTGGGACCTGGAATGGACCTTGCAGCAGCAGGGGTTTGATTACACTTACGACAAACGGCTCTACGACCGCCTGCGCGAGGGCCATGCCCGGCCAGTGCGCGAGCATCTCTACGCCGGGCTCGATTATCAGAACAAAATGGCCCGGTTTCTGGAGAATCACGACGAACCCCGGGCCGCTGCAACGTTCGCACAAGCGACCCATCAAGCTGCGGCAACAATCACCTTCCTGTCCCCCGGCCTCCGGTTCTTTCACCAGGGCCAATTCGAAGGCCACAAGAAACGCATCTCTCCGCACTTGGGTCGCGGACCTGGCGAACCAATCCATACCGAACTGAAACAGTTCTACGAGCGGCTGCTCGCCATTCTTCACCAGCCTGTGGTGCGTGACGGCCGGTGGCAACTGCTCGAGTGTGTGCCGGCCTGGGAAGGAAACTGGACGTCGGAGTGCTTTGTAGCCTTCGCCTGGCAGGGTCCTGAAGACGAGCGATTGCTGGCAGCCGTAAGCTACGCCCCGAACCAGAGCCAGTGTTATGTCCACCTCCCGTTTGCGGATCTGGCCGGCAGTCAGTGGCGACTCGAGGATCAACTGAGTCCCGCCGTCTACATCCGAGACGGCAACGAGCTGCAATCCCGCGGCCTGTTCCTCGACATGGCCCCCTGGCAAGCGGCGGTCTACTCGGTGACGAACTTGTCGTGAAAAGAGGAGACGCACGTGTTGATGAATGTGGCCATCCGGGATAACCAGCCACAGATCATCGAACGGCTGTTCGCCGGTCGACTGACGATGAGCGACATCATTACTTTGGGGCCCTATTTCGAATCGGGTTTCCTCGTGCGACCGTATGGAGATACCTTGTTTGGCGCAGTCTGCGGCTACCTGCTTCTCGGAATCATCTGGAGCCTGTTGTACCTCGCAGTGGAGACAACTTCCCAGGGTTCCTTTTCCGTGCCGGCGCAAGCGGCTGCCGACACGGCAAACGTGCAGCCAAGCCGCGGCGACCTGAGCTACTACAGTTTCATCACCTTGACCACCGTAGGATACGGCGACATCACTCCGACCAAGCCGCTCGTTCGAACCCTGGCATGGATGGAGGCTGTCGCCGGCCAGTTCTACCTCGCCGTCCTCGTGGCGGGGCTTGTCGGATACAAAGTCGCGCAAGCGGCCCGGGATCGAATCACGATTGAATAACGAAAGGAAACGCCATGAGCGAACGTATCGGTATCGTAACGGGCGGCGGCGATTGCCCTGGACTGAATGCAGTGATCCGTGCCGTAGCCAAGGCAGCCGCCAAACGCGGCTGGGAAACCATCGGGTTCCTGGGCGGCTACGAGGGCATCCTCCAGCCGCAACAGTACATCCCACTCGACTATCAGCAACTCGGCTCGCTGCTCACTCGCGGTGGAACCATCCTGGGCACCGCCAATCGCGGCCGCTTCTCGGCTAAAGTCGGCCACGGCCAGTCGCGACGCCTGCCCCAGGATTTGATCGACGGCGTAAAGGCAGGTATGGCGGCATTGAACATCCGCGGCCTGGTGACGATCGGCGGCGATGGTTCGCTGAGCATCGGCCAACAACTGTTCGAGGGCGGCGTTCCTCTCGTGGGCGTACCGAAAACCATCGATAACGACCTCGAAGGCACCGTGATGACCTTCGGCTTCGACTCGGCCGTCGCCTGCGCGACGGATGCACTGGACCGCCTCCACACCACGGCCGAAAGCCACAAGCGCGTGATGGTCTTGGAGGTCATGGGCCGTTACGCGGGCTGGATCGCCCTCTACGCCGGAGTCGCCGGCGGCGCCGATGTGATTCTGATCCCGGAAATCCCCTTCACCTACGAAAGCATTTGCAGCAAGATCCAGGAGCGTGAGCAGGCCGGCAAGCACTTCACCCTGATCATCGCTGCGGAGGGTGCCCGAGAGAAGGGAGGAGACTTCATCACCGCAGCCGACCAGGTTGCCAATCGCGAGGCCCGGCTGGGCGGAATCGCCGCTGTCGTGGCCGCAGAAACTGAGAAGCGCACCGGCAAGGAGGCCCGCGCCTGCGTCCTCGGGCATCTGCAGCGCGGCGGATGCCCCACCAACTTCGACCGCGCCCTCTGCTCCATCTTCGGTGCCGAAGCCGTGGAACTGATCGCTGCGGGCAGATATGGCGAAATGGTGGCATACCATGGTTCTCAAGTGGCTGCCGTGAAGATCACCGAGGCTGTCGGGCGCTTGAAGACGGTCCCCCTGACCGGCGGCTTCACTCGCACGGCTCGGGCCCTGGGAATCAGCCTTGGGGATTGAGTGATACGCGAAAGCCCTCAGTGAGTTGTTGACACAATGTGGAACGGCCGTTGGCACATTCAATCGATCAGGTCAGGAGCCGAAACATGAAGATGACGATACTCGACCGCGACGACGAGATCACCCATATCGTGCTCACCGGACGGCTGGACACGACCGGAGTCGTGGCAATCGAACAGAGCTTCTCCGCGGCAACCGCCGCACAGGGCCGGTCCGCGATTGTCGATCTGTCGGATATCGTCAGGGCTTGGTTCAGGGCACCCAGGACCTGCCCAGGCTCGCAGAAATCGGTCTTGCGGGGGGACTCGCAGAACCTCTACCCTATCGCCTTGTCTGCGACCAACGCCTGCGGTGAGAGTTGGTCGGATGGATGAAGTTGAGTGAGCACACTCAGCTCTCCGGCCATGCACAGATACCTGCCCGCAGGCACAAAACGTTCAAACCATTACCCCCAAATGGTTTAAGAGAAGTGCGCGGGCCTTGATCGTAACCTTGCCAACTGCTGTCACTGCTAGCTTGGGTCTCCCGTCGCAATTCCCGCAATTCGAGGGTTTGCGGCGGTGGCAGGCTGCTAGCACTTGGCAAGGTTACGATCAAGGCCCACCCCAAATCTGTAAATCCGTTCACAATGCTCACTTACAAACACCCCTCTCGCCCTAGCGTCATTTCGGCGCACAGCCGTATGCGGTACGAAATTCCCAAGTTTACCCCATCCCGGCACCAGTCTCACGCGCGACCGACCATACCGCTCCCCGTCTTCTGACTCCCGTCCCCTGACTCCCCTCCCCTGTCCCCTGTCCCTTTTTGTTCTTTGGCAACTTAGCATACCGTCTACGCCACCTCGCCCGATCGCGCAACGCCGAGGTGGCTCACCGGCAGCGATCTGGAACCTCGGTGGCGAAAGCCACCAGTGCCCTTCGTGCCGCCTGTGGTTTTCTGTTCTTCGCCTCGTTCCGGTAGTGTAATCGTCCTGTGCGACCAGTGCCACCCAACTGTTCCTCAGGGCGTGCCACCCAACTGTTCGTCAGGGTGTGCCACCTGTTTGCATGGCTACTGGCGGCAGAACTCGAGAACGCAGGCGTCGCGGGGGGCCAGGGTCACTTTGAGCGTGGAGTCGCCGCTTATCGACTCTTTCAGCGGTCGGCGGCCCGTGCTGTCGATGCGATAGATCTTCGGCTGCGGGGAAAGTCCGTAGTCGTCGCGATCGATGGGCAGGGACAGGTCAAGGGGCTGGTCGGCCACACTGGCCAGGGCGATGGCCACGTCGCCGTCGGCCGCTCGCCACGCACCGGCCAGGGCCAGGGGATGGCTTCGCTGAAAGGCCGTCAGGCGATCCTGCTGGCCGGCATAGATCGACAAGCGTGAGAAGTCGGACATGACTTCAGGCACGTTCAGGCGGGGCGGGCGGAGAAACACGCCGTCGAGCAGGTACTTCTGGGCTCGGCTCCGCACCTGGGCCAGCCGCACCAGATAGTCGATCTCTTCGGCGCGCTGCTCAAGCAGGATGGGGCGGAAATTTGCCAGCGTGAGCTGCTGCCCCCAGACGAACGTTCTGGCCTGCTCCAGATAGTACTGGCGGGAGAACTTGCGGTCGAGGAGGGCAAGGGGTTCGGCAGGGGCGAACTCGGCGGGCCAGAGGTCGTCGTAGGGAGGCATGACCAGCGAGGAGTAGTTTCCATAGAGGACCGCATAGGGATGGTACACGGCGTGGAAGAAGGGAATCACGTCCCACGGGTCGGTTGGGGCCGAGTATCGTTCGCGGCTCACCTGCAGGGCCAGCATCAGGTCGAGGTAGGGGATCCACGCTTCGCCACACCCCTCACCGGCCAGAACGACCGGACTGGCGCCATGGCAGCGGCCGCGGATATCCTCGGACAGATCGTGAAAACCCTGCATCCAGGAATTCCCGCCACCTGGCGGATGGCCGTGATCGGGATCGTAGCAGGGCTTGTGGGCGCAGGCCTGGTCCATGTAGATCCCGTCGACGCCCAGATCGTTGACCGCCTCCTGGGCGAGCCCGGCGTACTTGTTTCGCCAGAAGGAGGTGCCCAGACACATCGAGATGAGGGCCTGGCGTGTGAAGATGTTGTAGACTTCGGGCTCGATCTTGCCGTTGGGCAACTTGACGGCGAACCGTTCGGCTCCCTCCGACTCCCAGCTCTTGGTGCTCAAGCCCCAGGCACGCTGGTTCATGTAGACCAGCATGTGCAGGTTCTTCTCGTGTGCCCGAGCCACGGCCTGGCGAAACGCGTCGGCCCCTTCCCGCGGCGGCAGGTATTCGGGGAAACCGATGTCGTAAGGGCAGCCGTGCCACCAGTGCCAGAAGACGCTTACCGGCAGGCCCAGCCGCTCCTGAATAGCGGCCGCAGGCTCAAGCACACCTGGCGATCGGCCACGATTCCAGACCCACAGGCCCGACTGGAGCACCCACTCGGGCACCAGTCCGCGGCGGAGCCGACTCTGCTCCGTCCAGGGCTGGCGGATGGCCCAGGTGCGGTAGCGCTCGGCGGCCGTGATCCAGTCGCCCTGGAAGGTGCCGAGCACCGCCGAGTAGGGCAGGTCATAGCAGCCCTCAGAGATGGACTGCTGCTCTGGATAATGGATCATCTCGTAGTGGACGTCGCCAGCCGGCGTACCCCACAGCGCGAAGGCCTTTCGGCAGACGGCATCGTCGTCGCAAGCGGCATAGAGGCCGCAGCCGCCGTCCTGGTAATAGGCCAGGCACTGGAGCGACATCCAGCCGGGATAGGGCCACGCCAGGCGCCGGCCCTTGCCGTCGGGCCCGGCGAGCAACTGGCGGGGATTCGATGCCATCTGGCCCATCCACTGCGGGACGGCAAGACGCTCTTCCGATTGACGACGCAACCCGGACACGCGAGGAAACCGGATCTGGCCCAGTTTCACACCGTCCGGCATCTCGACCGAAATACCCCAGCGACTGACCGGCTCGCCTTCGTCGAGGCGAACGAGCACTTCCACGCGTCCTCCGGAGGCACCGGAGACCCGCAGGCCCTCCCAGATCAATCGCAGCCCTTTGGCTCCTGCAGGCAACTCCTCCGCGCGAAACTGATCCGTCTGGCTGGGCGTGAGAGTTGTGGTTTTGTCTCCATCGGTCACGCTCAGCTCCCACAGGCCGACCAGTTCCCTGGCGTCGGCCACCTGGTTGTGATCGGCCGCCAGATCCGCCAGTTCCAGGAGCGTGCCATTCTCAGGGTCGACGCTCACCCGCAGCGAGCCGTTCTCAATGGAGAGAAGCTCGGTCTGGACAGCAACGCCTGCGTGGACGTTTGCGACCGCCAGCCCTGCCAGCACGAGAACGACCACCGACCAACGCGTGATGGGATGACGATTCATTTAGTTCACCGCCGCTTTCCGGAAGAAGAAGCACAACCAGTTCGGTACACACCACACCAGGCAGACAAACCCCGCCAGCAAAGCCACGATGATTGCGAGCGGAAAAATGAGGATTTCGACCAGCGGCCTCCCGACGGGCAGGAGCGGGTCCTTTCCGCAACACCAGCCGTAGACTCCCATCAGGAACACCATATTGAGACCCCGAACAGGAAACAGACGACTCTCGCCCGGCAGGGCAGACTGCAGGACAGCCGCATAACATGCTCCCACGAAAAGGCCAAAGGCTGCGACCAGGATCTGCCGCATCATTCCTTCACCAATCGCTTGCGAAGTTCGTCGACAACTTGAGTGGCGAGCCGGGTACGACTGGGCAGGTCGTTTCCCCGCGCAGTCAACGGCACGACCGCGGTCGGGCCATCGGGCGGGCGAATGGCGACATTCACCTCGTCCGAGCCGCCCTCGCCATGGGTTGGCGATCCGACGACAACGGCCCATTGTCGGCTTGCCGCGTCAGAAAGCAAGTCCGCCAGGCGTTCGACGGGCCGAATGCCGGCCTGCCCGGCTGCCTGAGGCTCCTCGGGGATCTTGGCCAGCCGGCAGAGGGCCGGGTAGTCGTGCGCGACGTAAGCGCCCGTGAGCACGCTCTCGGCGTCCTTGGCGCCCCTCAGGGCCGATTCCACGCTGCCACCGCTGGCCATCTCGGCCAGGGTCAGCCGCGCACGCCGCTCCTTCAGGAGGCCAACCACCACGTCTTCCAGGGAGATGCCCTCCTCGGTGGCGTAGATATTCTCCGAAAACTCGTGGAGCATCTTCTGTTTCAAATCGTCGAGCGTCCGGCGATTCTCTTGACTCTCTTCAGGCAGGTTGAAAGTGAAATCGACGCGGCTGCCGTCGAACTGCGACGAAAGGAAGATGTTCTCCGGCAGAGGCACACGGGCTTTCATCCGCTCGTCGATCGCCGATTGCCCGAGTCCGACGAAACGCACCGTCAGGGAACTGCCGGGCAGACGCGTGCCGAACCGCTGGCTCAAGTAGGGTATCAACTGGTCCACGACCATCGGCTGGAGCTCGCGGGGCGGTCCCGGGAGGGCCACGATCACTCCCTTGGCCGATTCGAACACCAGCCCGACGGCCGTGCCATTGGCGTTCTTCAGATAAGTGCCACCTGCGGGAACACGCGTCTGGCGCCGCAAGTTGGCCCGCAACTGGTCGACGGGCATGCGAAACCGCTCGGCCAGGCTTGCCAGCACCTCGGGATGCTCCTGGACCGCGACGGCGGTGAACGCGGAGATCGCCTCGCAGGTAACGTCGTTGTCGGTGGGCCCCAGTCCACCGGTAACAATGACCAACGGGGCGCGGGCGGCGGCGAACTGGAGGGCCTGGCGGATATCGGCCTGTCCATCGTCGACGGTCATCGAGCCCACACAACGGAGCCCCAGGGGGCGGAGGGTGCGGGTCAGGAAGTGCGTGTGGCCGTCAGGATAGGCGCCGGCGAGGAGTTCGCTCCCGGTGACCACGAGCATGTAGCGAGTGGCCTGTTCGCCATGGCCGGATCCTGATCCAAAGCACACGATCGCAATCGCAAGGAGCGATTGCAGGGCGTGGCAGGAATTGCCTGGACGAAATCGGGCGGTGTGGGTTGTTTTCAGGTCTAAAGTCTGGCGACTTCGGCTACGGACGACTTCGGCTGCCGGGGAGTTTGGCGACGGAGATTTTGCGTGTGGAGGGGATGATGATATCTGGTTTGTCACGATTTCACTCCGAACCGTTCTGCCAAGGCGATGCGCTCGTCGACACCGATGAGGTCGTTGAACTCGGTGAACGACATGAAGTCGTCGCTGCCGGTCAGGATTCCCTCCCGAGCGAGCTTTCCGAAGACGGACTGGAGGGTCTTGGCCGCCGCGGTCAATCCACAGAGGGGATGGAGAATCAGGTGAAACCCCATCTGGGCCAATTGTTCCCTGGAGAGCATTGGAGTCTTGCCTCCGGCGACCATGTTGGCCACATTTGGGCCCGGCGAACGGCGGCCGATCTGGGCCAGCTCTTCAAGGCTGCGGGGCGCTTCGACGAAACTGGCATTGGCGCCGGCCTGACGGGCGGCGGTTACTCGGGCGATGGCCTCGTCGATGCCTTCCACCGCGAGGGCGTCGGTTCGCGCGACGATGAAGAAATCGCGGCCGGCACGGGCGTCATCGGCCGCTCGAATCTTCTGGACATACTCCTGGCGGTCGATGACACGCTTGCCCCGCATATGCCCGCAACGCTTCGGCCAGACCTGGTCTTCCAGGAAACAGCCGGCGGCACCGGCGGCGATCAGTTCGCGCACCGTTCGGTGGACATTCAAGGGGTTGCCATAACCGGTGTCGGCATCGACGAGCACGGGGATGTCGATGGTCATGCAAATTCGCCGCGCCCGTTCGGTGATTTCCGTTTGGGTGAGCAGGCCCAGATCGGGCTCGCCGATGGAGGTAGCCGCCACGCTGTAGCCGGAAACAAAGGTCATTGGGAAGCCGATCCGCTGGCAGATTCTGGCGGAGAGCGTGTCGTAGACTCCGGGCAAGGCAACGGTTCCTTGCCGCTGAAGGATTTGGCCGACCCGTGTTTCGTCCATTCCCAACTCCTTTGAACATGAAGCACGATTCACTCGAAGCTATTGAGCATCCTCGTCGTCCAGGCTCGCCAGGAAGTCTTCGTCTGGCAGGCCGGACATTGCCACTTCAAAACCTGGACTGCCGGGCGCGGCGCCAATGAGAATCACCGCCAATTCGGGATGGGCACGGCAGTACTCGAAGGTCTTTTCCCGCCCCATGACGAAGAAGGCGGTCGACAGGGCATCGGCCCGAGTTGCATCGGCCGCCAGGACGGTGGCCGAAAGACCCCCTTCGGCCGGCTGCCCCGTGCGTGGATCGATGATGTGGCTGTAGCGTCGGCCCTTGTGGCGGAAGAACTGGGAGGCGGAACCGGAGGTGCCCATGGAGCGATCCCGGACCCGGACGTAGCCAATGCGGTCGCCCGGGTGCAGGGGATGCCCCAGACCTACGAGCCAGCCGTCAGGGCGACTGCCGCTGAAACGCGTTCCCCTGGCGATGACGCTGCTCTGGCCACCCTGGATCAGATAATCATGGATTCCGGCCGCATCCAGCAGTTTGGACACGCGATCGAGGGCATAGCCCTTACCGATGCTGCCGAGGTTCAACTCGAGGCCGGGTTTCAGGAAATGTACCGTCTTGTCGTCGGCGTTCAACTCGACCGACGAGCCGCCTACCGCCTTGAGGGCCTCGACAATCTCGTGGTCATCCGGCACGCGTCCCTGGCGGCGTGCGAATCCCCAAGCCTTCCAGAGGGGCGTGGCGGTCAGGTCGAAGGCGCCCTCGGTTTCCGCATGGATTTCGGCCGCAAAGGCCAGGAGGGAGAAGAGCCCCTCCTCCACCGGCACAGGCTCCTCGGCGGCGGTCCGGTTGAGCTGGCTGATCTGGCTGTCGCTGCGGAAGTAGCTCAGTTGAGATTCCAGCCGTTCCACGAGATCCAGCGAGTCCAGCGCGATTTCCGTACCGGATTCGTACTGGCCGGCATTGAGGACGATTTCGAACTCGCAGGCCATCGCCCTGCGGCTGATGTGAACGGCATAGCTCGCATGGCTCGGAGCAGGTCGTCCGCCGGATCCTTCGCCCCCCGACTGTTCGCGGACGGCGGCTTCCCTGGCGGCTTCGGCCGCGGCGCGTCCCCGCAGAAAATCTCGTCGCGAAGGCCTACTTGCCATCCGCCACCCCCGCGGAAGCCGACAGGGCGGGCACGATCCAGGGCGGGTTGTCGCCATCCACGCCGGTGCCGATGTCGTAGACCAGGATCGTCTTGCCGTCGCGTTCCACGCGGTAAGGACGCCCGGTGAGCGGATTGGTGCCGGGCTCGGGGGGCTTGTCGCCGCAGGCCAGCGTCAGCGCCAGCACCCACGCTTCGCAATTGGCCCGATCCCGGGCCTGGATCACGTGCCCCTTCTCGACGTCGAGAAGAAGGAAGCGTCCGGCCACCAGCGGAAAATCCGGGCCGTTGCGTTTCTGGTGAAGATCCTGCGCCAACTCCTTGAAGCCGTCTACGCGTGCATGGTACGGTTGCCGGCAGCTATCGAGGATCTTGCGCATGGCAACGAGGTAGTAGAGTTCATCGGCATTCACGCCACGCAGGGCGGCATCTTCAAAGGCCGACAGGCTTTTCTCTGCTTTGAGTTGCTCCTTTTCCTGCTCGGTTAGGAAATCGTTGAGCTTGCCCCCGCGGATGGCTTCATAGATCACCATTCCCTGGGCTCGATCTCCGATCCAGGCCAGAGCGTCGTCGGGCCATGTCGCCAGTTGATTGGAAAGCCAACCTTGAATTGTGGTTGCATGGCGTTGCTCGAACTTCTCGCTGCTCACGATTGCCTGGAGAACCACCAGGGCCTCGGTCCGCAGAAAGGCAGCCTCGAGTCTCGTAATGGGATGGGGCTCGGCAGCCAGGCACTGGGCCAGGCGCAACATGAAATGGAGCGATTCCACGGCCGAGTCCACATCGAGAGATGCGATCGCCTCGGCAGCCCGAAAGGCCTCCAGACGGGAGCAGATCCACACGGGGTCGAGAAAAGCCAGTTCGTCCGCCGGCCCGGCCTCGAAGGCAATGGGGAACTTGCATTCGGGACGGTCGAGGGCCAGACGGGCCCCGATCCGCTGGTCTTCGTAGCGCTCGCGAAACCGGATCACCTTTTCCCGTTGGACGGGGTCGAACGTGAAGGGCCCCTTGGGATACAACTCCTCCGATTCGGCCCGAATCAGCGCCAGGCGATCGCGATCGACGTCGGCGAAGAGCGCCAGCAATCCGTCTGCCACGTTGGACTCGTCAGCGATCTTCCCCGCAGCCAGCGACTCGGGAGTCCCCCCTTCGTCGACCACTCGTGCCAGTTCGGCCTGGAGAGCCTTGTCGGGCGTGGCTTTCAGACCGGGAAGAGCCCCGAAGGCTTTCGCCTCTTCTGTGGCCTTGGCTTCGGAGGACGGCGTCTTGGAACAGCCGCCCGAGACTGCCAGGAGTAACCCCAGCCAGGCGCAGCAGGCCGCAAGTCCCCGTCCGAGCGGCCAAGCGGCATCCGTTGCTCGCCACACCTCGTATCCGGTCACGGCATGCTACCTCCTTGGCGGCCGGCAAACCTCACGGAGCGGCACCAGATCGGTCATTTCCGCGAGACCTCGCTGGGCCATCTCCAAGCCGGAAACGAACCGGCCTGGGCGAATCCACGGCTCGATAATATCGGGCGAGACACCGAACAGCTTCGCGAGCCACTGGTCCATGGTTCCCTCGAGTTCGCCGAAATGGCGTGCCCACTCCGTTGCCTCCGCCAGCAGCACATGCTCGTCACTCTGCCACTTCATGGGGTGGAAGAGCAGCACGCTGTACGGCGTCACCAGGCGCCGCCGGCAAGCGGCAAAGGGCCAGATCGCGGCCGACGAACACTCGCCGATCACGATGCCGGTGGCGCGCAACGATCTTAGCAGAATCAACGACGTCAGGGCAATCCCCGAATAGGCACTGCCGCCTCCGCTGTCGAAGTAGAGCACGCACTCCCCGCCCGGCTCAACGTCCAGGAGTTTCTCGCAGATGTCGGACTGGTTCTCGGTCAATTCACCCGTCACGGCGATCTCGACGGGCCCTTCTCGTTCTTCTTCACGTGCCATAGCGATCTCAACCATCGGTGATCGTGGAAGGGGCTCCAAGAAATGCCGACGGGCCGCCTACGAGCGACCCGCCATGCAAACGTGATTCCAGCCAAGTGGCTCAGTCAACGGTGATCGATTCGGTCGGGCAGACGTCGACGCAGGCGCCACAATCGCCGCAGGTGTCCTCATCGACGGACGCCTTGCCGTCCTGCACCTCGATCGCGTCCAGCGGACACGCATCCACACAATCGCCACATCCGTTGCAGGTTTCCTGGTTCACAATAGCCGTCATGTGATTGAAACTCCCCTACGCAAAAAAACCGTCGTTAGTAGATGCTCTTATTGCGGCCCACCGGCACCGGGCCAGGGGTCGCCCATCGGGACAACCCGATAGTTTCCCAACCAAAGGGTCGCTTGAATATTCCTTTATATATCGTCCCCCCACATTTCGGCCATACCCCAAAAACGACACTTCCCAAAAACCTTGTTTGTTTATTGAGAGTTAGTCTCAAATGACAATCGTTGCCATAATCGAAAGGACGATTCCTACACGTCAAAGTTTTCACCGTCAACGCAAGTCCGATCAGCCGGATCCTGAAGCGATCCGGCGTCCCTCAGTGCGGCTCAGCCGGTCCGCCCAGTACTGAACCTCGGGGAGCCGGCGCCCCTGGAGCTGGAGCCGAACGATGGCCTCAGCCATGTCGAGGCCGATCCGATGGCCTGGCGAAATGAAAATCGGCCGGCGACTGCCTGCGGTTGCCCGCAGGGCCGTTCCCCGCCTGTTCCCATCGAGCAGAACGGGCCGAGCCTCACCGCAGACCATCCCCTTCAGATCCACCTCGCCGCACAGCAGTTTCTTCGATACGCCAATGGTGGGCAAGGCTGCCAGGAGGCCCAAGTGGCACGCTACACCGACACCTCGCGGGTGCAGCACCCCGCTCCCATCCACGATCACGACGTCGGCCATTTGGCAGGCGGAGCGTGCCGCTTCGACGAGTGCGAGCAGGACCGGCAGCTCGCGAAATGCCAAAAACCCGGTAATGTAAGGGAAGGCAATCTCCAGACTCACCGTGGTCGACCAGGCGATCTGGCTGCGTTCCCTGTCCCACAGGACATAGGCGCCGATGCCAAGATCTCCCGCATAGGACACATCGACTCCGGCGACCTTCGCCGGCAGGGTCTTGCGACCGCGCAGAGAGACCTGCCTGCCGAGTTTCTCCTGCATCTGGCGAAGTCCGGCCAAAGGACGGGTTGTGCGAAATGCTCGAAACGTCTCCAGGGGAACGGCCGGGACGCGGTCGTGGTCGAGGGCGACCCCTTCCGCCAGCAGGCGACGGGCCTTGACGGGGGTGTCGCCGACAAGGTATTTCCCGAGCGAGCCGTCGGCTCGGACCACGCGGTGACAGGCGCACCTCGGCCGGTGGTCGTGGTGCATCATCCAGTGCCCGACCCACTGAGCCGCCGCTTCCGAACCAAGCGCGTCGGCCAGCGCTCCGTAGGTGGTAACCCGTCCCCGCGGAATCTGCTCGAGCAATTCTGCCAGGCATCGGGGCAGATCGGGCAATTCGAGCACAGAACCGTCCATTTGCGGGTTCGATGATCCGGGCAAGGAGTTCATTCTGGGAGATAGCCGTCTTTTCGGTCCGGGAAGAGACGCTTGTTTGCGGAACGACCAAACCTGTTTGCCATTGGCCGCGGTCCCACGTCCCTCGGAGTCTGACAGGTCTCTCGAACGCGTGCAAGCAAGAACGCCTCTCGACTCAAGGGGGGGAGTCGCTTGACCGCTCTGCCGCTGGCATGCTATATAAACTTCGCTATCCCCTTATCTTTGGTGACTTGGGCAAAGGTCGAGCGAGTGTTTCCATGGCTCTTGTGACATTGCGGGTCGTCGACGGAGCCGATCGTGGGCGAGTCTTCCAAGACATCCCCACTCCTTTGACGGTGGGGCGCGAAGAAGGCAATTCCGTTCAGCTCAACGATGAACGGGTGAGCCGGTTCCATGTCAAGATCCAGGACGATCAGGAGAAGATCGTACTGACCGACCTCCAAAGCACCAACGGCACCAAGGTCAACGGGGAGAACGTGCATCTCTGGGTCCTGCGTCCGGGAGACGTGGTCACCCTCGGCCGCACGGTGTTGGTCGTTGGATCGCGAGATGAGATCGCCACCCGCCTGGCCCAACTCCGCGGCGTGGACATGTCTGCGGGCGTGGAAATGGACGCCGAAGGAGGCGACCCGGACAACTCTTCGTTTTCGTTCGATTTCGAATTGCATGCAGGTGACAAAGCCGACGGCCAGACGACGCTTCACACGCTGCTTCCGCCGGAATTGCCCATCGACCTGACTCTCAGCCAGTCTGCTCAACTTTCTGAACTGCTGCAGTACTTCCATCTGCGGCTCCGGGGCCTGATCCATTCGGTCCAATCGGTGCCGAAGAGTGACCGGGTCACCCTGGAGCAACGCCAGTGGCAGAACCTGCTCGATCTGTACGAGCGCCTCGCGGCTTATACCCGCACCATGGGTGAACCGGAGCGGTGAGATTCCGCAAACAGCCCTAGGCGCCTGTTTCTGGCCATGGCAGGTTCTTTCTTTTGGCCGGCCGCCAATCCGGGGTCCACTCAATTGATCGAGAGACCCCTCGTTCCTCGGGGCTGTCGCCTGACCGGCCTGCCTATCGATGGGAACCGGAGGGCCGATCCTTCGAGGGGACGGTGACTCGAATGCGGTCGATTCGCATCCCATCCATTTCGAGAACCTCGAGCCGCAGATCGTGCCAGACCACCTGGTCTGCCACCACGGCAATGCGATCGAGCTGGGCCTGAATCAACCCTCCCACGGTACTGATGCTGTCGGGGGCGGATGCCTGAAGCTCGGGTCGCCCAATCGCTTCGAGCAGGTGATCCAGATTGGAGGATCCGCTGACCAGCCAGCGGCCTGTGCCCTCGGGGACGATTTCTGCCTCGGGCGGGCGGCGTTCATCGTGAATCGTGCCGACGATCTCTTCCAGCGCGTCTTCCAGGGTCACGAGCCCCTCAGTCCCGCCATGTTCGTCGAGCACGATCGCCATCTGGGTTCTCTCCTCTCGGAACATTTCCACGAGCTGGTCGAGCCGCAAGGTCTCGGGCACCATGAGCGCCGGCCGCATCACACGCCGCAGATCCGGACGGCGCTGCATATGCAGGTCCATGAGCAGGTCCTTGACGTAGACAAAGCCGAGGATGCCGTCGATGTCCCCTTCGTAGATCGGCACGCGGGAGAATCCCGACATGGCCACGGCCCCCAGAATCTGGTCCGGGGGCGTATCGACGTCGAGGGCATCGATGTCGACCCGGGGGCGCATCACGTCGCGCACCTTGCTGCTCGAAAGGCGAGTGCCTCGCCGGATAATCAGAACCTGCTCGTCGCTGATCTCGCCCGACATACGGGCAAGACCGGTCAGGGCATCAATCTCCTCGAGAGAAGTAACCACGTGTGCCCTGGAACTGTCGCCCATGAAGGGAAGATTGATGAAGCGAACGAAAGCCGCGATCGGCCCCATGATGCGGACGAGGATTGCCAGCGGGCGAGCCAGCCAGACGGCCACGGTTTTGTTGTAGCGGACGCCGGCATTCTTGGGGAGGATTTCAGTAAACTGGAGCATCAGGAAGGTAAACGCCAACGAGAACAGCCAGATCCAGCGTTCGCCGTAGAGCTGGTCGAACTCGGCCCCGGCCACCGAAGCGCCGATCGTATGTGCAGCCGTATTGAGGATCAAGATGGCCGCAATCGGTCGCTCAATGTGCAATTTCAGATGCTGCCAGACGCCTCCGATCCGCGGGTGCGATTCAGAGAGCTCGGCGATCTGGCCGGGGCGCAGGCTCAAGAGCACGGCCTCCGCAAGCGAGCAGAAGGCCGAGATCAGAAGGGCAGCAACCACGCTTATGATGAACAGCCACATCGCCGTGTTTCCTTCGCTCCTGTACCACTAACCTCAAAGATCGTGAAGTTTTTCACAAAGATCCGCGACCAACGGGAGCAGGCCACTCGAGCCGAGCGGTAGCTCGTATTGGTTGGCGGCCCTGCCGCCCTGTGAGCAACAACAGAAACGCCCTCTCCTCCCACCGTTGAAGGAAAGGGCGAAAGACTTCATTCATTTCGTGGGCAACCATCCGACCGGTCACAGGTTGGCGCTGAGCGTGTCGCAGTCGGGAGTCACTTCCTTGAGATTCGGCTTGAGGTCCGCCTCCTCCAATCCCATGGCCCAGCCGAACCCTCCCACGACGAGGTCCTGGAACTTCGGATTGTCCCAGACATCGTGGCGATGCCCGAGCGACGTGTAGAAGACGCGCCCCTTGCCGTGCAAACGGGCCCACGTGGCAGGGAACGGCGGCCGCTGGTAGCAGTTGCCCTCCATCCCCTCTGTTTCCTGCACGAGGATCACGTGCATATCGGGAGCGAAGTTCTTGAGGGCATACCATTCCTCGTTCCAGTCGAAGGAACGCCCCAGCCCGTCGGCCCCGGGAAAATCGGGAGCGGTGACCCGCATCTTGGCGACCTGCTGCGGACCGTGGACGATGAACTCGCCGCCGATCATCTGGATGTAGGGATCGCGGTCCTCGAGTTTCTGAACTTCGTTCTGGGGGCCCTTGGAGTGGAAGGAGTCGTTGGCGGAATGGAAACCGACAAACCCGCCACCCGCTTCAACCCACTTGAGGAGTTTCTGTTTGCCCTCGGGGGTCATTGCCGGAGACTGCGGCTTCGATTCCGCGTCGCAGAGATTCCCGCAGGTGTAGAAGGCAATGGCGCTGTATTGTTCCAGGTCGCCGTCAAACACCGTTCCGTCCTTCGTGCACACGACCTCGACGTTGCGGTCGGCTCCCAGTTTCGTCAGAATCCGGTCCGAATAGCTGGGACCTCCGTCAATCAGGGCGACGGCCGGGTGTTCGAAACCAGCCGACCGAGTGAAATAGAGAACCTTTCTCTTCTCGTCGGCAGCCTTGGCCCAATTCAGTGGGAAGGCGGTAGAAACCAGTGCCAGGGCACCGGAACGCAGAAGAAATTCGCGTCGCTTCATCGTCGGAGTCTCCATCGTGAGTCGGGCGGGATTCCCAAAAACGGGAACGTCTTCCAGAGGATATACCGTTAGCGGTTGCCGGCGCCGGGCTGGTAAGGGGCGGTTCTTGCAGAGTCGCTCCCCCACGGGAAACCGTCGGCTGGCAGCCAACCGAATCCCAACAGCATACCCGATCCCGGAATCTCAGCCAAGCTTTGCAGAAGCCGCCCGTCGCGGTGAATTGACGCCTTACGTCCCACCCGATATATTCGCCGCAGACACACGATCGAGCCATCAGCACCCGCGAGGAGACCCCGACCATGTTCGTACTCCAGGACTATTCCCTAGCTGTCGTCTTCTGTATCGTCACGATGCTCTGTTGGGGGTCCTGGGCGAACACCCAGAAGAAAGTCGGAGCCCGCTGGCGTTTCGAACTCTTCTATTGGGACTATGTTTTCGGCGTTCTGCTGATGGCCCTGATTTTTGCGTTTTCCATGGGGAGCATCGGAGATACCGGCCGGAGCTTCATCGCGGATCTGCGTCAGGCTCACCCGGGCAGTATCGGCCTGGCTTTGGCCGGTGGGGCAGTGTTCAACGCAGCCAACATACTTCTGGTGGCGGCCATCGCCATCTCGGGAATGTCGGTGGCATTTCCCGTCGGCATCGGCCTGGCCTTGATCGTGGGGGTGGTCGTCAACCACGTGGCCGATCCGAAGGCGAATCCCTACCTGCTGTTCGCCGGCGTCACGCTGGTGACAATCGCAATCATCGTCGACGCGATCGCCTACGGGAAGTTGCCTCGCCAGGAAAAAGGGGGCACCCTTCGCGGACTGGTGCTTGCCGTGCTGTGCGGCATCCTTATGGGGTTCTTCTATCGATTCGTGGCCGCCTCCATGCCGGAGGCCAAGGTCGAGAACTTCATCAACTTGCCCGCGGGAAAACTCAGCCCCTACACGGCGATGGTCGTTTTCTCCTTTGGTATGCTGTGCAGCCAGGTTTGCTTCAATTTCGCCAATGTCATCGGCTGGGCAACTGACAAGGAAACGCCCCGGCCCGACTACTTCCAGGGAACCAAGAACGATCACGTCTGGGGCATTGCGGGTGGAATGATCTGGGCGGTTGGAATGATGCTCAGCATGATAGCCTTCTGCGTCGCAGGACCGGCCATTTCGTACGGCCTGGGCCAGGGCGCGACGATGGTCGCCGCCTTCTGGGGC
>CAYSCH010000094.1:23370-26682 GCA_964429355.1 uncultured Planctomycetaceae bacterium | reverse complement strand
CTGTCCTCTGTCCCCCGTCCCCTGTCCCCTGTCCCCTGTCCCCTGTCCCCTGACGCACACCATGATCACGATCCCGAAGAAGCGAACCAGCGTCACCCAACGGCCGACCGCCCCTGACTTGCCCTCAGAGCACCTCCGTCCCATCGCCGTCCGTATCCTCCTTCTGGCCGTTGGCCATATTTTCCTTTTTGCCGTCATCTACGCCCTTGCCCACCTTCTTCGTTTCGACTTCAAGATCCCAGCGAGTTCCCGCGAGCTGTTCTGGCACAGCCTGTTGGTTGTCATTACGCTCAAGCTCGTTGTGTTCTACACCACGGGCCATTTTCATGGCTGGTGGCGGCACGTGACCTTCTGCGATTTCCTGGCCCTCGTGCGTGCCAGTGTGATTTCGCTTGTTGCCCTGATCACCGTCGATCATCTCATCCTTTCCTACCAGATCCCACGGGCGATCCCCATCCTCGACTTCTGCCTCTCGATCCTCGTGCTGGGCTCGCTCCGCTCCACCTGGCGTTTCCTGGCCGAGTTGGGCGCTTTCGGCCGCTCCGATCGCGAGCCCGCCCTCCTCGTCGGGGCCGACCACGCGGCCGGCCTCCTGGCCCACGCCATCCACGCCCATCCCGAGTCCCCTTACCGCATCCGCGGCTTCCTGGCCATCAATGGCGAAAGCCGGGGTACCCGCCTCGGCGGCATCCCCGTCGTCGGCCCGCTCGATGACCTCGCTGCCCTGGCCCTCCGCCAGCGCGTCAAATGCATCCTGGTGACTGCCGGGTCGATCCCGGGTGCCCGCATGCGATCCCTGCTGGATCAATGCGCCGAAATCGGCCTGACCCTCAAGATCATCCCCCCCTCGCGGGACATCCTCTGCGGCCAGGACCGGATCCCCGTCCGCGATATCGACATCGACGATCTTCTCCGCCGCGATCCCATCTCGCTGGATACCAGCGCCATCAGCGACCTGATCCGCGACCGTCGAGTGCTCGTGACGGGTGCCGGGGGCAGCATCGGCTCGGAGATCTGCCGCCAACTCCTCCAATTCGGCCCGGCGACCCTCGTGCTCCTCGGCCGGGGCGAGAACCGCATTTTCCACATCGAACGGGAGTTCCGCACGGACTATCCCGACGTCGCCCTGGTTCCCTGCATTGCCGACATCACCTGCGAAGCCCGCATGCGCCAGGTCTTCGAAGAGCACCGCCCCGAGGTCGTCTTCCATGCCGCCGCCCACAAACACGTCCCCCTCATGGAGGCCAACCCCGGCGAAGCGATCCGCAACAATATCGGCGGCACCCGGATCGTGGCCGACCTGGCCGACGAGTATGATTGCATGGCCTTCGTGATGGTCTCCACCGACAAGGCCGTCAACCCCACCAGCATCATGGGGGTCTCCAAGCACCTGGCCGAGCGCTACGTGCACGCCCTTTCCCAGGAATCGTCGACCCGGTTCGTCGTCACCCGCTTCGGCAACGTGCTCGGCTCGGCCGGCAGCGTGGTCCCGATCTTCCGGGAGCAGATCCGCCGCGGCGGCCCGATCACCGTCACCGACGAGCGGATGACCCGCTTTTTCATGTCGATCCCCGAGGCCTCCCAGCTCGTGCTCCAGGCGGCCGCCATGGGCAAGGGGGGGGAGATTTTTGTGCTCGACATGGGGGATCCCGTCCGCATCGTGGACCTCGCCCGCGATCTCGTCCGCCTCTCCGGCCTCCCCGAGGACACGATCGACATCGTTTTCAGCGGCGTCCGGCCTGGAGAGAAGCTCTACGAGGAGCTCTACTTCAGCGAGGAGACGACGCTCCCGACCAACCACCCCAAGCTCCGCGCCGCCCACCACCGCCCCTACACCCTGGCCGAGGTCCAGGAAGAAGTCGCCGACCTGGCCTCCCTCACCGACGCCCCCGACGCAATCATCCGCCAGCGCCTCGCCGATCTCGTACCCGAGTATCAGGAACAGCAGGAAAAGCTCGAACAGTCAAAACAACCCGCAGAAGCCTGACCTCTGCTTCCTGACTCCTGTCCCCTGTCCCCTGACTCCTGACCCCTGACTCCCCGTCCCCCTCCCCTACGACCCTCAACCTCAACGTGTTAACCTGAATATTGCTCCCGAACCAACTAAACCGTTTCTTCCCTGTCCTCTGACCTCTCTGTCCTCTGTTCTCTGTTTTCCGTCCTCTCCCGTCCTCTTCTTCCTCATTCTCCCCCCGACCCGACGACTTTTCCTCGTCCTCACACTCAACGACCAAAGTAACCGATTACCTGGATAACACCCCCTGACCGCTGACCCTTCACCCCTTTCCCGCTTCCGCCATGAAGAACTTCGCCCTCATCGGTGCCGCCGGCTTCATTGCCCCCCGCCACATGCAGGCCATTCGCGATACTGGCAACAACCTGGTTGCCGCGCTTGACAAGAGCGATTCGGTCGGGATCATCGACTCCTATTTCCCTGACTCGGCTTTTTTCGCCGAATTTGAACGTTTCGACCGCCACGTCGAAAAGCTCCGGCGTGAGAACGGCGAGCATGTCGACTATGTTTCGATCTGCTCGCCCAACTACTTGCACGACGCCCACGTCCGTTTCGCGCTCCGCGTCGGGGCCGACGCGATCTGCGAAAAACCGCTGGTCGTCAATCCTTGGAACATCGACCCCCTTGCCGACCTGGAACGAGAGACGGGCCGGCGAATCTGCGCCATCCTGCAACTCCGGCTCCACCCGGCCATCAAAGCCCTGAAAGAGAGGATTGACCAGGAGCAGCGCGACACGAAGTACGACATCGACCTGACCTACATCACCTCCCGCGGCCGCTGGTACCTCCAGTCGTGGAAGGGGGATGCCGAGAAATCGGGGGGGGTGACGATGAACATCGGCGTCCACTTCTTCGACATGCTGACCTGGACCTTCGGACGCCCCGACTTTTCCAGCGTCAATGTGCTTGAGCCGACCCGGGCCGCCGGCTACCTGGAACTGAAGAACGCCCGCGTCCGCTGGTTCCTCTCCCTCGACCGCAACGATCTGCCTACCCCCCCCGAGCCGGGCAAGCCCGCGACCTACCGCTCGATCACCATCGACGGCGAGGAAATCGAATTCTCCGGCGGTTTCACCGACCTCCACACCCAGAGCTACCAAAGAATCCTCGCGGGCGACCATTTTGGCATCGCCCACGCCCGTCCGGCCATCGACGTTGTCTACGGCATCCGCACGTCCACGCCCGTTGGGCTGCGAGGCGAGTACCATCCCTTCCTGGCCCCGTCGGGGAAAGGGCGGGTGCCGGTGAGGTAGGAGACAGGACAGGAGTCAGAGGTCAGAGCAGTAACCCGAAGCGTC
>CAYSCH010000094.1:14939-23360 GCA_964429355.1 uncultured Planctomycetaceae bacterium | reverse complement strand
CAGCGAGGGAGCAGGAGACGGGAAGAAGAGGTCAGAAGTCAGGAGACAGTCAGAAGGCGGAAGGGAGTCAGGAACCTGTCCTCTGACCCCAACGGGGTCCAAACAACACAGCCCAGGGTAAGCGAGAAGGCGTAGCCTTCGAGTGCCACTTTGGGTAACGAATAACAATAACCATCAACGCTGTAAGGGTTGCACAACACAGACATTTCTTCCTCCACCCCAACGCGGTCGTTACAACAGAGGTCAGAAGTCAGCGTCAAGAATAGTAGCCATCACGCTCCGTCGTGATGAGCGCAATACGCCTGGGTTATTAGAGGCAGGCACACGTGGTGTGCCGTAACGCGATGAACGAGCCGCAATATACGATTCACGAATCGGCCTACGTCGACCAGCCCTGCCAGATTGGGGCTGGCACGAAGATCTGGCACTTCTGCCATATCATGCGTGACGTGACCATCGGTGAAAGCTGCATTTTCGGCCAGAACTGCAACGTCGCTTCCGGCGTCATGATTGGCAATCGCGTCAAGGTTCAGAACAACGTCTCGGTCTACGCCGGCACGACCATCGAAGACGACGTCTTCCTGGGCCCCTCCTGTGTGCTGACCAATGTCACCAACCCCCGTGCCCAGGTCAACCGCCACGCGATCTACGAGCAGACGCTCATTCGTCGCGGCGCCACCATCGGAGCCAACGCCACGATCGTGTGCGGTGTCACGATCGGCCGCTACGCCTTCATCGGCGCCGGAGCGGTCGTCACTCGCGACGTCCCGGACTACGGCCTGATGCTCGGCAACCCTGCTCGCCAGCACGGCTGGATGAGCCGCCACGGACATCGGTTGACTGGCTGTGATTCGGAAGGAAAGTACGTCTGTCCCGAGTCGCAGCTTCGCTACCGTGAGGAGAATGGCAGCATGCGGTGTCTCGATCTTGCCGAGGACCAACCGCTTCCGACAAACCTGAGCGTCGGAGAAGTTGGCTATTCTGAGATCAAGAGGAAGGCCCTGTGAACGCGACCACGGCACTTTCAGTACGCGACCTGCACGCGGGTAGCTTTACGTACGCGTACTACCGTCAACTCATTGAGACAATTCTCGCCAATGGCTACGCATGTGCAAGCTTCGCTTGTGAGTCGTGTCCCAATGAACCGAGGGTCTTTCTGCGTCATGATATAGACTTCGACCCGTGGGGGGCACTCGAGCTTGGGAAGATCGAACATTCGCTGGGTGTTTCCTCCGTTTTCTTCGTTCAGCCCAACGCCGATGCCTACAACTCGCTGGCTCCCGACTGTGTGGCAATCATCAACCAACTTGCAGAGATGGGCCACGAGGTCGGACTTCACATCGACGCTGCGGTTTTTGAATCGGAATCAGCGCTCGCCCATGAGATTTGCGTCGGCCACGAATATTTCTCGCGATTCATGCCGCTCTCACGCATTGTTTCATTTCATCGACCAGCGTCATTTCTGCTGGAAAGCGATGTGGCCCTTTCTGGATTCACACATGTCTACGAGAAGCGGTTCTTCAAGGACATTGCCTACGTGTCCGACAGCAACCGACGCGAGTTCTGGCGTGAGCCGATTATGGAGGGCACAATTTCCGAGAAACGTTCACTCCAGCTACTCACACATCCTGTTTGGTGGGCGCCGTTTCATCAGTCAGTGTGGGATGTTGCCACGAACTACCGGTTGAGGTACTTGCGGTACTTGGATCACGCGTTGGCAGTGAACGCGCGGTGTTTTTCGGAAATCGCGTCCTGGATGCATTGACCAGAAGCGGCTAGGGTAGTAAGGAAAGTCAACTGTGGCGTTACTGAATTGATCTAAAGGTGCTCCCATGGCAGGTTCCTTGAGTTTTCGCCTCTCCGAGGTGCTTGACGAACTCAGAGTCAGCGGGTTTATCGAAGAGGCTCTGGATTTTCCGGAAATGGACCTTCTTGGTTTCTCAAGCATTCAGGACCTGCAGCCAGATACTCTCTCGTGGATCGGTACGGGCAAGCTCACACGCATACAACCGCTGCGAGCGGTCATCCTGTGCGGGCGTCAGTGCACGCCACCTCGCGAGTCACAGAGCATCTTCTTGCCCGTCTCTAACCCGCGTTTGGCATTCGCCTCGGTTATGCAGAGGTTTGTGCCGGTAACTTGCCCGATTCCCGGGATTGCGCCGAGCGCTGTTGTCGAGGATTCTGTTCGCGTCGGCGAGGATGTACACATCGGTGAGTTCTGTGTCCTTCGGGGCCGGATTCGCATCGGTGATCGGACGATTATTCGCGATCATGTAACGATCGTTGGAGAGACTGTTATTGGCAGTGACTGCGTGTTGAAGGCTGGAGTCGTGGTTGGCGAATCGGGCTTCGGTTTCGTCAAGGACGACCATGATCATCGCTGGATTCGCTTTCCGCATATCGGCGGTGTGGTCATCGGTGATGATGTCGAGATCGGGGCGAATAGCTGTATTGATCGCGCTGCCATGGGAAACACAACTATCGGTTCGGGTACGAAGATCGACAACTGCGTTCATGTGGCCCACGGCGCCCATATTGGGAAAAGTTGCATTCTGACGGCAGGGACTGTCATCAGCGGCAGCGCTACAATTGGCGATCATGACTGGTTTGGACCGAACTCATGTGTACTCAACAAGGTGGTAGTCGAGAATGACGTCACGGTCGGTATCGGTGCCGTGGTGGTTTCGCGTGTTCGGTCGGGCAGGACCGTTTTTGGCAATCCCGCCTCTCGGACACGGAACACTGAGAACCGATAACGTTGGCGTACCGGACAGAAAACGAACAGTTCGGGTGCCTCCCCAAGGAGATGTAGATGCGATGCGCGGTTATCACTAGAATCGAATATGCCCTACCGACCGGGGTGTGCACGAATCGTGACCTTACTGAGAGTGCGTGTCCATGGAGTGAAGACGAAATTCATGCAAAGACCGGCATTGTACAGCGCCATGTAGCCGCATCGGATGAGACGGCCGCGGATCTTGCGTACCGCGCAGCCGACAGGCTCCTGGGATCGGTCGATTCTGCTTCGGACTCAATCGATCTTCTTGTTTTCTGCACCCAAACCCCGGATTTTGCCCTTCCGACGACTGCATGCTTGCTGCAGGACCGGCTTAAGCTTCCGACGACCTGCGCTGCATTCGATTTCAATCTCGGTTGTAGCGGGTACGTCTACGGCCTGGCGATCGTCAAGTCGATGATCGAAACTGGCGAGGCCACGAAGGCACTTCTTCTGACCGGTGAGACCTACACGAAATGGATCCATCCGGATGATTTTTCTACCAGGGTGATTTTTGGTGACGCGGGGACGGCCACATTGGTGGAAACAACGGAAAGTGAGCATGCGCCGATTGGCCCTTTTGTCTATGGCACGGATGGACGCGGCAAAGACAACCTGATTGTCCCGAGCAGTGGGGCCCGGCAGGATACCCTTGGCAAGCAACGGCCTGAGTCATTGTTCATGGATGGTCCGGAGATCTTCAGTTTCACGATGCGGGCAGTCCCTACTGCCGTCCGCTCATTATTGGCAAAGGCTGAGTTGGGATGGGGCACAGTTGATTGGGCCGTCTTCCACCAAGCCAACCGGTTCATGCTGGAACACCTGAGGAAACAGTGCCGCATTCCCGCAGAGAAATTTGTGTATTGTCTGGAGAATTATGGTAATACCGTGTCGAACACAATCCCCATTACGTTGGCGGATATGGTGAATGATGGCAGGCTGCACACAGGTGATCGAGCCATGCTGGTGGGCTTCGGCGTCGGTTATTCCTGGTCAGCATGCATGGTCCAGTGGCACTAGCCGCCGGAAGAATGTCAGAGAAAGGAATGATAGATGAATAAGGCCGCGTTTCTGGAGGAAGTTGCACTCATCTTGGAGGAAGATCCAAGTGAGGTGGAAGAGGGTACCGAACTCATTACATTGGCGGGCTGGGATTCAACCGGTCTACTCGGCCTGATCGCGTTCCTCAGCGGTGAGGTTGAAGTTCAAGTCGACGTCGACAATCTTCGAGCCTGCAAAACCATAGGAGATATTGTCTTGCTCGCAGAATCAAAACTGGACTAACTCGCGTTCCCACGGCCCAGAAATGCGGCTTTTATGTGCCCATCGACGTGGCCAAATCCGAACCATCTCGAGCAAGCGAAAACGCCAAGAACTGAAGCTGCCGCTCACCGCTGCCCCATGACCTCCGACCTCCGCTTTCCTGCCATGCAAGTTCCCCTTCTCGACCTCAAGGCTCAATACGCCACCATCAGGGATGAAATCAATGCCGCCGTCCTCGAGGTTCTCGAGTCGCAGCACTTCATCCTCGGCCCCAAGGTCGAAGCTTGCGAGCGCGCCGTGGCCGATTACTGCCGCTGCGCCCACGGGATCGGCGTTTCCTCCGGCACCGACGCCCTGCTGATGTGCCTCATGGCGGAAAACATCGGCCCGGGCGACGAAGTGATCACGACCCCCTACACGTTCTTCGCCACCGCCGGAGCCATCGCCCGCGTCGGGGCCACGCCCGTCTTCGTCGACATTGACCCGACCACCTACAATATCGACCCGGCCAAGATCGAGGCAAGAGTCACCCAGAAGTCAAAGGCCATCATCCCCGTCCACCTCTTCGGCCAGTGTGCCGACATGGACTCGATCCTTGACGTCGCTCGCCGTCACAACCTTGTGGTGATTGAAGATGCCGCCCAGGCGATCGGCGCCGAGTACAAGGGCCGCCGCGCTGGTTCCGTGGGGCACTACGGCTGCTTCAGCTTCTTCCCCTCGAAGAACCTCGGCTGTGCCGGCGACGGCGGCCTGGTGACCACGCAAGACCCCGATCGTGCCGAGCGTCTCCGCATCCTCCGCGCCCACGGCTCCAAACCCAAATACTACCACAAGCTGATCGGCGGCAACTTCCGCCTCGACGCCATCCAGGCCGCGATCGTTCTAGTAAAATTAAAATACCTCGACCAGTGGACCGCCGCTCGCCAAGCCAACGCCGCCCGTTACCGTAAGCTCTTCGCCGAACGCGGCCTCCTCGACCAGGGTCTGGTGACGCTACCCTACGATTATTCTCTGACCTCTGACCTCTGTCCTCTGACCTCTGGCTCCTTCCGTCACATCTACAACCAGTTTGTCATCCGAGTCCCCAACCGCGACGTGCTCCGCGCCCACTTGGCCTCGCAAGGAGTTGTCACGGAAGTCTACTATCCCGTGCCCATGCACCTGCAGGAGTGCTTTGCCTCGCTCGGCTACGCGGCTGGCGACATGCCGGAGAGCGAGCGGACGGCCAGGGAGAGCGTGGCAGTGCCGATTAGTCCGGAACTAATGCCCGAGCAATTGGAGCATGTCGTCGCTTCCGCGGCTCCTTTTTTTTCGCTCGTGGAAGAAGATTCCCAATTCCATCAATCGAACCTAAGACCTTGAAGCCTTCCAGCCCTCCATCTGCGAGCGTCGCCGACCTGCCGGACGAATCTGCACCGCGTGAGCCGGTCTTCCACGGCCCGGTCGCACCGGCGCGTTTCTCGGCACACGCCTCGCAGATCGTGCGTGGTCTCCTTGACCGCCTCCCTGGCGGGCGGTTCACCCGCAGCGTGGGCATCCTTTCGGGTGGCACCGCACTCGGCCAGGCGATTGTGATCGCAGTCTCGCCGGTTCTGACGCGGCTCTATGCACCCGAGGACTTCGGCACACTGGGCGTCTATGCGTCGCTCTTAGGGCTATTGGCCGTCGCGGCATCGCTTCGCTACGAATTTGCCATTCCCCTCCCCGAAAAGGACGAGGATGCTGCGGCCCTTGTGGTTCTTTCCCTCGTGATAATCCCGGTCACGGCATCGGCCGTGGGGTTGGCTGTGTGGGTTTTCCGTGCCAATATCGTCCGTTGGACGAACGCTCCGGCCCTTGGACCATATCTCTGGCTGCTGCCGGTCGGTGTGGCCCTGATGGGCGTTTATCAGGTTTTCAATTACTGGGCGGTCCGAAAGGGGGCCTTCGGTCGCGTCGCGCGCACTAGGCTCAGCCAAGCCGCCGCTGCCGTGACCACGCAACTTGCGCTCTTCCCATTCGGCCCACTGGGTTTGCTCCTCAGTCACGTCATCGGCAACGCCGCCGGCAGTAGCACGCTTGCCGCAATGGCCGTACGGCAGGATCGCCGTGCATTTGGCGCTGTGGATCGTCGTGCCGTGGCGTTCATGGCAGCACGCTATCGGCGCTTTCCGCAGGTGTCAACGCTTTCTGGCGTCGTCAATACCGGCGGACTGGTTCTGCCGGTACTCATGCTTGCGGCCCTTTTCGGACCGCTTGTCGCCGGTCAGTTCGCTTTGGTTCAACGCGTCGTCGCTTGGCCAATGCGATTCCTGGGCGGTGCCATAGGCCAGGTCTATTTCAGTGAGAGCGCCTCGGCACTTCGCACTTCACCTTTGGCCCTACGCAGCCTCTTTGTACGCGTGAGCAAACATTTGGCGCTCGTAGCAGTTGTGCCGATGCTCGTGCTGTTGGTGGCGGGGCCTTGGCTCTTTCCTTTTGTATTTGGCCGCGATTGGATTTCTGCCGGCCAATTCGCACGCCTCTTGGCCCCAATGGTCGCTGTTCAACTCGTCGCCTCGCCGCTTTCACAGACCCTCAACGTTCTTGAGCGTCAAACTTGGCAATTAGGCTGGGATATACTGCGTCTGGTATTGGTCGTTGGGAGTTTTGTTTCTGCGGCCTTCTTCGATTGCGCGCCTGTCGCGGCAGTCGCCGTCTATGCGAGCGCCATGTTTGTCGGTTATGTTATCCTCTGGGCCCTACAAGTAGCGGGAATTGCCCAGTCAATACGCAAATTTCATCTTTTGCTGAAATGAGTAAGCTGTAATGCGAATCGTCACGATCGTCGGCGCCCGCCCCCAATTCATCAAAGCCGCGCCACTGAGCGTCGAATTGCGAAGGGAGCACGAGGAGTTTCTAGTGCATACCGGACAGCACTACGACGACAACATGTCCGCCGTTTTCTTTCGGGAACTCGATATTCCTGCGCCAGACCTGGATCTGGGCGTTGGCTCGGGCTCCCATGCCGAGCAGACCGCAGCCATGCTGTGTGGAATCGAACACGTCCTGCGAAAGCGCAACCCCGACGCTGTGCTCGTCTATGGCGACACGAATTCCACCTTGGCGGGTGCCCTCGCCGCCGCGAAACTTCACATTCCGATAGCCCACGTGGAGGCGGGCCTGCGAGGTTTCAACCGTGAAGTTCCGGAGGAAGTGAACAGGGTGCTTGCTGACCATCTTTCGACATGGCTGTTTGCTCCTTCACAGACTGCTGTGGCTCACTTGGCCAACGAGGGGATCCGTGAGAGAGTTCACAACGTGGGCGACATCATGACCGACAGTGTCCGTCTTTTTGCCCCACGAGCTGCCAAGGAATCAACGATTCTTGAACGGTTGCATCTCACGCCCAAAGAATATTGTCTTGCCACGGTCCACCGCGCGGCTAATACTGACTGCCGCGACAATCTTTCCTGCATTCTTCGGGCGTTCGAGCATCTGCCGCGGCCTGTTGTCCTGCCCCTGCACCCTCGCACGCGTGCGGCAATGGCGCGCCACGGAATTGACATCACCGACGGCCACGGAAAACCCGGCGAGAGCCTTGCACGCAGTCAGATCATGCTCACTGAGCCACTTGGCTACCTCGATATGCTCCAGCTTCAGCAGCACGCCGCTGTCATTCTCACCGATTCAGGGGGGATGCAAAAGGAGGCCTACTACCTTCGTGTCCCCTGCGTCACCCTACGGGAAGAAACGAAATGGACGGAATGGCAAGAGACCATTGAGGCGGGTTGGAATCGTTTGCTGGATTCAATGACACCTGAATCCATTCTCGCAGCAACCGTGGCCAGTTGTCAGGAGTTGCCACCCACTCACCCCGTCTTGTATGGTGCAGGCGATACAGCCAAGAAGATTTTGCAGATTCTCTCCAACGCCCGCTGCAACGCCGCGCTTTCCTCAAACGAGACTTCACCGGATGAGCTGTTATGATGAAGACACTGCTCATGATTAGCTACGGCTATCCCCCGATGGGTTCGCCTGGTGCGCTACGCGTAGCCAAGTTTGCCAAATACCTCCCCGACCTTAGATGGAACCCAGTCATAATCACGCCCAAAAACGGCTACTGTCGTATCCAGGGCGGAATGGACGACCATCTTGACCTGTCAGGTGTCGAGGTCATTCGAACGTTCGATTTTGGCCGTTTGAAGAGAACGGCCGTTTCCGTTGGCAAAGAGAGAATCGCTGGCCCGAAGAAGTCTTGGCTGGCGAAGTCCCTGTTGATCCCCGATCGAGACATTACGTGGTATCCCTTCGCATACTACGCGGCGACCAAGAGAATTCGCGCTGGTAGTGTCGATGCGGTGTATTCCACGTCGCCTAGCATTACAAATCACGTGATGGCCAAACATTTTTCGTGCTGATTC
>CAYSCH010000094.1:0-14926 GCA_964429355.1 uncultured Planctomycetaceae bacterium | reverse complement strand
TTGGGTGGCCGATTTTCGCGATCCCTGGACGCTGTCGGGCAGTTATAACAATCGGGGATTTCGACACCGCTTGGAGCAGCGGATGGAACTAGGAATTCTCCGCCAAGCGAGTCGGGTTGCCGTGGTTTCCGAACACATGCGAGAGATGTATGCGAGCGCATATCCGGCGTATGCCGATAAGCTGGTCCTGTTACGGAACGGCTATGATCACACGGACTTTGTGGGGTTGCCCGGCCCCCAAGCAGACGGCCCTTTCGTGCTGACCTACACGGGGAGTTTCTACGGAGGCCGCAGGAATCCACGTGGGTTGATGGAGGCGATTGCTTTGCTGAAGCGCGAAGGCCGACTCAATGCGCAATCCTTCTGCTTCCGAGTCATTGGCATCCCGGAACAAGAGATCGTCGCCCAGGTCGAGGCATGTGACATCTCGGATCTGGTCGAATTCAAGGGTTGTCAGACTTATCGGGATACACTGGCTGCCATGACCAGTTCGACTGCTCTGTTGTTGATCGAGAACCTGCCGGAGGCCATGACCACCAAGTTCTACGAGTATCTAGCGGCGCGGCGTCCCATACTGCAATTGGTACCGCCGGATTTCGAACTCGCGCGACTTGTTCAGGAGTTAGGAGCTGGGGAAGTCATTCATCCCGATGATTCGGCATCCATTGCCCTGTGGCTTCACAAGGGACTGCAACGATTTCAGCGTCACGGACCGGCGAGCGGAATTGACTCCGAAACTAGCATGCAATTCAGCCGAGTCCAGGGAGCGAGCACGCTTGCAAATGTATTGAACGAAATGGTAGAATGAAGAGGTGCACCGATTGACCTCTTGGATTTCCGTGGTTGCATCAGGAGACATGGAAACTCTTAGTAGTTCATAAACACGGCCTACGGCTGTGCGACGCTCGGAGACAATCCGTTCCGGCGTGTCCCCCTTCCAGTACACGCTTGACAATCGTGTCGCGCCAGTATGGCGAGTTCAGCAGTCGGGCGGGCGTATGGCGAAAATACCGAAGATCGGGACCGGAAACAGAGCTGACTGTTCGAGTAAGGTTTTGTATTACAGATCCCGGCCCCGCAGTATCGCAACGAAATGTTCCGCGGCGGTGCGAATCTGGAAGCCCCAGCCTCCACTGCATCCTACCGCTTCGTTGCCTCACCTGGGAAAGTCTGAATACTCACTCGCTTCTCGTTACCCATTCCCAACGGCGTTTTCACTTTCATGGTGTTTTCTGTCCTTGTAGTTTGTGTAATAGCGCTCTGCATGAGTTTGGCAGGAACGCCGCTCAGGCGGCGTTTTGTCGATACGTCCTTTCTGTTTCTCTCCTACTATGTCTTGTGCGTTGTGCCGGGCAATCTGTTAGTCGCATACCAATACAACGCCCCTCGTGCAGCCATCTATCCCATATTTGGTGTATTTGCATTCGGATTGGGGGCTTTTGCCGTTTCGTCTATTGTGGAGAGCAGAAAACGCTACGTCGCGTTCTCGGTTGCCTTTTCCCCCGTGCGCACTGTCGATTACTACACTATCGTGGCATTAATCGCCGTGGGCATAGGTTCCGTGATTCTTTATTACGCACTGATGGGTACCGTCCCGATCTTTCATGGCGTCGAAAATCTATTGGGGCAGGACAGCGGCGTGACAATGCATGAAGCGCGCCGAAATACGACATACGCACACCGCGGTGGAAGTGTTGACTATTTCGGCCAAAACTATCTGCGGTCGTTGTTTGGCACTGTGCTGCCGGTTGCCACCATCATGTTGATTTATGATGCCCGGAGCGCCTCGAAGTGCCTGAATATGTGCAAACGAATCCTGCCGGTATTTGTGATCCTCGTCGCATTTTTGGGAGGTCAAGTATGGGTCGGGGCGCAAATTGTACTCCTCTTTGCATTAGCGCGATTAGCGAAACAGGCACTGTGTTCTGGCAAGGGCACTCCCATCACAAGAGTTGCTGTGAGGCATGCTGCGATTCTCTTTGCCTGTGTGTTCGCAATTGTATTCCTTATGCGTGGCATGCAAGAAACGTCTGGACGTAATAGCAGCGGACCGTTGATTAGCAGCGTGGCAACTCGCATGTTCAGATCGCCGACGGCGAAACTCTACATCGTTTTTCCCGACGATATCCCTTTTCGCTTCGGGGCCACGTGGTTGAACGACCTGAAAGGAATACTACCGGGGCCATCGGAAGCGTTCGCTTATGAGGTTCACGAGATTGTTCACGGGTCCGGTCACGGATTTACATTGACCCCGACGGTTTTCGGTGGAATGTATGTAAATTTCGGGTTGACGGGACTCCTTTTCTGTTCATTGTTGCTTGGCGCCATTCTTCGAGTAGTCTCAATCCGGATGTATAGAATCCGTGATTCTGTGGACTTCGCTCTCTGGGTCTTGGTAACCTGGAAGTGTGCTCTAAGTGCTACGTCGGACATTGCACCGTTATTTGTAACATTTCTGATCTGGCTTGCTTTCAAGACATGCTTCTGGATGGGCAACCTGATGCTTGGGCCAATTTTCCAGCGTGGCGTTGTCAAGGATGATCATGAGAAGTTCCATTCAAACGCGGTTCCCGCTAGTCCCACGACAAATGCATCTGATTCGTTAGACGCGCAGAGATAAGGATGTGACTGCCGGTCATGGAGCTAGCATTATCCTCCAGCGAGATCCCACATCCGATGATGCGTATCGTCAACATGGTCACTTACAGCCTGTCCTGTCTTTTTCTTCGCGCAAGGCCACCGCTCACGAAGGGCGGGAAGAGGGCTGCAAAACAATCGCCACCAGGCACAATTCCACCCACTGCAACCAAAAGAATCAGTAGTACCCATCCCATCTGCTGTTCGCTGGTCTTCCATGGGCAGGCACGTGATTGCTGAACCACCGTGCTTGGGGTATGCTAGAATAGGTTGCGAGCGAGAATCGGCTCGATACGCGATCGCTTCGAGGTCTTGAATCTCGTAAAGCGATGTGCACAGAGGTGCAAGGAACTGGAATACCGTGCAACTGGCTCTTCGTCCCCATCAACGTCTTCTAAAACGCACGATGGATGTCGTGGGAGCACTTTTCGGTCTGATGGTCTGCTTACCGCTCCTCGTGTTGGTCGCCCTTCTCGTTCGGTTTTGTCTTGGTCGGCCCGTGCTTTACCGGCAATTGCGCCCTGGACTCGGTGGCAGGCTGTTTCGCCTCTACAAGCTCCGGACGATGACTGACGCTCGCGATCCCACGGGCAACCTGCTTTGCGACAGTCAAAGATTGACGCGACTGGGAGCCTTGCTCAGAAAGACGAGCCTTGATGAGCTGCCTGAATTATGGAATGAGCTCCGTGGCGAAATGAGCCTGGTGGGCCCAAGACCGCTTCTGACGGAATACTTGCCCTACTACACGGAGCGAGAAGCGAAGCGGCACACGGTGCGCCCGGGTATTAGATGTCTTTGTATTCCATCAAGCGAACGAATTCATCTTGCGGCATTTGCGTGACAAAATCGGAATCATCGAAAGGGAAGTTCTATCTGAACATGAAGAACTCGGGGAATACCGTGTCCTCTACGATTCCGATTGCGTTAGACGATTGCATTCGAACGGGAATCATCAAAGCCGGAGACAGGGTGTTGCTGTGTGGCTTTGGCGTAGGTTACTCGTGAAGTATACTGAACTAATTACCGTGTTTGTCGGACGCGGGATCGCTTATGGGCATTGCGAGAGAGGGTTCGACTTCTTCCAGACGGTGGCGCGAGAAATGCGCAACTTCCCGCCTCTCTGCTGTAGCTTGTAAAGTGTGGTCACCCCTTCATCGTGTGATCGAGATGCAAACCTATATGACCCGCGAAAAGAACGCCTCTCAGGGCTCTCCACCTTTTTGTCCGAAGAATGTCGATCTGAATCTCCTTCTCATCGGCTCGAACGCAAGAAGTCTCTACTCCAATCGAGGTGACCTGATTCGGGAACTGTGCGAGTTGGGACATCGTGTGGAGGCTTTGATACCGGAATCTGACTACCTTGACGAGGTTGAGACACTCGGGATTCCAGTCTGGAAATACCGTCTTGGACGGACAGGCACCAACCCGCTTAGTGACCTTATCGCCATGGGGGCATTGGTTCGCTTGTTGCGACAGAAACGTCCTCGGATTGTGTTGACCTACGGCGTCAAGTCAGTTGTATACGGCGCTGTGGCTGCTAGGCTTGCACGCGTACCCCACGTGTATTCCATGATCACGGGGCTCGGACACGCCTACACAACGAAGTCTGCCAAGACCCGATTTCTCCGGGCAATTGTCACTCCACTATACAGGCTGGGGATCTCGTTGAGCGATCGAGTCTTCTTCCAGAACCCGGATGATGAAGCCGAGTTCATTTCTCGCGGCATTCTTCGGGATCGATCGAAGGCCGTACGAATCAACGGTTCCGGTGTCAATTTGGAGGCATTTGCTGAGCGTCCGCTGCCCGAGGGCGATATCGTCTTTCTCTTCGTGGGTCGAATGCTTACCGAGAAAGGAATTGCTGAATTCGTGGAAGCCGCTTCGACGCTCAAGTGTCGATACCCAGCGGCACGCTTCGTGGCCGTCGGCCCGCATGACCGAAATCTGCCACACGCGGTAGGCGGACGCGACTTAGACGAATGGCGTGCTGCCGCCCGCGTTGAGTTTGTTGGGGAGGTCAAGGACGTGCGACCGTGGCTGGAAAAGTGCACCGTGTTCGTATTGCCGTCCTACCGTGAAGGGACACCAAGAGCCGTGTTGGAGGCCATGAGTGTGGGACGCCCGATCGTGACGACAGATGCGCCGGGATGCCGAGAGACGGTCGTTGACGGAATGAACGGATTTCTCGTACCACCGCGCGATGCGGCCGAGCTAGCCGCAGGCATGGAGCGATTTCTGCTCGAACCGGAACTGATCCCTCGCATGGCGAGCGAGTCGCGGCGCATTGCCGAGGAGAAGTACGACGTGAGAAAAGTTAACCGTGTGATTCTGGAAGGCATGGGGATGCAATGAGTTGTGCTCTGAAACGGAGCGTCGATGTCCTTGTTAGCGGTACAGCACTAATCGTGCTTGCGCCGCTACTGGTACTGCTAGCTGGCTGGATCCGTTGGGATAGCCGCGGCCCGGCTCTGTTCTCACAAGAACGTGTCGGGCGCGGAGGGACTCGTTTCCGTGTCCTCAAGTTTCGCACGATGATCGATCGATCGCCGGATGAAATTGACCAGCATCGGGAGGTCGTGGTCAGCACGAATGTCGACGCACGGATCACATGGGCCGGGCGGTTTCTCCGCGTAACTAGCCTGGACGAGTTGCCTCAATTGTGGAACATCTTCCGTGGTGAGATGAGCCTGGTGGGCCCTCGCCCGGTTTTGCCGGAACAAATCGAGGCGATTCCGCCAGAGTACCATGTCCGGTTTGCCGTTTCTCCTGGCCTGACTGGATTGGCGCAGGTGCGAGGACGGCGTAGTCTGGGATGGCTTGATCAGCTTGCCGCGGACGCCGAATACGTCAGCCGTCGTTCACTGACATTCGATATGGAAATCGTGCTCAAGACGATCGTTGTCGTGCTCACGGGTAGCGGTATTTACGGAGATAAGTCGAAGAACTGGCGGGCGTATCGCGATCTCGGTCGGGACAAGGACGGCAAGAATGAGAAAATCAGCAAGGATCGGGAAGTTGACGGATGTTGAAAGCGGGAGACTGTCGTGGATTCTGCAAATAGCCAGGGGCCGCGTTGCGCGATTCTTTCCCGATGGCTCGGACAATAAGATCACATCATTTTCGCGCGGAGAATCCTGATGAATAGCATATCGGCCCGTGGACTTATGTGCGACAAGTCCGTGCCACACGCCGTTCTTCGGTTGAAGACTATGCTGATTACAGGCGATTCCGCCACTGGTTGCCTCGCCGAGAAGGCTGGTATCGATCGCGTTTTTGTCGACCTAGAGTACGAGGGCAAGGCGGAACGTCAAGCCGCCTTGAACGCGCACTTGTCGTGTAGCACAATTGAGGACGTCGTCGCAATGCGGCACGCGGCTCCGCGAACCGAACTGCTGGTACGATGTAATCCCTTATCCAGTCGCTCCGAACGTGAGATCGACGCGATCGTCGCAGGTGGAGCTGACATCATCATGCTCCCAATGTTTCGCTCTTGTTGCGAAACGAGCGAATTCCTGGCAATGGTTGGAAAACGCGCGCGTAGTTGCCTTCTTGTCGAAACACCGGAGGCATTGGCGCGGCTGCGTCACATCCTCACTGCAAAAGTGCTCCCAGATGAACTGTATCTAGGACTCAATGACCTTGCCCTTGGCCTTGGACTACCGTTCCTTTTTGAACCTCTGGCTGGAGGATTGGTCGACCACTTCTGTCGGGAAGTGTCGAGTGCGGGTCTTCCATTTGGATTTGGTGGAATCGGGACCATGGGACGCGGCCTGTTGCGAGCAGATCTGATCCTCAGCGAACACGTCCGATTGGGATCGTCGTTTGTGATCCTCTCGCGTGAGTTTCGAAAGATGGCACTGCAGGGGACAGAGCAAGGGGATTTCGATACTTTGGCGGGAGAATTCGGAAAACTTCGAGCGAAGGAAGCCGAGTTGCGAGCCTGTACACCCGCTGCCTTGGAACGCAACCGACAGAAGCTGCTGGCGGAGGTGGCGAGATTGGTGAAGGACAGGGCATGATTGGCCGCTACTGGATTCCGGATATTTGGTCGCGACTGGGGTTCCTCGATGTGAACCATCCCTCCGTAGGCTATTGCCAGCGCCCTGACATCGTGCGGAAGTATAGTGTCGTAGTCACAGAGTTCTTCGCAGAAAGCCTGCCCGAATGGCAAGTGCGTTTTTCCACGTCGAGTGACGAGATCGACGATATTCGAGATTCCGAGGTTCTGATCGGACCTGCAACGCCCTGGTTTCGAGATATGATCAACGTGTTACCTCGTGTGAAATGGGTGCATTTGACGGGGTCAGGTGTTGACGCAATGGGCAAAGAGTGGCAACCCACCACTAATGTCCGGTTTAGCACGTCAGCCGGGGTGAATGCAAACTCGATCGGCGACTATGTCATGGGTGGCATACTCTATTTTCTGAAATGCTTTGATGTGTTCCGTATCCAGCAAGAGAACCGGGTGTGGACACGCAGATGGTTGCCAGAACTCGCCGGCAAGAATATTGTGATTGTTGGTGCAGGAAAGGTCGGGCAGGCCGTAGCTCGTCGCGCAGCGGCATTTGGTTTGACCGTTACGGGTGTGGATAAGATTGCAGGAGCGGTGGACAGTTTTGACTTCGTGGTTGGCTTGGATCAACTAGACGAAGTGTTGGCCACTGCCGCAGCGGTAGTCTTGGCCGTGCCTTTGACCAGCAAAACTCGCGCGCTCTTTAATCGACTGCGGTTCTCCAAAATGCCTGAGAGCTGCATATTCATCAACGTTTCCCGCGGGGAAGTGGTAGTCGAGGCCGACTTGACCGACGCTCTAGCACGGGGGAAACTGCAAGGGGCCGTTCTCGACGTTTTTGAAAATGAACCTCTCCCCCCATCGTCGCCCTTGTGGGGACTGCCCAACGTTCTCATCACGCCCCATGTCGCGGGGACAACCGACCGGTACATGGAACGCATGCTGGACATCTTCCTCGCCAACGTGCGACAACTCTGCGAATCTGGGGCACTGGAAACACCCGCATTGTTCGATGGTGCCGACTGACTACATTCCTAGGATGCCGTCGAGGCCTTCAGGTTGGTAGTCTTACTATTTGCCCCCAGCCCCCTGTCTTCCGTCCTCTGATCTCTGCGTTCTGCCCCTCCGGCACTGCTTGCAGGCAAACAGTAGCACAAGTGACAAGTGTTCAGCGTTTCGCATTCCGTGACGCGAGAAACGAAACCAACTTCTTGCCCAACGCTGCGATCTGCTTCAACGTCATCCTGACGATCCTCCGTACAAAAGCCTGCCATGACTTCGTGACAAACGCGGAGGATCGTCTTCTCAAGCCCCTACCGCAACTGCAGCTCCAACATGCGGTCTTGATCGTAAGCTTGCCAAGTGCTAGCACCTCTTCCCCCCGCAAGCCCGCGAATTACGGGAATGGCGACGGGAAAGCACCGCTAGCAGTGACAGCAGTTGGCAAACTTACGATCAAGGCCCCAACATGCCTTCCTAAAGCCACTAGACGCAAATACTTAGCGACAATCCAATCAGCCAAAGTGGCGCTGCCCAAATAATAAAGAGCATCTTGCATACTCTCCGGTAGGTAGGCCCCTTCAGGAGAGTGGGCTGACTGGCTCAAATCTGTCGCGTCTCATTGCCTCCTTGCGCTTCACAACCCATAGCACGGCACTCCAGAGCCGTGACAGACAGGAACCAGACCAACTTACTTACAGGGCAAGAACCGCCGCGCCGGCGGTTCTTCCAGGCCAATGACATTCACACTACCGTCCAATCGTCCGAGAGATAGTTAAGTATGTGGTCGATCAATTCGTCCGAAGCGTCTAACGTATTGTCATCGGAATCAGGCGAGATAAGTGTGACGCTGTCTATAGAACTGCCTTCCCACGTTAGCGAAGTGAGATAAATCAAGTAACTGCTGCCGGCGCCCTTCAGGTAGCCGTAGTTATCGCGCCCGTAGAAGACGTCGGCTCCAAGCGAATTGCTGAGTTCAATGATATCGTCCCCCGCGGAGAAGTCGGCGTAGACGCGTTGGAAAGCGTAGGCGACGACGTCAGCAGCGAACTGCGCTCCGTCGTACGAGTAATCCATCGAGGCCGATTCGGGATTGGCCTCGAACATGTCGTCGCCAACGCTATCGTACAGGTACGCCCTATTGTCGTTGCCGCCTCCAGCCTGGGCACTCGCATTCGCAAAACCGATCGCGTAGTTCAAGTAAGCTCCGCCGGTCTCTCTCATGTAGGAATGGCCATCGTACGCATAAAAACGGTCGGGCAACTCAGAACCGACAAGCGATGCCATGTCGTCCATGTGCCCACTCGAATAACCGTTCACTCGCGTGAAGCCAGAAGCCACGATGTCGAAGACTTCGCCGTTGCCGTCGCTCCCCCAGTCCATCGTTGCCACATGCGCGTTGCCTACGAAGGTATCGGGGCCAGCCGTGTCGTACAGGAACGCCCTATCGGTCCCGCCAGGCGCGCTCTCGACATCTACCGTCACATTCGCAAAACCGATTGCGAAGTTCAGATAGGCACCGTTCGCCTCCCTCATGTAAGAACCGCTCTCGTAAGCATAGAAGTTGTCCGACAACTCAGAACCGACAAGCGATGCCATGTCGTCCACGTGCCCGCTCGAATAGCCATCCACTCGACTGAATCCCGTCACCGTTACATCGATGCCGCCGCCACCCCAATCCATCGTCGCTAGCGTGCCGTCACCCACAAAGGTGTCATTATCCGCGCTATCATATATGGAAACCCGATTGCCGGTTCCTCCGCTGCCGTCGATGTAGATCGTCCCGGCTCCATCATACGTCGTCACCCCGTTGACCTTCACCACATGATGCGTCGCGCCATCGGTGGTGACGATGACGACGTTGTTGTCGCCCGTAAGCTCGGGGACATAGCCGTACCGATCCCACGTGATCACATTATTCGGCGACTCTTCCGACAACAGGTTCCCGGCCCTGTCTTCAATCTCGGAAAGCGCTGAGACATCCAGCGTGAGCACGTACGTCCCGATGTCGGCCGTCAAGCCAGCAAAGTCGACGCCTCCCAGCTCGTATTCCCCCACAACCGCCGTAGGCAACAAAGTTACACCAGTCTCCGGCCACGCAATCTCCGCACCGTCGAGCGTGAGCGTCAAGTCATCCAGATCGAGCCCGTCGACGATCTCACCGAAGTCAAGCGTGACCGAAGGAACGTCCGTATGCCGCGGGTTGGGAACCACCTCATAGATGGCGCCCACGGGAACGGTCTGGTCGACAGTCACCTCAAGGATCGTCGATATCGCCTCGTTTCCGGCCATGTCGGTAACGGTGGCCAGGACGGGGGTCATCCCACCCGTGTCAAGGTCGAGATACACCTCGTACTCGCCAGTCTCCGCGTCGATGAGGTCTGCCGTCTCGCCGTTGACCACAACGGTGTCGATATCGCTCCCCGTGCCGAAAGGCGAGAGGGTGAAGCGGAGATGCGTCTCATTGGTGATCTCGTCATCGTCATACAGGCCCGTGTCATACGTGGAGTCCAGAAGGACGTCAAGGTCCGTGGGATCCGTCCGGTCAACTACCACCGAAAGGCCCGTGCTTACGGTTGAGTTCCCGGCCACGTCATAAGCGGTCGCGGTTATCGTGCGCGTCCCCTCGGTCAGATCGCCGGTCGTGAGATCGTAGTCTGAAGTGGTGTCCTGGGTCCCGAACAAGACGTCGCCTTCTCGGATCTCCACCTTCCAGAGCCCGCTCATATAACTGCCGGCGGCATCTGACGCCGTGCCCGTGAATCGAGGCGTCTCACCCCTCGTCACGTCATCCTCGGGGTCCGAACCGCTGTCACTATCCGAGTGCAAATCCGGCTCACTGACTGCGGGCCCCACCGTATCGATCGTGACCGGGAGGGACTCCGAGTAGTTGTAGATCTCGCCGGTACTGCCCGAAGCGGCTCCCACGCGGAAGGCGTACTCGCCGTCATAGGCCGGAAGCCACCCGCCAGGGACCGCCGTATTCGCATCAAATGTGAGTGAGTATTGTCCATCGGCGGCAGCAGCGCCTTCGGCCGCAAGCTCCCACTCGGTGCCGAACATCACTTCGAGAGTGACCCATGAATTGGGGGGAACGGCGCCCGTGAAAGTGGGCGTGAGATCGCTCGTGATATTATCGATCTTTGAAGCACCGAAATCGCTGCCCTCGGCGAGATCCGGCGTGCCCGGTGTATACATGAAGTACGCGGCTTCCAGGGCGTCGAAGCGCCCGTAGCCGGCGACGTCGTCGCGACCGGTGGCCTCAATATCCACCGCGGTCTGGCGAAGGATTGTCTGGATAGTCGCGGCACTAAGAACCAGATCCGGGTCCTGCAAGTCCGCCTGCACCATGAGGGCAACGCCACCCGCCGCGTGCGCCGCCGCCGCGGCAGTGCCGCTGAAGCCGTTCGTCCCCAACACCCTGGTGCTCACCTTGTCGACGGCAACGCCGTCCAGGCTGTCACGTTCCGACGCGGTCTGTACGGGCAGGCTTTCGTACACCGTGGAGGGTCCGCGGGAACTATACGCCGCCACCGTGTCGAGGCCGGAATCGTCGACGTTGACCGTTCCCACAGTGATGACCGAGTCAACGGCAGCCGGGCCGAAGATGCCGTCGAACGCGTCGTCAGCCGTGGAAAACGAGGCGCCGTAGGCCCCGGATGAATCCGTAATCGGGGTAACGGAGCCGTTGATGATAAGTTCAAACTCACGGGCGACGCCGTTCATGTCAATCAACGCGACCTGGACACCGTAGGTGCCGGCGGCGGTAATCTGCACCTGCTCCCACGGATTGCCCGCTCCGTTCTGCACATCGTTGCCGGCCTGAGCCAATTCCTCCCAACTCGAAGTGCTGGTGTTGTACTTGAACAGGTACAAGTTGTAGTTATTGTCCGAACTGCCCCAGGGATCGCTCCATTCCATGTACACATCGAACGTCCCGGTGGCATTGAAGGCAAGAAGATCCTTGTTCGTGCTACCGTTGCCGAAGTTGTGTGCGTGCCAACCGTTCGCTGTTCCAGGGGTGTTCAAATACAAGCCAATGCTCGAAAAATCAGCCTGATAATGAATTTCGCCGTCGTCACCCGCGGCACTGATCACAATCATATCCGCGTCGATGTCCGATGCGGCCAGGCCGTCCTGGAACCAGGGCTGTTCGTAGATTCCCGCGGCGACCACAATGATGTTGACTTGTGCGACGTCAGCAAGCCATTGGCCTGCAGTCCGCAGTTGGTCTTCCGTGCTGGCCGGAGCGAAATAGAGGCTCGCCCCCGGAGCCGCATCATGGATCACCTCGAGCATTGCGGTGCCCGTGGTGCCGTCGCCGAGGTCACTGTAAGTGACGAGATCAGGCAAATCGTCCGTTCCCTGCGAATCTCCCATTCCGCCCAAGCCGTCGGCGATCACGCCTACTCTGACACCGGTGCCGTCCATGAGGAATCGCTCGTGAACGTCATCGATGTTCAGCGCACTGATGCCCTCACTTACGTATGCGCCCGGGCTGATACTCAACAGTGTCCGCTGTTCGAGTTGCTCGAAGCGCTGGAGGCGGTTCTTCGGGTGCCGTCCTCGCGGGGTGGCGGACGGGCGGGGTCGTTCGGAAAGCCAACGCTGGGTGATCGACTGGACCGCTTCGAAGAACTTTCGCATGGCACTCTCTCCAAATTCGTTTTGCGGCAACGCCGCGGTTAGATGATTCTGCCCACTCGCCGTCCGGCCCGCGAACGACCAGCAAAAACACCATTTGCGTTCAGACGCGTCACCCCTGCCGCCCAACACAATGGCAGATTCTGCTTAACATGTAGAATAGTCACGAAAGTCCGGAAATGTCAAATAATTCCAATGCAGCAGCGCGATGGGGGGGAGTGATGTCTCTCATTCGCACTCATCGCGGCGGACCGTGATGGCTGCAGCGGTGAACCGATGCAAAACACTCACTTGAGGGCCCAGACGAAGGCATCGGATTTCAGGCTTCTGCCGGCGCCTGCGGCTGGGCGCTAAACAATTCTCTATCAACGACTTCAGTCAGATGTACCGTTCTGAAGCGGCGCTCTCCAACCAACCCGCTGCCACGAACGGGATCGCGGCGAGCCATGGAAAACAGAACACCCCACCCCCATCAGCCAGATTTCGCATGCGCAAAACCCAACTGCCCCCTGTCTCCTGTCCCCTGTCTCCCGTCTCCCGTCTCCCTTTCCTGTCCTCTGTCCTCTTCCTCCCGTCCTCTTCTTCCCGTCCTCTTCTCAGTAGCCCGCTCTCAGCGGCACGCCGTCGTCGCGGATACCAAGCTGTTGATAGACGCCGACGGCTGTCCTGTCATAGGTCGGAAGCCCAGTGTCGGGGTCCGAATCGATGGTTTCCGAAATGAAGTGGACGGAGCCGTCGCAAAACACGAAATTTGTCCCGCCCGAATGAAAGCTCCCAAATCCGTTGCGGCATTCAGCCGCCTGAGGCGAGTTCGGGATGACTCCCACGTTGCCCACGGTGAAATAGATGCCGCTGGCATCGTTGATAAGGCCCTTCGCTCCCAGCCACGTCGCGGGCCCTCGCCAGCAGTCGTTCCAGCGTTCGCCGACCGCGAACGTCGAACTGGTTCCGTCCACGATGTCGCGGAAGGCCACAAAACTGTTGCCGAAGAAAATCCCGTTGTTGGGGATGTGGCCCGGCGTATTGTAGAGCCCGGCGTTCCCAATGTAGTTTGCCGCAGGTGCTTGAAACACATTACCGGCCCCGTTGTCGAAAACCCGTTCTTTGGCAGTGTCGGTGCCGGTGATCAGGTCGTCGGTGGTGTCGGATGGGCAACGGTAGCCGGAAATCACGGTTTTCAGGGCCTTGTCCAGCGGGCCATTGGGGGCCGCCAGGGCTGCCGTGACCTGGACGGTAAGCCCAACGTCCTTGGCTCCCACCGTCTCGTGCAACGGTCCCTGCTCAATAAAGGGCAGAATCATGGTCGCCCAGCCCCACTGCGGAGAGAACTGGGCAGAAGCGTCGACAAGATAACCCGACGGAAACCGCCCCATGACATCATGATAACTGTGCAGCGCGATGCCGATCTGCTTGAGGTTGTTCGTGCACTGGGCACGCCGGGCCGCCTCTCTCGCGGCTTGAACCGCCGGAAGCAGCAGAGCGATCAAGATGCCGATGATCGCGATCACCACCAGAAGTTCCACCAGCGTGAAGCCCAGGTGGCCCGATCTCCGGCGCAAGAATAATGACTGATTTCCCGTTCCCATGAAGCCGCCTCCCTATGTCAGTGCGCAGTCCCAGCGCGAAAAAGAAACCCAAACACCTGCCCTTTCAGCCCGTTTTTCCATAATTACCCCCACGCAGAGGGTTATGTTGCGTAGTTCCAGTATAAACCGACTCCAGCAGGATGCAAGCGTTTTGGCAGAGAACAGAAGGGCGGAAGGGGGAGGGGGGGAAGAGAGAGGTCAGAGGTCAGAGCGGCAGAGGTCAGGAAGAAGAGGATCAGAGGACAGAGCGGCAGAGGACAGAGGACAGGGGGTTGGAGTACCGGCTTTAGCCGGCGAAATCGTCAAAGGACAGGAATTTGCGATCATTGAAGGCTCAGCGCACTTGGACGTAGAATACTCCATGGAGCATCGATTAGTTGGAGCAAGATTATGAAGACCGTCAGAGTAACCGGTAGCGTGGATGAGAATCATCAACTTTTGGCACTCGTTCCAGCAGATATTCCCCCTGGACCGGTCACTGTCCTGATCGTTCCCTCTTCTCACGAGGATGAAGCGGGAGATGCCTGGGCAGATGGTATTGCTCGGGAGTGGGCTGACGACTTGAGTGACCCTCATCAGGACATCTACACCTTGGCCGATGGAGAGCCCGTCCGTTGAATCCGAACGACATATATTTGGGCAGTTTTCCCTTTGGCGGCAGTGCCGGTATGAAGTTGCGTCCCGTTCTGCTGCTGACTGGTCCAATTGGGAGCGTGCCAGAGCTGGTGGTTGCGTATATCTCCTCAGTAATCCCTCCCTCTTTGTTGGCGTCGGACATCCTGCTTGAGCCTGCGAAGGCAGAGCACGCGTCCACCAATCTGAAGACGACATCAGTCCTTCGACTGCACAAACTGGCCACGATTCACGCTCGCAACGTTGTCCGCCGTCTCGGTGCCGTCCCTCCTGAGATACGTTCCGAAGTCAACCACAAACTGCGAGCATTGCTGAACCTCTGACCTCTGTCTCCTGTCCCCCGTTCCCTTTCCCCTTGCCCCCCCCTCCCTTCTCCTCCCCCCCCCCCCCCCTTTTCCCTTTCCGCTTGGGGGTC
>CAYSCH010000093.1:9381-26740 GCA_964429355.1 uncultured Planctomycetaceae bacterium | reverse complement strand
CGGAAAATCCCTCAACTCGCTGATTATGTCGTAGATCCACACAATATCGCCGTCGATTGGATCGGTCAGGGTTTCTTCAGTGAACGGACCGTCGTTCTCGCCGTCCCGAAAACCCTCCACGTCGGCGCACACCAACTGGCAGCGGTTGCTCACGTAGTAGATGCGATCGCCGTCCACTGCCGGTGAAGAACAGATCCCCTGCCGGGGCCAGTCGTTTACCCGGCCCGAGGCCAGCTTGTCGTGCGTCAATTGCCAGAGGAATTGCCCGTCCTTTTCCGAGAAACACATGACAACCCCCTTGTCCCCCGTAGCCTTCGGCTGCCGTTCCGCCTGATTGTTGGTGCCGACGAAGATCTTTCCATGGGCGACGGTCGGATTTCCGTAGGTCTGCGACCCGAGTTGCGACCGCCAGGCGATATTCGCACCCGTTTCGATATCCCATTCCGACGGGATATTCTTCTCGACAAGGTTCACCATGTTCCGCTCGGGAGTACCGCCCCACATGATCCAATCGTCTGCAAGTGCGGTACCGAAAGACAGGCCGGCCATCGCCAGCACCAAAGCTAGTGTTGTCCGCATAGGGTTCATTCTTGCTTGTCTCGCAATTCTGGTTTGTCTGCGACCGGAAACTTGCGCGCCTACCGTGAAATCTTCACATTGTCGTAGTAGACCGGCGCCATCGAGTACGCGTAGATCCCTGCAGAGCCTTCCCGATTTGGCTGGGGATCGACGGCTTCAATCGTCCATTCGGCCGGCTCCGGTTCGCCTCGCGGCCAGACCTTGGCAAGAACACGCGCCGTGTCCCCCTCGGCCACGACCTGAAACTTGGTCGTGTACCAACGTCCCGGATCCCAGGCAAAGTCGATCTCCTTTTCGAACCGCGGTGCAGGGACCCACGACACGACGCGGGCACGCTTCGTCCGTCCAAATAGTTCCAGCCGGTATCCCGAGTTGACCAGGCCCACGTCGCCGCGCCGCCGCCCGACCTGCTCGCCCATCAGGTCGGCCTGTACGATGTATCCCGCCGGCATGGGTGTAGTGATGTAGGCATGAACACGGTTGAAGATCGGACCCTTGTCGTCCGCCAGCTTCTTCAGGACCTTCGATCCGTCCAGGGTCGCCACGGCGAACTTCGCCTTGCTTACCCCGATCCACCAACTGATCATGTCGTCCTCCCCATAGGTCTCGAAATCCTCTTCGATCGGGGGCGGTGGTACAACTCGGACTCGGGCCGTGGCCACAAGGTCACCTCGCCTTGCAGTCACCAGGCCGATCCCTCCTTTTTCTGCCTTGGCAACGAACTGGCCCTCCTCGTTGATCTCGCCGACCTGTCCGGCAAACGACCACTCGCCGTCCTGTTCTCCCAGGGGACGTCGGATGTTGTCGAACCCCACGGCCTTGAAAGAAACCTTGTCACCCGGCGCGAGCAACACCTCGCACGGCCTGATCTGGAGCACTTTGAGTTCCCCCGCCTCGGTCTCCGCCGATTCTGCAGGGCCAACCGCTGCACTTGAAACTGGAGAAGAAGACCCGGCAGCCCGGTCCTTCTCTCCCAGGCAAATCCCTTCCTCCGAAGTGAAGAAGACCACGCGTCCCTCGGCAATCGCGGGGGAACCGAACAGTTCGACCTCGCCGCGATCAGACTCAAAGCTCATGGTCGCCAGTTGCTCGGCCTTGTCCCCCCCGTCGCGCAATATGCTGAACTTGCTGTCGACCACGTTGACGTAGATCTTGCCGTCGGCCCAGACCGGCGATCCCTTCCCGACTCGTCCAACCGTGTGCCGCCAATGCTCCTTGCCCGTCTCGGCGTCCAGGCAGTGGAGCACCCCTGAGTTGGTCATCACGTACAACCGCCCCGCGTGGAGCAGCGGCGAGGCATACCCGGCCGGGATGCCGTCCTGCCGCCAGATCTCGTGGGTCTTCGTGACATCACCCGAGCCCCGCGCGTCGATGCAGACCACCCGACCCATTTGCGTCGAGTCGTAGTTCTCTTCGCTGTGCGTGGCATAGACGCGGCCCTCTCGCACGACCACCGATGAGTTCATTCCCCGCTTGCTCAGCAGGAATCTCCAGATGGGCTCGCCGGTTCGGGCGTCCATGGCACAAACGCTCCCATCGGCGACGCCGCCAACCAGCATTCGCCGCCCGTTCACCGTGGTGACAACCGGTGTCGAGTACGTCGTGTCCTCGGGCGCCTCGCCCGGTTCCGACCACCACCGCATTTGACCGGTGTGCTTGTCGAGCGCCAGGAAGCGATGCCCCCCCTTGGCTTGCGAACCGAAACTCGAGTTGACGAAGCTGATCACGACCCGGTCTTCGTCGATGATCGGCGTGTTCGTGCGGCCGCCATAGCCGGAAATCCGGCCGACCGTCTCGGTCAACGAGTTGGACCAAAGGAGCTTGCCGTCGCGGCTGTAACAGCGCAAGAATCCCTGCACACCATGGGCATAGACGTTTCCCGTCTCCGCATCGACGACCACGTTCGACCAGCCGACCCGCGAGTTGGGCACATCGGTGTGGAACACGTTAAACCGATCTTCCCAGACCGTCTTGCCGCTAGCCAGGTCGAGTGCAAAAACCCGTTCCTGCTCATGCACACCCTCGCCCGCCAGGTTGATGCAGAACACACGCCCGTCAACGATCGCCGGGGTCGAACACCGGGAACCCATCGGAACCCGCCAGAGCACGTCGTCCGTCGAATCGGGCAGACCGGTGTCGATCGACACCCCGTCCTGGCTCGGCCCTCGCCAACCCGGCCAATCGGTTGCCAATGTTGCCGAGCACGATGCGATCGAAAACAGGACTGCGGCAGCGAAACGAGAAAACTGCGCCATCGCAGGCGTTGATTCTTGCCTCATCGAACTCTCCATCATCGGGTCAGCGTTGGCCGAGAGGCCTGTGCAGGCGGGATTGCTAATGCAGGCGTGAGGAGTCGGCAGTGGCCACGAGAAAGAATACGGAGAATTTAGGTGAAAGCTACCGCTTCGATCACCGCTGGCCGGCATTCCCTCCAACTCCGCACCAATTCTAGTTACAAAAAAGACAAGTCAACCTGTTATAAATACAGGCCTCCACTCCACTCTCGATTTGGAACAAACGAAATCAGCGAACACGCAGCGGCTCGCCAATCACAAAACGTTGCAGCGCAAACTCTTTTTGCCAGCGTCGTTGGTGGGGCGAGAAAACGAGCTGATTCTTGCCTCGCCCCGTCAGACACATGAGCGTCGAGGTTCCACAGTACCTTGATCCATTTCCACACTCTCCGGCGACGACTGCCGGATCCAGCGCCGTGCCTTCATCTCGAACCTCGGGAGCGATTCGGGACCGCACAGCGTGACCGGTATTCGAAGATTCAGTGCGGCTCGCAGTTGCGCGGCCACTTCCTTGGCCAACCCGGCCCGCGATATCACGTCCACGTAGGGCTCGACCTCAACGTAGAGCTCGGTCATTCCTCGCATTTCCCGCAGGTTGACCCGGTACTCGGCCACGCCGGGGACCGAACGCATGATCGCATCCACCGCGCTCGGATAAACGTTCACTCCCCGCACAACGACCATGTCGTCCACTCGTCCGAGAATCCCGCCGGCAAGCGCCAATTCCCCGTAGCCGAATTCCTCCGCGACCGCAATATCCTCACGCACCAGGTCCCCGGTCCGATATCGAATCAGCGGAGAAGCAACTCGCCTGAGCGTCGTCAGCACGAGTTCTCCCGGCTCGCCGCGCGGGACCGGCTCGCCGGTCGCCGAGTCAATGATCTCGGCAAGATAGGCCGAGCCAATGATCATCAGGGTGCCGGGTTTTTCGGGGCACTGATAGCTGACCGGCCCAACTTCCGTCATACCGTGGTGATCGAAGACTTTCGCCCCGTGCCATCGATGCTCCAGGTCGCGGCGCACCTCGGGCATACTCCCGCCGGGCTCTCCGGCCACGATAATTTTCCGCACCGAAAAGTCCGCCAGGTCGATTCCTTCATCCGCGGCAACCTGCGCCAGACGGCCTGCGTAGGTCGGTGTGCAGAGGAGCACATCGGCCTGGTTGGCCCTGATCGCCTCCAATCGGCCCAGACTGCTCAATCCGCCCCCTGGAATGCACAGACAGCCAAGTTGGCTGGCCGCCTCGAAGGCGGTCCAGAACCCCAGGAATGGCCCGAAAGAAAACGCGAAGTAGAGTCGGCTTCCCTTGCCCACGCAGGCCGCTTCGAACACTCGCTTCCAGTTCTCCAGCAGTCCCTGCCAGCTCTCCGCGGTGTCGAGCCAGCGGATGGGCCGCCCCGTTGTGGCGCTGGTCTGGTTGAAGCGGGAGTACTGCTGGAGTGGAAACGTGAGATTGGACCCGTAGGGAGGATTCTCCGCCTGGTCGTTGGCGATCGCCTGCTTCGTGGTGAAGGGAATCGTTGCGAAGAACTCCTCCAGGCTGGCCACACCGTCGGCGATCCCCGCCTCCTTCAGGATCGGCAGGTAGAACTGGTTCGTCCGGCCGACCTCCTTGAGCAGCCCGTTGAGCGCGACGAGCTGCTGGCCCTCCAGTTCTTTCTGAGCTGATAGGCTGACGGTGCTCATGACTGTGACTCGATCAGTTCTTTTGCCGGCGGATGCTCCGGTCCCGGAGCCAACTGGGCCGTCGGACGACCGATCCGGGCCGGCGCCGGTTTATAGAGCGTGACCATACAACCTCCTAACGCTGCCAGGAGAATTCCCACGACGAATTGCCACGGCAGCGTCCGTATTCCGTCTGCCGGTGGATGCATCGAGAGGGCCACAACCGCGTTCACAACCGGTGCCCCTGCAAAGACGATCGACATCACCACGCTTGGGGAACCTCCGGCGCCGAACGCCACCAGCACACAGAACGCCCCGATCGCCCCGACGGCTCCCGCCAGCAGCGACCAGCCCATGCCGCTCGCGGTGAACTGCCAAGTCGCCCCTTTAAACCACAGCAGGGCCAGAGGAACCAGCACCGCGATCAGAAAATAGGCTACACCCACGAACAGAAACGCCTTGTAGCGCCCCGCGGCTGGGTCCTTCATGAACGTCTGGCCGCTGTGCAGAAACACCCCATAGAGCCCCCATGCTGCCACGGTCATCAAGGCAAAGACCAGCCATGCATTCCCCGCCTGGCTCACATTGGATGCGTTCATCGTTGCTCCTTAGGACGCTTCCACGCACTCGACCGGAGTCGGTGCCGCCTCGATCTTCTGCGAGATCGAATCGGGAATCGGAATTGCCTTCATACTGCCCGTCGCCGGGTCGTACTCCACGCATGCCACTTTGATCGCCCCCTTGGCAATCGGCCGCTCCTGGTCGTCGTAGAACCAGAATTCGTACGCCAACGATTTGTGGTTCTTCGCCCGGACCGTCAGATGCACCTCGAACTCCTGCTCGAATCGCAACGGCCGCATATACGAGCACTCCGTCGCGACCCGGGGCCAGCCGACGATCCGCCCATCCAGTTCCTGGTGAACCGAAAGGCCCAGTGACCGCAGAAAGGCGTGCTCTGCCGCTTCCATGTAGCGGAAGTAGTTCGAAAAATGCACGATCCCCGCCAGGTCCGTTTCCGGAAACTCGACTCGCCGGCGGTAGCGAAACTCATAAGCCATCAAATGCTCTCTCACCGCTATGGAAGTTCCCTCACAAACATGACCCGCAGACGAGGACAGGCGTCACTCGTCCACGTATCACGTGACAGCCATCAGCGGCCTCCCGTGCTCCAATTCGGCCGGTATTTCGATGATCTCGCCCACCGCCGCAAACAGCTCGCTGAAGTCGCGGTTCAGATTGCCGATCAGGCAGTCCGTCACGTCGCCACTCAGTGTGGGACCTTTCCGGATCAGTTTGCCGAAGCTGAACGCCTTGTCGTAGAAGGCGTATACGAGCTTCCGCATCGCCTCGATTTCGCGGCAGATTCGCGCCGAATAGCCGGCAAACGACTCGGCCGTCACCTCGCCGCCGCCGGCCAGAACGTCATGAATCGCATCGGCAGCCAGTTCGCCGCTTCGCAGCGCCAGGTACACACCCGACGAGAATACCGGATCGAGAAATGCGAAGGCGTCGCCCACCAGCACCAGCCCGTCGTCCGCGCAGTACTCCGAACGGTAAGAGTACTCCTTGGTCACGCGATACTCGCCCGTCTGCTTCCCCGGCGCCAGGTGATCCTTGATCCACTGATTGTTTCCGGCCTCGCGGTGGAAGATCTCCGCCAGGTCCTTGGTGTCGCGAAACAGGTAACTCCCCTCGGCCACGATCCCCACACTCACCATGTCATTGGGAAGGGGAATGTACCAGAACCAGCCCTTCTCCGGAACGTACGCCACCGTGGTCGCGCCCGCTTCAAGCCCCGGATCGCGAAGCGCGCCCTGGAAGTAGGTCCAGATTGCCACCTTGTTGAGTCTCGGATCCCACTTGCGCCAGCAATTCTTGGTCATCGCCACCGCCTGGCGACCCGAGGCGTCGACGGTTGCGGCCGAGCGGAACTCGCACTCGTTGCCCGACTCGTCGACCGCTTCGACACCCACGACTCGGCCCTCCTCGCGAATCAGGCCCGTCACCGTTACACCCTGCCGCACCTCCGCGCCCTGCTCCCGCGCGTTCTCCAGGAGCATAGCGTCGAACTCGCTGCGCACCACCTGCCAGGTCTGCGCCGCCTCGTGCTTGAGGTGCTCGACGAAACAGAAGGGCGTGGATGCCTTCCCGTCGATCGACACGAATCGGACCGAGTACTTCTTGACGAAGTTCGAAGACTTCATCTTCTCGATCATTCCAATTCGCTGGAGCGGGAAGTAGCAATAGGGTAACAACGATTCCCCGATGTGGTAGCGGGGAAGACGCTCCTTTTCCAGCAGCAGAACGTGGTGTCCGTGCCGAGCCAGCAGCGCTGCCGCCGTGGAACCCGCAGGCCCGCCGCCAATTACGATTGCGTCGTACTCTTGCATCCCAGGTCGATCCTTTGCGTGTGAGTATCGGGTGGAGGAAGAATCTCCACAACTTCCGCGATTGTGTTCCCGCTGACCGCCCACAGACAGTTGCAGCGGCCGTAGAGCCACGTCGGCTCCGACAACTCGAGTACGTCGGCCATCAGATCGGTCGCTCGGATCTTGAAAAATCCGCCCGGGCAACACTTGTAGCCGACCTTGTGTTCGTTGAGGATGCCTCCCAGCGGCTGCACGCACTCGAGAATCTTATCCCGAACGGCCTCGTCGAACCCGTCCAACCGGATCCGAATCGCCCCGTACTCCACCGGGCGATGGTCCGAAACCGTTCGCAATACGATGTGCCGATCCAGGTGATCGTCGTGCAGCCGGCGCTGAAGAACGTCGAGCCGTAACTGGTCCCCGTGATACCTCGTCAGCGTCGACGTCATGTCCCGATCGTGGACGAGCAGGGATCGCTCCGGCTCCGGCAGCAGCTCGGCCGCGACCGCCATCGTCTCAAATGGCGAAATCTCCTTCTCGCCAGGATAGAAATCCTGAAGCAAGTCGATCAATCGTGGGCATGCGCTGACCTGGAGGCTCACGTGTACCTCGCATGCTGATGCTGGGGGAGGAAGAAGACCTGAAGAAGTCCGTCCACGCGGAGCATCGCATCCCGCGAAAGAACCACTCCCCGTTCCGTTCGCCACAGGTCGCCGGCCCTTTCCAATTCCGCCAGCGGCTCGGCAAATCGCCCAAAGATGTCGGTATCGAACTTGGTCCGAAAGTACTCGCGGTCCAATCCGCCGAGTTTGAGCTGCAGGATCACCTCACGGATCAGCTTCTCCTCCTCCGTCATCGCCAGGGCCCGAGAGATCGGCAACTGGCCTGCATCCAGGCGTTCGGCATAGGGCTCGAAGTCTTTCTCGTTCTGATAGTGCACGCCGCGAAAGTGGCCGAACGACGCGATCCCGAGCGAAACCATGTCGGCGCCCCGCCACAGGTAGTCGCGGTAGAGAAACTTGAAATTCTCCGGATCCCGGATGGCCGTACACGTGCTCGTGACCGTGTAACCTGCAGCCTCCAGTTGCCCAAACGCATAGTCCACCCAGGCCCGTTTCGTCGGCCAGTCCGCCACCGGGGCCGTCACATCGCCCCGCTCCTGCATCTCCCGGTAGATCGTGGTATTGAATGGGATCTCCATCTGGTAGATCGTCACGCACTCCGGACCCAGTGCGACCGCCTGCTCGACGCAACGCCGCCAGTTCTCTTCCGTCTCGTTGAGCATCCCGGCAATCAGGTCGATATTGATCTGGCGGAAACCGATCTTTCGGGCATATCCGTAGGCTCGATGGATCTCCTTGGAGAGATGGGCACGGCCGTTCGTCTTGAGCACGTGATCGTCAAAATTCTCGATTCCCAGGCTCAGGCGCGTGATTCCCAGATCCCGCAACGTATCGAGTTTCTCTTCGTCGAGCGTGCCCGGCTCGCATTCGAAGGTCACCTCTTCCGTCTCGTCCCACGACAACATCGACTTCATCCCGTCGACCAGCTTTCGCAACGCAGCCGGCGGCAGAAACGACGGAGTACCGCCACCAAAATAGATAAACTTCGGCTTGCGGCCGCTGATGAGCGGTTGCCGAGCGTAGCTTTCCAGTTCGCGGAGCACAAGATCCACGTAGCGCTCAACCCTTGCCGGCTTGGCATCCTTGCCCGTATACACCCGAAAATAACAGAAATGGCACCGCTTCCGGCAGAAAGGAAGGTGAACGTAAACACCCAGCGGCGTTCCAGATTCCGGCGCCTGCTGCAGGGCACCGGTCACTTCGTGGCAATTCTCCGGCCTCCAGAACGAAAAGGGCGGGTAGTTGGCCACGAAGTAGTTGCCCGCCGATGTCTTCTTCGGGTCGGCCACGGTGTTGGTTGCCATCATTCCACTCCTACACAGTCTGTTTGACGGCCTGCTCGAATCGCGCACGGTACAGCCCCGCAAAGTCGGCTGGGCCAAGGGCGCGCGGATTGAACTGGCCCGTCCATTGGGTCGAAGCCTCCACCGCCAGGGTCTGCCAATCCGCCTCGCTGGCAGCAACATGTTCGGGCGTCTCCGCGAGACCACCCATCGCCAGAAAGTCTTCCACGAGCCGGGCGAGTTCCTCCGTGGCATTCCCGTCCCACTCGTAACCGGCTGCCCGCAACAGGCGGCCATATTCGGCCGCGGCATCCGGAACCGCAGCGTTGAACCGGATCACTGCCGGTAGCATCCAGCCGACCGCCTGGCCGTGTGTCGTGCCGTAACGGGCAGTCAACGGATTCGCGCTGGCGTGTGCCGCACCCAGCATGCTGTTCTCAATCGCCAGGCCCGCCAGCGACGCCCCCAGCAAAAGCTTGCTCCGGGCGCCCCTGTCGTCGTCGTCGCAAAACACGCCCCGCAGTCCCGCCGAAATGTGGGAAAACGCCTCGCGCGAGAGCATCTGCGAGATCGGCCCTGCCCGGCGCGACACAGCCGATTCCAAAGCGTGCGCCAGCGCGTCGATTCCCGTGCAGGCCGCCACTCGCGGCGGCTGCGTCCGCGTCAACTCAGGGTCCAACAGCGCAATTGCCGGCGTTGCCCTGCGGTCGCCACACGCCATCTTCGCATGAGTCTCTTCATGGGAAATCAACGCAAACGACTGGCACTCGCTTCCTGTGCCCGCCGTAGTCGGTATGGCAATCAAGGGCCGCATCTCCCCACGGGCCTTCCCGATTCCCCAGTAATCCCGCATGCGGCCCCCACCGGCCAGCAGGAAATTGCAGCCCTTGGCCGTGTCGAGACTGCTGCCGCCACCCAGTCCCACGATCAGATCGATTTCTCGATCCCGAGCGAAGTTGGCACACGCCTCGACCGTCGATTCCGTCGGGTTCTCGATCACCCCTTCAAACCGCGCACACGCCAGACCACTCGCCGCCAGCAATCCCTCGGCGCGGTCCACGTGCCCCGCCCGGCTGATGCCGCTATCGGTCACCAGCAGAACATGATGCCCCCCTGCCTCGGCAGCCAACTCGCCCAGCCGCTCCAAGACGCCCGAGCCGAATACGATCCGCGTACGCGGGGCAAAATCGAAACTTCCTTCACGGGAACAATTGAATTCACCCGACACTTGTCGCCTCTCCCGTTGCCTGCGTCATCCCCGGCCTCCAGCCGGACACGCCCCTCCGTTCCAGACCTAATTAAGACAACTGTCGCTGTCATAAATACTCATCTGATTGTTCCGGCCAGAAAGAAATCGATAACCACCCTGTGGGGGGTGCGTATCGCACAGAGGGGTATAGTGCCCGCCTTTTGCTCGAAACTGGCCTCGACGCTCGTCCAATCGGGTTATCCGTCTGGGCATCTCCGTCGTCGACACCTTATAAATACGGACATTGTCAGTCTGTCCGGAACCGGGCCCGACTCCGGCCTCCTGCGCGCCAAGCCCACACCGCGCAGGCGGCGTGCCCCGCTCCAGACGCGACCAGAGAGCCCCCGAGAGACACCAGTACCGCCTGCACCTGCTTCGGAAGGGCTGCATGGGCGGAATTGGCCGTACGACCGAGGCCAGAAGAACGGATGATCAGCCCCAATGGAACAAGAGCCCCCCATTTCCGCCGCACGGAACCGAATTGAATCTGCCTATTCGCCCGAGCTCGTCCGCGAGGCCGGCCACCGCATGATCGAGATGCTTGCCGAGCACCTCGGCCGTGTTGAGGCATCCGAGGGAACTGTGCTTCCCTGGCTACCGCCGCCGGAGAATATCGCCAAGGCAGATGCCTTGCTGGACGAGGGCCTTACCCCCACCAGTCCTCGCCAGCAACTCGTCGAACGATTCACAACCCTCGTCGAGACGATCCTCGCCCGGGGACACAACCTCCACGACCCGCGTTACATCGGCCACCAGGTGCCCGCCTCGGTCCCCATGGGCGGGTTGTTCGATGCGGTTGGCTCGATCACCAACCAGGTCATGGCCATCTACGACATGGGACCCTGGGCCACGGCCGTCGAATGGGCCCTCGTCGATCGTCTTGGCTCGCAACTCGGTTGGACTCCGGGTGAGTTTTCCGGGCTGGTCACCCACGGCGGCTCCCTTGCCAATCTGACCGGGCTTCTTACCGCGAGGAATGTGAGTCTCGAGGGCGTTTGGGAACACGGACTGGCACCGTCGGGCAAACGGCCGGTTCTTGTCGTTCAGGCCGACGCCCACTACAGCGTTGCCCGTTCGGCAGGAGTCCTCGGGCTCGGCTCCGAACAGGTCTTGCGAGTGGCCCTCGACCAGCGGCGACGGATGGATCCCAATCGGCTCGACGAGATGCTTGCCCAACTTCGAGCCGGAAATCAGCCCATCGTGGCCGTGGCGGCCTGCGCTTGCGCCACGCCGATCGGGGCCTTTGATCCCCTGAACGATGTGGCCGATGTTTGCCGGCGCCACCAGGTGTGGCTCCATGTCGACGCCGCACACGGCGGCTCGGCCTGCTTCAGTACCCGCCATCGCCACTTGCTCGCGGGACTCGACCGTGCCGACAGCATCGTCTGGGATGCCCACAAGATGCTGTTCGTGCCGGCCTTGTGTGCGTTTGTGCTCTACCGCCAACGGGCGCACAAGTTCGAGACCTTCCGGCAGGACGCTCCCTACCTGTTCGACCCGGCTGCTCCGGGCTTGGCCGAATACGATAGCGGCTTGCGAACCGTGGAGTGCACCAAACGGGCTGCCACTTTCGGGCTCTGGGGGGTCTGGTCGATGTTCGGCCCGCAAATCTTCGCCGACATGGTCGATGTCACCTTCGATCTTGGCCAGACTCTCTACCAGAAACTCCAGGCCGCCCCGGATTTTCAGCCCCTGCACGAGCCCCAGTGCAATATCGTCGTCTTTCGCCACGTTCCCAACGCACTCCGCGACGCGCCCCCGGAGCGTCTCGGCCGATTCCAGTTGGAACTCCGCCGCCGCCTCATCGAGTCCGGCGAGTTCTATATCGTCTCCACCAATCTCGACGGCGTGGGCGCCCTGCGCGTCACGATCATCAATCCACTCACTCGCGAGCAACATCTTGACGGGCTCCTTGACGCGATCCGCGAAAATGGCAAAGCCTTGCTCTGACGTGGCCCATGGTTGATCTCATCCTCCACGGTACGTAGATTGTTGGCATCGCAATTCAAACCGTCTTCTTGCAGAAAGGGAACTGGCCGTGAGTGACAATCCCACCGTCTTCGCCGTGGCGGCCCACCCCGACGATATCGAATTCAACATGGCCGGCACCCTGTCGCTCCTCGTGAAGGCCGGGTTCGAGCCGCACATGATGAACCTTTCGCGGAGCAACCTCGACAGCAACGAACTGTCCGAGGCGGAGATCACGCGCATTCGACGTCGTGAGGCGCTGCGTTCCGCGGAAGTGCTTGGAGCCGAATGCCACGAACCGATCGCCAATGACCTGATGATCTTCTACGAAGACGGCCTGCTGCGCAAAATGACCGCCGTCATTCGCAAGGTCCGTCCCACGATCGTCCTGCTGCCCTCGCTCACCGACTACATGGAAGACCATACCAACACCGCAAGGCTCGTGATCACCGCCTGCTTCAGCCGAAGTATGGGGCATTACCGCAGCGATCCGCCGACGGAGCCGACCGACCAGGATGTCTATCTCTACCATGCCCAGCCCCACTCCAACCGCGACGGCATGCGGAACCTGGTGGTCCCGGAACTCTATGTGAATGTGGGCAGCGAAATCGACACCAAGCTCAAAATGCTCGGTTGCCACCAGAGCCAGCGGCAATGGCTCGACGAGACCCAAGGCCTCGACAACTACCTGGAAAGCATGCGCCGTTGGGGCGAGGAAGTCGCCCGCATGTCGGGGCGACCCGGCTGGCACTATGCCGAAGGATTCCGCCGTCATAGCCATGTTGGCTTCTCGGCCGCCGATGGCGATCCCCTTTCAGACGCCCTCGGCGAGCTGGTGCATCCAGGCCAGCCGGCGTGATCTGCCGGGGGTATGCGCTCGTGGAGTCCACTTGCTCCATGAGAAACCCTCACAAAACGTGTGAGTTTCCCACCGGTTTGGATGGGCACAGCCGGTGGTTTTAGCGGCTCCAAGTCACTCTCGTTGCCCCTGGTTGGCAGCCTGACCGTACATTCCACGGCGGCCCGATATTGGTGGGGGGCATGCTTCTTGATTCTACGACATCCTCTTTGCCATCCTGGCCTGTGCCACGGCGTTTAAGATCGGATCCAGTGGCGGCGGCGATTTCTGACCCTGGTCGTAGGGTCCCCGCAGACGGCAAACCGATTCTCGCTACGTATCTGGCGTGGTGTCGGCACGCCCATTAAAATCTTGCCTGTTCCGGATTTCCAATCATTCCCAGGCTCTAGCCTGGACTCCAACCCCAGGAACCGACCCCATGAAAAATGCAGCCCTGCGATCCACCCCGGCACTTATTCTCGTCTTGGTCCTGGCCGGCGTCGCTTCGGCGCAGCCGGCGGCAAAAAAAGCCAAACCGGCTCCGGACCCCGCCTTCGCCCAGATCGTCGATGAGCCAAATCTTCCCCGGGTCTTGCTGCTGGGCGACTCGATCTCGATCGGCTACACGATCGCCGTACGCGAAGCCCTCGCGGGAAAAGCCAACGTCCATCGCCCCGCCGACAATTGCGGTCCCACGATCAAGGGCCTCGAGCTTCTGGACAAGTGGCTCGGCGATGGCAAGTGGGACGTGATCCACTTCAACTGGGGACTGCACGATCTGAAATACATCGGCGACAAGCAGCAGGTCCCACTCCCTGACTATGAAAAGAACCTGACAAAGCTCGTCGAACGGCTCAAACAGACCGGCGCCAAGCTCGTCTGGTGTGCCACGACCCCCGTCCCCGAAGGCTCTTCGCCCCCGCGAAACGACGCCGACGTGGTCGCTTACAACGCCGCAGCGGCCAGGATCATGAAGGCCAACAACATTCCCACCAACGACCTCTACGCCTTCGCCCTCCCCAGACTCAAGGAGATCCAACGGCCCGCCAATGTGCATTTCTCCCCCGAAGGATCCAAAGTCCTGGCCGAACAGGTGGCCCGATCGATTCTGGACGCCCTGACGCAGAAAGAGTAATGGGATGTCCACCGCGTCGTTTCAGCTCGCCATGGCACAGATGCGGGTCCGGCCCGGGGAACCCGAGGCCAATCTGCGGCGTGCCGGGCAACTGATTGCCGAGGCCGCGGAGGGAAAATGCCGTATCGTCCTGCTGCCCGAGTGCCTCGATCTCGGCTGGACGCACCCCTCGGCACGCCAGTTGGCCCAACCCATACCCGGGCCGGCCTTTGACCGGCTTGCCGCCGAAGCGGCCCGCTATGGCATCCATGTCGTTGCCGGCCTGACCGAACGCGACAACCTCCGGATCTACAACACGGCCGTCCTCATCGGCCCCAATGGCCAGCTCCTCCTCAAACACCGCAAGATCAATATCCTCGAAATCGCCCGGGACCTCTATTCTGTGGGAGATCGGCTCGGTGTGGCCGACACGGAACTCGGGCGGATCGGGATCGATATCTGTGCCGACAATTTCCCCTCGTCTCTGTGCCTCGGTCACGCTTTGGCCCGAATGGGGGCCAGAGTTCTCCTCTCCCCCTGCGCCTGGGCCGTTCCGGCCGGCTACGACAACGCGGCGCACCCCTACGGAACCGACCTCTGGCACCTCGCCTACCGGGAACTTGCCCGGCTCTACGAGATGCCCGTGATCGGCGTCAGCAACGTCGGGCATATCACCGAGGGCCCCTGGGCAGGTCGGCACTGCATCGGATCTTCCCTGGCGGTTGATTTCCGCGGTGAAGTCCTCGCGGAAGGTCCCTTCGGCGTCGACGCCGAGAGCCTCCTGATCGTGCCCGTGGATATCACTCCTGCCCCGGCTGAGGGAACCGCCATCGCCGCGCATCTTGAGGCCAAAGGCTATGTCGGGTCATGAAGATCCTGTTCTCCCCCGGCCTCAGTACTCCGTCTTCGTAACGATCCCCGGCTGCGGAACCGGGTATTTCCCCTCTGCGTCGGGTTGCAGAGGTGCAGGCGAGTCGGCCGTGAATTTGTCCACGTCCGGGGCAAACTCGTGTTCGCACTCCGCCATCTCCTCGTAGGTGATCGTTCTTCCCGTGTGGGCCGCCATTCGGCCCATCGACGTCACCAGGCTCGCAATGGCACCGCGTTCCACCTCGTTGTAGGGCTTGTCCTGGCGGATCGCGTCGATCAGTTCATCCCACTCCAATTGGTAGGGGTTTGGTTCGGGTGGGGCTTTCCACACGAGTTGGGCGTCGACCGGGTCTTGCCCGCTGTAGATCCGGCACGTCCCGCGGCCGGTCGAGTTGCTGTCAATGGTTCCCAGCCCCTTCGAGCCGTGCAGATAGTCGCCAAACTCGTTCTCGCAGTTGGGCATGCAACGGCCGAACATGAACATCTTCGTTCCATCGCCATAAGTGTATTCCACCGAGTAGGTGTCGAAGTTCTGGTCGAGACTGTCGCCGCGATAGTGCCGCCCGCCCAGGGCGTGGGCCTTGACCGGCCAGGCGTCCTTGATCCAGCAGAGTTCGTCGATGTTGTGGATGTAGAAGTCGCTGTAGCAACCGCCGCTGGCCCACATGAAGCCATGAAAGCGGTGGATCTGGTACATCAAGTCGGTCAGTTCCGGCGGTTTGGGGGGAGCCAGAAACGACCCGATGGGCCCGTGCAGCCGGTAGCACCGCATCGTGATCAGGTCGCCGATCTCGCCGTCCCGAATCCGCTTGCACAACTCCTGCCGGGCCTGGCAATGACGCCACATCAGCCCCACCGCCACCTTCAGGTTCTTCTCGTCGGCCCGTTTTGCCAGGGCTAGCATCTTCTTCGTGGTCGGCCCGTCCACGGTGACCGGCTTCTCCATGAATACGTTGAGTCCCTTTTCGATCGCATAGGTGAAATGCACCCAGCGAAAGGCTGGTGGCGTGGCCAGAATCACCACGTCCCCCGGTCGCAGGCAGTCCATCGCCCGTCGGTAAGCGTCGAATCCCACAAAGCAACGCTCTTTCGGCACATCGCACCGGTCGGCCATCTGCTGGGTGATCTGCTGATGGCTGGCCTTCAGTCGGTCTTCGAACACGTCGGCCATGGCCACCAGACGCGTCGGACCGTTCGTCACCGAGAGCGCATTGGCCGCCGCCCCCGTACCGCGTCCCCCGCAGCCGACCAGGGCGATGCGAAGGGTGTTGTCTTCCGCCGCGTGGACTCGCGGAGCCGCGAGCGCCCCCAGTGCCGACACGCCCGCAATGCATCCCGTCTGCTTGAGAAAATCTCGGCGCGTAGCAATAATCCTCTCGCGATTATCGTTCATGGTACGACTCCTTCGATTTCTATTGAGGTGGCAAACTGCCGCGGTGATGTGCAGCCCTGGTCTGGTTGGCATGATACAGACGCGCCGCGTCCGCCGCAATCTCCTGCCGGCGATCGCCTTGCCAGGTGTCTAGGCTGCCGGCCGCCGGTTCGCAAAAAAAGCCTGCAAGCCCCCGAAAATCGGTAAACTCAGCCGGAATTTCCGGCAAGTTGTTGACCCGTGTCCTGGATCGCCTCGCCATTGGATTGCGAATTCTCCGATCCCTCAATACGATTCAGTCGTTTCGTGGTCTGCACTCGCGGCGCAGGGCAGTACCGCTGCAACTCAAGTCGAGCTTCCCTCGGCCGAATCGCTCCCCTTCGGCCCGGAGCCACTCTCTGCCAAAAACACCCTCGATCCTCGAGGTCCATGGCACAGGCGATACACCATGACATCCACACGAACGACCTCGGCCATCGTTACCCTCATCCTCGGGCTGCTCGCCGGTGGCACCGCCGGCTTTCTGGTCGCCCATCTTCGCATGCAAAACCCGGCCTCGGCCGGCGCAGATCAATCCACAGAACTGTCGCAGATCCGCGCGGAACTGGCCGAACTGAAGGCCCATGTCACTCCGGTCACCGTCGACGAGCAGCTCGCTCAATTGCACACCACCGTTACCGACATCCTGGTGCGGGGCGACGAGTTCGCTATCCGCGCCGACTTCGCACGCACTGCCGATCGGCTCGGCGGACATCCCGTCGGCGACTTCGCCCTTCGCGACGCCGACAAAGACGGCTCCGCCGACCTGGAACAACTACGGCAAACCTTGGACGGAATCCTCGCTGGAACCACCCAGGTTGGCAATGCCAAGAAGGCCGACTCCGCCGGCAACACCGAGTTCCTCGGCAACCTGCCCCTGACTGATTTCGCCCTTGCAAACCATTCCCACCCCAACCTGGCCGGCGACGTCCGAATGCTCGACAACGTCCGCATCGACGGAACGCTCACCGTCACGGGCAACGCCATCGCCTCCGGCGACTTCCAGGTCTTCGGCGAGGTCGTAGCCGTGGGGGGCCTCTCGCCGGGCGAGGTCAATCTCGAACCCAAGCCCGAAATCGCCGGACTCATTCGCTAC
>CAYSCH010000093.1:0-9350 GCA_964429355.1 uncultured Planctomycetaceae bacterium | reverse complement strand
AGTACTGCGACGGAACCCGTTGGAACGAAATCGCCGTCGTCAACCAGCCTTGATTCGCCTTTTCCCTTCTTTCCAGGTGGAAAGGGACCTCTTCAGCCATGGGGCAGCACACCAGCGGTATCCTGGCGGCGGCGGGGCACGATTTTCGCCGCGTCTGGCGCGAACTGCTCCTGACGGATCTGCTCTGCAAGGCGGCTGCCTTTACCGTTCTGACACCGCTCGTCGGCCTCCTTCTCCGAATCGCGGTCGCGCTATCCGGAACTCCCGTACGTACCGATCAGGACATCCTCTACTTCCTCCTTGGGCCGATCGGTTGGATCACCTTGATCGTGGTAGGAGCAGCTTGGATTGCGATCGTCGCCCTGGAGCAGGCGGCGCTAATGACGATCGTCGCCGTCGCCGGTCAGCCGCACCGCCCGTCGGTTCGTGCAGCACTGATGCACTCCCTGCGGCTGGCTTGGCCTGTCTTGCAGATTACCGGCCGAATCGTGGCTCTCAGTCTTGTAACGGCCGTCCCGTTCCTTTTGGCGATCGGTGTCGTTTACGTCACGCTCTTGGGGGAATATGACATCAACTACTATCTGGCGGAGAAGCCGCCCGTGTTCTGGGTCGCCCTGGGGCTCGCGGGCGGGATCCTGGTCGGGCTTGCCTTCGTCCTCTCTTACGTATTGCTCCCCGCCGTCTATGCCTTGCCGCTGCTGCTGTTCGAGGGAACCGAACCGCGTGCGACGTTGCGCGACAGTCGCCAACGCTCGATCGGTCACTTGCGTTGGACCTCGCTCTGGATTGTGGGTTGGTTCGCCATAGCGTCCGGACTCTCCACGATCGCCAGCGGCCTGCTCGGCTTGCTCGCGAAACTGCTGCTGCCGTTGTTCTCGCAGTCGCAAAGACTGGAACAGCGCGTGATCGAGCTCGTTGAGGCCCACCGGATGGAGAGCGATGTTGTTATCATGTCGCTCGACTACGACAGCATCCGGAAAGTACGCAGCCTGCGGCCGAAATGGACGATTGGGCTTCTGTCGACGGTGGCGGTCGGCGATCTGACAAAGGTGGATGCCGACTTCCTGGCCGTCAACACGCGGGCCGCAACACGTTCCTTCATGTCGTCGGCCCGAAAACGAGGAAAGGCGGTTCACGTCTGGACGGTGAACGATCCCATCACGATGTCCACGATGATCGGCCGCGGTGCCGAGTGCCTTATCACCGACAAGCCGGCTCTCGCACGGCAGGTTCTGCACCAACGTGCGCAATTAAGTTCACTGGAACGTCTGCTGCTCGAATTGGCGATTCTGTTCGCCGCAACGCCCCCTTTGGATGTCGATGATCCGTAATGTCTTGCTCGGGTCCAAAACGTCCCGCAGTACGACGATTCTCGTTCCTGGAAGAAACACGCTGTTGGCACGAAAGGTCGCTCGTTGTGTCATGAGAAAGTGCCGAATCGCGACATTCGTGCCCTCGGTCAGCCATCGAGACCCAATGCGTTGACGCTCTCCGCCTGCTATCCTGAGAGGATGAGACGCAACAGCAGGCCAGGCGTCAACCAACGAGCACGTATAGGTACCATCATGCCGCCAAAAACTCAAGGGATCGACGGCAACCGGCGGATGGCAAACGTCCAGGCCCCCGCCATTCCCCTGGTTGCCGACCTGATCCGCGCCACGCCCGGAACAATCTCCATGGGCCAGGGGGTAGTCGCCTATGGCCCGCCCCCACAGGCCATCGACCGCATCCACGACTTCCTGGCCGATCCCCAGAACCACCAATACCAGGCCGTGCACGGCATCCCCCAATTGCTCGCCCAGCTCCAGGCGAAGCTTCACGAAGAAAACCGCGTCGAGATCGGGCCGGACCGCGCCCTGGTGGTCACCGCGGGCGCCAACATGGCGTTCATGAACGCCGTGCTGGCGATCGTCGACCCGGGCGATGAGGTGATCATCACCTCCCCCTACTACTTCAACCACGAAATGGCGATCACGATCGCCGACGCTCGACCCGTGCCCGTCCCCACCGATCAGCACTACCAGCTTCGTCTTGACGCCCTCGAGGCCGCCATCACGCCCAGGACCCGCGCGATCGTCATCATTTCGCCCAACAACCCCACGGGCGCTGTGTATCCGGAAGACCAACTCCGCGCCGTAAACGATATCTGCCGCCGGCACCGGATCTACCACATCAGCGATGAGGCCTACGAGTACTTCACCTGGAACGGTAACGCCCATTTCTCGCCCGCCTCCATCCCTGGCAGCCAGGCCCACACGATCAGCCTCCACTCGCTTTCCAAAAGCCATGGATTCGCCAGCTGGCGGATCGGCTATATGGTGATCCCTCGGCCCCTCTTCGAACCCATCCGCAAGATTCAGGATACCAACCTGATCTGCCCCCCTGTGATCTCCCAATGGGCGGCCGTCGGAGCACTGGAGGCCGGTCCTCAGTACTGCCGCAGCCAGATGGCGGCGATTGCCGCGGCCCGGGAGGTGGTGGTTTCAGAACTGAAAGCCGCCGGCGATGTGTGCAGCGTGCCCGTCGCCGACGGTGCCTTCTATGTCCTCTTGAATGTGGCCGCCACCATCGATTCGATGCAACTGGTCCAGCAACTCGTGCGGCAACATCGCGTGGCGGTCATGCCGGGATCCACGTTCGGTGTCACCGATCGATGTGCCCTGCGGGTCTCCTACGGCCCCTTGGATCGCGACACGGCCCGCCAGGGCGCCGAACGCCTCGTCAGCGGCCTGCGTGCGATCCTCCACAAGTGACCTGCTGACAATGGCCCGAAAACACCCCTTTGGCTCGCCTACCGCCAGTCCAGTCCCTCGGGCAGGCAGTTGAGATTCTCGCACCCTTCGGCCGTCACCACCACCACGTCTTCCACCCGTACACCCCCCAGATCCAGACGGTACAGCCCCGGTTCAACGCTGACCACGTCCCCCACGATCAGTTCCGGTCCCTTCAAATCGAGCAGGGGTGGTTCGTGAACGTCGAGGCCCAGACCGTGGCCGGTGCCATGGGTCAGCGAGCAGAAGTCGGCCGGCGCGTTCTCAGGCGGCAGCCCGTACGGAAACCCCTCCGCCTCCAGGGCGGCAAGTGTGGCTCGGTGGACCGTTTCTCCCGTCACCCCGGCACGAACCGCTGCCTCCGCGGCAGCCTTCGCCCGGCATACGGCCCGGTGCATGACCGCCACGGCGTCAGGAATGTCGCCGTGCACCACGGTACGTGTGCAGTCGCCGTGATACAGGGTCTGGCGGTTGCGGGGGAAAATGTCGATGATCACCGGCTCGCCCGTCCGCAGAGGGCCTGTGCCCAGATTATGGCAATCCGACCCTTCACGCCCCCCGGCCACAATGGCGGGCATGTTGACATAGCCCCGCTCGAGCAGCCAATGATCCACGGCAGCCCGAACACGTTCCGCCGTGAGGATCTCCCCCTCGTGCACCAGTTTGCCATCCTTCGCCGCCCCGGCACGGGCGACAAGCCGGCAGGCCATTTCCATCGCCCCTTCCGTGGCCGCCTGGGCCTCGCGCAGCCAGGCAATCTCCTGCTCGTCCTTGGCGCGACGGTCGACCACCCCGAGGTCCGGATCGTACTCCACCCCTATTCCTGCCTGCCGGAGCATGTCCACGAAAACCAGCGGCAGCGACCGATCGCCCCGAACCCGCTCGATCCCGGCCCGGCGCAGACACTCGGCCGCCGCCTGCGCCGTCGCCGTCTCGCGATCCCCGGAAAGCCCGGTCGCCGGCGCGTAGTCGGCCGGGCAGGCCACCATGTCCACCTGAGCGTGTTCTTTGGCCCGACCCATTTCGATGTCGCGAAGAATCAGCATCCTCAGGCTGGCCCCTTCGTCCCCCGGCACTTCCAGATACGCTGCCGGATCGCCGACCGAAAACCGGATGCGGCGGTAGAGGGCGCTGTTCGTCGCCGGAATCCCGGCCATCATCAGAGCGGTTTTGGTCGTGGTCATGCGGAACCTCCGTGTTTCTATCTCGCCTCTGCCGGTAGATTCTCGTTCAGGTATCGCGTCAGCAGATTTCTCAGATGGAGCGTCGTCCCAGCCCCCTCGCCGATCGAGTGGGAACGATTCGGGTAGGCCATCATCGTAAACGGTTTCTGATGGCGGATCAATTCATTCACCAGCGCCTCGGTCCCCTGGTAATGACAGTTGTCATCTCCGGTTCCATGCACCAGCAGCAGGTTGCCCTTCAACTGGTGGGCGAAATTTACCGGCGACCCTTCCAGGTAGCCCTTCACATTCTCCCGAGGCAGGCCCATATAGCGTTCCTGGTAGATCGTGTCGTACAGCCGCTGATTGGGCACCGGCGCCACCGCCATTGCCGTCGAATAGACCTCCGGGTACTTGAGTATCGCGTTCAGGGTCATCGAACCGCCGCCGCTCCAGCCCCAGATCCCCACCCGCCCCGGATCCAGATACTCGCGTTCGCTGAGCACCTTCTTCACGGCCGTCGCTTGATCCTTCGCCGCCAGCACTCCAACCTGCCGGTAGATACATTTGCGCCATTGGCGTCCCCGAGGGCAATCCGTGCCGCGATTGTCGAAGCTCATCACAAAATAGCCCTGCTGGGCCAGCATCTGGTGCCAGAGGTACCCCGAACCGCCCCAGCGATCCGTCACCGTCTGTCCCGCCGGCTCTCCGTAGACGTAGACCAGGAGCGGATACTTCTTCTTGGAGTCAAACTTGGGCGGCTTGATGCAATAGCCGTCCAGCTTGATGCCACTCTCGATCTCAATCTGGAAGAACTCGACCGGCTCCATTTCGATCGCGGCAAGTTTCTCCACCAGCGGCTTGTTCTCCACCAGCACGCGGACCGTTTCGTGTTCCGGCAGTTTCACCAGTTCGGTAACCGGCGGCACCGCCATCCGCGACCAAGTGTGGATCGCCCACTTTCCGTTCCCCGAGATGTTGTAGTCGTGCCAGCCCGGCCGGTCGTCCGGCGTCACCCGTTTCAGGTCCGCACCGGCAAGGCCCACGGCATAGAGGTAACGCTCCGTCGCGTTGTCCGGCGAGGCCGTGTAGTAGGCAAGCTGGCCCTCTTTCGACTCGTCCAGGTGGAGCAGCTCGATCGCATCGCAGTTCTCCGGCGTCAGCGGGCGGATCGGCTTGCCTGCCCTGTCCACCAGGTAGCCGCGCCGCCAACCGTCCCGCTCACTGATCCAGGTGAACTGGCGGTTCCCCTCCAGCCACATGAGTTCGTCGTGAATGTCGACCCAAGCCTTGTCGCGCTCCACCAGAAGGGTCCGCAGCTTTCCCGTATCGGCTTCGGCAACCATCACCCGGTTCTCGTTCTGCAGCCGGTTCAATTGCTGAAGCAGAAGCTCCCCAGTGCCCGGGATCCAATCCATCCTGGCAAGGTAGTGGTCACGTTGGTCGCCAGGCACGGCGAACCACCTGGTTTCGCCCCCTTCCGCCTTGACCACGCCCACGCGGCAGACCGGATTCACTTCGCCCGTCTTGGGGTAGGCGAATTGGACCGTCTCCGGATACATTTTGTCCGTGTTGTTGATCATCGTGAACTGGCGGACCCCCGCCGTGTCGATCTGCCAGTAGGCGATTGTCTGCCCGTCGTCGCTCCAGCGATAGCCGTCGCGGAGCCGAAGCTCTTCTTCGTAGACCCAGTCGAAGGTGCCGTTGATCACCGACTCGCTGCCGTCGCCAGTCAGTGCGGTTATCGCGCCGCTGCGGAGGTCTTCCACGTAGAGGTTGTTCTCGCGAATGTAGGCCGCCTTGGAATCCGTGGGAGAAAGCTTGGCAAACTGCAGCGACGCCGGAGCCCCCTCGCCACCCAATTGGCGCAGCGTGTGGGCCGAGCGATCCAGGACCCAATAATCGCCCCGAGAGTTCTGCCGCCACACGCGTTTGGAGTTCGTGTACACGAGCAGATAATCGCCCGACTTGGAGAAGGCGTAGTCGTTGATCGCAAGCGGGCTGGACCTGCCCGCCGGCGTCAGGTCGGCCTCTGAAACGACGACACTCTTGTCCCCCGTGGCCGCGTCGTGGCGGAGGATGCTCGATCCTTCGATGCTCAGATAGCCGTCCCCGTCCTCGGCCCACCGAGCCGCGAGTCCCTGGGCGTTGAATTCTCCCGAGGCAAAGATCCGCTCGACCGTCAGCTTCGCCCCGTCGGTCTTCCCCTTGGCTTCTTTCTCATCGGCCCGCGCGTGCTGCGATGCCAGCACCAGGATCAAGGTGACCAGGATTCTCAAGTGTCGCATCTGCCTGAATTCCGCTGTCGAAAGGCCAATTGTCGGGAAACCGCCATGAAAATGGCCCTGCGTGATTCCCCAAATAATAGTCGTCATGGAGATAGCCGCGTGGGCTTGCCCCGCGCTCGCGTTCCGTCCGTGTTTTGCCCGCGAACTCTGTCAGCCCCGCCCCATCGAGTTCTCCCGCGCCTTGCCGCAATTTCCCCCGGGCAACCCACAAGCCTATTCTAGTCGCCACACCCGGCCGGTTCACCGGTTCACCGCCGAAATCGCGGGAATGCCGCCTGGCGGTTGCCGCAACCCAGGACTCCTACCGACGGCCGGCGCCCCGCCCGCCAAATCCTCCACCGATTCCCCTCCACGACAGGTTGCCGTTGACAGTCGGCGAACGAGCCCCCTAGAATGGGGCGACTTGTTGGTCACAAGCCGTTGGAACAACGGGCTTTGCGGCCAGACTCCACTCGGCTTCGGTACTCTCGCGGCATCACCCCGTCAACCAAGGTCTCTCGGTGGCTGAATGAGCACAGTGCAGCAAGAAACGTCTCCAACCGTGTTTGGACATCCCACAGGCCTGTTCACCCTGTTCTTCGCCGAAATGTGGGAGCGATTCTCATTCTACGGTATGCGGGCTTTGCTCGTGTTCTACATGATCAAAGGCTTCATGGGCTACGGCGACAGCGATGCCTACGTCGTCTACGGAGCCTATACCGCCCTCGTCTACATGACGCCCTTCTTCGGCGGAATGCTGGCCGATCGGCTGTTGGGGGCCCGAAGGGCGGTCGTTGTCGGCGGGCTTCTCATGGCCGCAGGCCAGTTGATGCTGACCATTCAGGGCAGCTTCTGGTTCTTCACGGCCCTTGCACTACTGATCTGTGGGAACGGCTTTTTCAAACCCAATATTTCCTCAATCGTCGGCACCCTTTATCCGGCAGGTAGCCACAAACGCGACGGCGGTTTCACGATCTTCTACATGGGGATCAATCTCGGTGCCGCTATGTCCCCGCTCCTCTGCGGCTACATCGGCGAGACCTACGAATGGCGATACGGTTTCGGGTTGGCTGCCATCGGCATGCTCATTGGCGTGGCCGTCTTCGTGGCTCCCACCCTCCTCACCCAGGCTCTGATTGCCACCGGGGCCATCGCCGCCGCGGTCGGCCTCCTCTTCTTCCGCCCCGACAGCCCCTTTGCCATTGGAATCAACGTCTTCGTCGCCATTGCCTTGCTCGTGGCAGGCGTGATTGCCCTCTTCGCGCTCAGCCGAGGCGGCTTGCCGAAAGAGGCCGGCGGTCCCCCCGATCCCGAGCGGCTTCGACGTCCCGTCCTCGGTCCGATCAACGCCGAATGGACCGTCTACCTCGGCGCCATTCTCGCGATCTGCCTGTTTGCCTTCCTCGTTTCCGGCTTTGCACTGGTTACCCCTGAAGGCAAGCCTGTTACACTCATCCCCGATTTCATCGTCGAACGGATGCAGGGCAAGGGCCCGCTCCTGGAAGTGGTCGCGGTCCTCCTCAAGGAAGCCAGTCGCCCGGCCGGCCTGGTGCTCGTTCTCTCCGGCCTCGTCGCCTTCGCCTACCTCATTTTCGAAACCTTCAGACTCTCCAAGATCGCCCGCGAGCGCATGTTCGTGGTCCTCATCCTCACCTTCTTCTCGATGCTCTTCTGGGCCTTCTTCGAGCAGGCCGGCAGCTCCCTCAATAACTTCACCGACCGGAATGTCGACCGCGTCACGGAGGCCCGCCAGGTCACCCCGGCCGATGTCGGACAAACCATCGAATTTCGAGTCCGCGCCGCCTCCAAGGATCAGCACGTGCAGACTCTCCCCTTGCTCAGCCAGGAACAACTCGGACATAAGAACGGTTCCCCCTCCATGAAGGCTCAGATTGAGCAGGCCATACGGAGCGAGGAGCAGAAGAAAGGCAAGCTCAAGCCCGACCAGATCGACAAACTCGTCAAAGACATTGCCGGCATGGACCGATTCACCTTCACAGGTCTGACATACCTGAGAGAAGCGGCGGGAAAGAACGACGCATCCCCTGACATGGCCAGCGTCAAGTGGCTCTTTGTCGAAGACAATATCGGCATGGGCATCGGTGGATCGGAGGTCCCCGCCTCCCTCTATCAGTCGGTCAACGCCATCTACATCATTATCTTCGGACTGGTTTTCACAACCCTCTGGGCACTCCTCGATCGGGTCGGACTTGAACCCAGCACCCCGGTAAAATTCGCGTTCGGCTTGCTGCAGCTCGGGCTCGGTTTCGCCGCCTTCTGGTACGGTGCCAGGCTGTCCGATTCTCGTGGCATGGTTGCCCTGGTGTGGCTCTTCCTCGGCTATCTGCTTCACACCACCGGCGAGCTCTGTCTCTCCCCCGTCGGCCTCTCCATGGTCACCAAACTCTCGCCCAAACACCTCGTCAGTACCGTGATGGGGGGCTGGTTCCTCGCCACCGCCTTTTCCCAATTCCTGGCCGCCATCATTGCCCAATTCACCGGCGTCAACCACGGAGCCGACGGTGAGGCCGCTGGCATACCCATTCCCCTCGAAACCGTCGGCGTCTACGGCGGCGTCTTCGGCAAGATCGCCCTCAGCGCGATCGTCTCCGGAATCATCTGCCTGGCCCTCTCGCCGCTCCTGCGCTACTGGATGCACGAGGGAATCGCCGCCGATGAGCTCCAAAAGCAGGCAGACAACGGAGAGAACGTGAAGGCATCGCAATGAAATCGGTATTGCTCACCAGCGTGGTGACACTGTTGGCGTGCCTGGGCTTCGCCCACGCGACTTGCCATGCTCAGTCGATCGTGGACTCCGATTTTTCCAAGGGAGACTTTGCGGCGCTGGGCTGGAAGGCGGACGGGGCCTGGGACGTGTTCATGTACCCCAAGGAGGTCTCCAACCATCCGGGCCAGGTTGCTCGGTTCGGGGCGAACAAGCCCAAAGGTGCGCTGACCCGGACATTTGACGAGGTCAACAATCCCCGAAAGCTGACGCTTCCGGGGATTATTTATTTACACGGAGATGGCGGATGATAACAATTCTATATAAAGGAGGATAAGCTATGCCACGGGCGTTGCCTCGGCACTGACGGCGGGCAATGCTGTCTCTTCCGCCGGGGATGTGCTTGCCGGCTTTAGGAAGGCTG
>CAYSCH010000092.1:2909-26770 GCA_964429355.1 uncultured Planctomycetaceae bacterium | reverse complement strand
AGGAGCGGGGAGCGGGGAGCAAGGAGCGGGGAGCGGGGAGCAAGGAGCGGGGAGCAAGGAGCGGGGAGCGGGGAGCGGGGAGCGGGGAGTAGGGAGGGGCGCGCTTATCTTGAGGGGCGAGTTGGTCAACGGGGGACGTATTCTGCCAAATTCATGGGGTGGGCGATGGGGTTCTGCGATGGGTGATTCTAACCAGGTGGGGCTAATTGACGCTGGCTGCAAGAATAGGAGGCACAGAAAAGCGGCAGGGAGCAACTTTGCACGAATTTTGAAGTTTTCTGACACTCTTACCTCGGAAGTGGCTCCCTGGATTCGGGGAGTGGTTTCTGTATCTTTCCACCAGGGGAAGTGGATTGTGCGGGTGTGCGAGCGGATGGCTGGGAGAGCCTGGCAAGTGAATGAAGGAGGAACGGCGAGGATTTGAGGGAGATGGTGCATGGGGGCAGAGAGACGGGGATCAAGGGTTGGCGCGGTTGCATATCTGGAGGGGCAGAGTGAATTTTGGCACAAGTGTGGCCGGAGACCAAAAAACTTGGACGCGATTTGCTGACGCAAGGTCTTTGCGGCTACGGAGATGGGGTTTTGTGTTGAGACGTAAAACTGGGCACCACGATGGAGGTATGTGCCACAATTCGGTCGAGGCTGGTGGAATTGACGCAAGGGACAGAGGTGCTTGTACTACTATACAGAATTATACGGAGCATTTCAAGAGGGAAAAGGGACATTTGTACAGTTTTCTGAAGGAATGGCCGTCTCCCTGGGATCGGAGGAGGGTTGGGGGTTCGCGTTGCCGAGGGGCCGGCGGATCGGGGGACCAGGGCAAGGTTTCACCGAGAGATGTCGCTGGGGGCCAAGAGAGGTGGTCGGTGCGGGCGACGATCTCCAGGAAGCGCTGGCGCCAATGCTGCCATATTCACCGGGCGACCATCCCGGCGGCCCGGCTCGCCAGCGCCCAGATGGTTAGGGCAGGATGATTTCCCAAACACTGTCAGGGGCCAGGCCATGGGGTCACGTCCGTCACGGGCTTTCTTCATCTTCACTGTCCCGAGATCTTCCGGTAAGCCAAAGCAGCACGCCGCCCAGGATAACAATGGAGGGACCTTCGCCAAGGACCCATCGCAACGGCATGCCGACCGTGATATCGAGAACAAGCATCCCAACACCAAAGATAACGCCGAGCACGGCGAGACATTTGACTATGGGCAAGTATCGGCGAATGTCCCAGGAGACGAAGATGACCAGCGCCCCATGCAGTGCATACATCGCCGACAAGGATCGGGTGAGGTAACCGGTGATCGGCGATTCGGGAAGGTCGCCCATTCCCAAGTGTTGGTGGATAGCATCCATCCAGGCAAATGGCATCACGGCGGGAATCAAAGCCGTCAACAGAATGGCGCCAGATGCCCGTAGAAGAACCACGAGAACCTGCTCATAGCGATTCATGGGAGTGACCTTTAGCGGCCCGGCTTTCGATTGAGTGTTTCAGCGTTATCATTCCGTGCCTCCGTCGCCGGTTCTCTCAAAAACCCGGGACAATCAACACCAGAATACCCGGCAGGAAGCACACCGGCAACACCGAGCCACCAGGTAAATCGCCCGAGGACATTTAGAGGTATTGCGTCGGGAATTTCCAGGGCTGACGATATTCGGGCACTGCCAACGCGGCGGCCTCGTCGTCGCCGAGAATCTTCTCCGTGACCGGGTCGAGCTGGATCGAGCGGCCCAGCTTCAGCGACAGGTTGCCCAACACGATCGGCACGTTCACCTTGTGGTGGTAAAACACGTTGCAGCTCGGCTGCGTGCGGCTGCGGACGCAGTCGAGCCATTCGCGTTCGTGCCCCGGCGAATCGGGGACGGACTTTTCCGGCTCCTTGGCGTCTTTCATCCGATCGCCTTCGGGCACGATCTGGTGGGTGTCATAGTCGGCGTAGAGCGTGCCGTTGACGCCGTGGAAGTAGATTCCCACGCGCCCTTTGAGGTCGAAGCGGTAGGAATTGATCTGCGACATCATCCAGGTGAGCGTGAAGCCCGGGTACTGCAAAATCGTCTCCTGCGTGTCGTAGGCGTCGCCGGCATCCCGGCAGACGTACCGGCCGCCCGAGCAGCTGACCATCGTCGGCACTCCCAGATCGAGCGCCCAGATGGGCAGATCGATGATGTGCGGGGCCCAGCAGGGCGTCCAGCCGCCGCTGTAATCCAGGAAGGCCGAATGCGTCCCGGAGGTCTTGATGATCATCGGATGGCAGGGCCGCATCGGCCCGGGCCCGACCCAGAGGTCCCAATCGAGCCCGGCGGGCACGTCGCAGTTGGGGTCGTTGCCGACGCCCTCGACGCCCATGTTGAGCATGTCGAACGTGCGGGCGACGCCGATCTTCCCGAGGTTGCCCGAGCGGACATGGTCTACCACGCGATGATAGTTCTCGCCGGCGTGAATCTGCGTGCCGACCTGGCTGATCCGCTGGTGCTTCTTGACCGCCGCCTTGACCGCCAGCGACTCGGCATAGTGGAGCGTCATCGGTTTTTGCAGATAGATGTCCTTGCCGGCCTCGCAGGCGTCGATCGCCATCATCGCGTGCCAGTGGGGAGGCGAAGCGATGATCACGGCGTCGACGTCTTTCTGCTGCAACAGGTCGCGGTAGTCGTTGTGGGTCTTGGGCTTCCCCCCGTGTTCGGCCGCGGCTGCGTCTCGCCGCTCTTTCCAGACGTCGCAGATGTGCGTCACCACCACGTCGTCGTATTTCGTGCAATTCTTCAGGTTGGCGCGGCCCATCCCGCCCGCGCCGATCAGGCCGACTTGAATGCGGTCGTTGGCGCCCGGCTTTCCGGGCTGCGCCAGCGCACTGGCGGAGACATAGAGCGGGACCGCCACCCCCGCGACCGCTGATTTACCCATGAACTGACGTCGGGACAATTGATCGGACTTGGACATATCGACAGTCTCCTGGCTCATAGACAGGGATCCGGATCGAGGCCGCGCGCCCGGCCAACGCCAACGATGATAAGCGGCTGCCGCCGGCAATGCAAATCCGGCTGCCGGGTTCATCCGTTTGGCTTGAGGTGCTTGTCGAAGAAGCTGATCACCACGGGCCGCAGGTCCCGCTGCTTGGGCTGGAGGTGGAAGCTGTGCGGGGCGCCCTCGATCATAACCAGCTCGCACGGCACGCCGATCTCCTTGGCCGCCTGGTGGAATCGCTCGGACTGGTCCAGCGGCGTGGTCTTGTCGACCGTGCCGTGCAGGATCAGCATCGGCGGGTCATCCTTCGACAGGTGCTTGATTGGCAAAGCGGAGTCCAAAAGCGCCGGCGCGTCGGCCAGCGGCTTGGCGAACATCGGCAGGCTTGACAGTCGTCGTGAATGGACCTACAATGTAATTACAGTCTCTCCTGGCCGACACGAGGTGTGCCCCGTGCAAACGAATCTGATCAACATCGGGAATTCCAAAGGCGTACGTCTGCCCAAGGCAGTGATTGAACAAGCGGGTTTGACCGACCAGTTGGAGATCGAAGTCTCCGGCAACGCCGTCATCATTCGTCCAGCAAGGCAAACCCGCCAGGCCTGGGCTTCGGCCGCGGAGGCCTGCCATCAGGCGGCCGAAGATCAGCTTGACGATTGGGACGGAACGATTGGCGATTTCGACGGTGCCTGGCCATGAAGCGTTTCGAAGTCTGGCTGGTCAATCTGGATCCCACCATTGGCCGTGAAATCCGCAAAACGCGCCCCGCGGTTATCGTCTCCCCCGATGAACTCAATTCCCATCTTCAAACGGTGGTCGTTGTTCCGCTGACAACAGGGCGAGCCTATCCATTTCGTATTGCCACCAAAGTCCAAGGGAAGGCAGGCGTGGCCGCGATCGACCGGATCCGCACGGTCGACAAACGTCGACTTGTCAAACGCTTGAGTACTCTTCCTGCCGTGACCTCAGGCCGGCTGTCGGAAGCACTGGTTGAGATGTTCACGGCATGAACGTCAAAACGTCGCGTGGGACAGCGGGCGGACGCTTATGCTGGTGATTCCTCCGGACCAGGTCCGGGTTCTGAATCCGGCTGGTTGATCATTCCCGGATCTCACTCGTGGAAGCTCTCTTCCCGGGTTGGTCTTCGCAGGGATGTTCGAAAGGTCTCCGGCCACCGCGCCATTCTCCCTTTGCGTCGTGGTCCAGTTCGGCATACTTGCGCGCCAATTCCACGACGGCATCGTCGCTCGCATCGACGTAGAGTTGAGTGCAGAATCCGCCGATACCGGCACGCACGTACGGCACGACCTTCCCGACGGCTGGGTACTTGCTTGCAACCGCTGCGCCGCAGATGCCGCTTTCCGGATCGACTGCCACGATGGAGAATGTGGCGGTCAATGGGGGCGAGTCGGTACACGCGGGCGGGGCCGCGTACGCAATTCCGTGCATCACGACTGCTGCAACAAACATGCCACTGAGAATTGCCCGGTCTCTCATGATGTCCACTCCTTACTACGACCTGTGGCTCTAGCCGGCCACACGGTAGCCTGCGAACCGTCGTACTTAGGACAGTCTTGTCCACGTGCACGCTATTTGCAAGGTAGCGGGTAAGAGAAAACGGCAGGTGGCGGCGATTGAGTCGTTGCCGGGGTTGGAGGAGAAGGAGGACGGGGCGGATGCGGCGTGAGCCAGAAGGAATGTCGCTTGCCCCTAATGAATGAGTGACAGGAAGCTACACTGCTCAATTCCCAAGGACCTTCGACAAAAGCCAAAGCTTCCAGGAGTGCACTCTGTCCTCCAATGCACCTGGAGTTACATGAAGTAAGCCCGCACCAGCCGTAGCGGTGCGGGCTTCGGTACATCGGTCATATGCCGTGGAGGACCCTGCCCCTTGTCGGCTTTCGTCTCACGCTATTGCTTGGCAGGCTCCAGATTGGAATCTGCGGGCTTTGACTTGGCCGACACATCCTCCTCGGCGAGATCGACATACCAGATGTCCGAGTTGCCTTCGCCACCAGATCGGCTACTCGTGAAGTAGAGCACTTTTCCGTTGCGGTGACTTCTCGGATACTCCTCAATCGCATCTGAATTGGTTGGGGGCGGCAGTCTTGTCGGTGGGCCGAACGCCTCGTCAATGCTCGCCCGACTGCTTGAATAGAGTTCTCCTCGTCGCTCAAAGTACATGCTCTTGTTATCAGCCGACAAATGAGGAGCGTAGGAACCGATTCCATCAAAGGACGCGATACCGAGGTTCTTTGGGTTGCCAAACTTATCCCCGCCATCCAGCCGTGTTGCCATCCATATGTCGCAGTAACTGCTATCATAATTGGCGTGAAAGACGATGGCCTGACCGTCACCTGTCAACGCGAACGAACCGCCTGGCCTTTCAGTCGGCATACCGACAATTTCGAATGTCACCGGTTCACCAAATGCTCCGTCTCGGCTCGCTCTCTCACACATCCACCAGCCCAACCGACCCTTCCTGTTGTATCGCCCAAAAAGGAGCTCAAGCCCATCCGGCGACAGGGCCGGCGAAAGCTCGGTATCTGCCGTGTTGATGAGTGCCCCGAGGTTTTGGGGATCGGAAAACGGTTCGTCAATGCTCGAACGGTAGCAAATCCAAAGATCTCTGTTGCCGTATCCTCCCGGCCGATTGCTTTGAAAGACTATACACAACTCATCTGCGGTCAGCGTAGGCCGCTCGTCGGCGTACGGACTGTTGATTCCCGGCCCCAAATTCTTGGCCACCGCCTCCGATCCTCGCTCCAATGTGACAACCAATGCCTCCCGATCCCCGGACTTGATAACGAACTCCTTTGTCACGGTCTCGAAACCGTCCTTACTGACGCGTAACAGATGCTCGCCTTCCATGACCCTGATAGTCAGAGCGTGACCAGCGTCAGGCATATCTACCTTGACGACTTCCCCATCCACTTCTACTCGGGCATTCGGTTCGTTGATCTCGAGCACCAGTGTTCCCATCGGCGTCCGCACTCTGAAGATCGTGCCAAGAGATATCCCGCCAAGTACAAGCAGGGCCAATGCCACACGCCATCCCGGATTGTTCCATTTTCGGTGTGGCCTGATAATAGGGGGTGCCGTCGATGCTTTAGAATCCACAGGTGTACTCTTGTGGCGCTCTGGCACTACATGCGGTGCGCGGTTATCCAAAGCGTCGGTTACTTCGGCCATCGACTGATAGCGATTCTCCGGACTCTTGGCCATCATCCGGCAGAAGATGTTGGCCAGCGCCTGTGGTACATCTTCTCGTACTTGGCACAGATCCGGCGCTTCCTGGTCGCGGTGCGCTAGAACGGTATTGACGGCCGAATCTTTCTCGAAGGGCGGCTTGCCTGTAAGAAGGTAATACAAGGTGCAGCCGAGGCTGTAGATATCGGAACTCGCATCTGCTTCATGAACATCAATAGCCTGTTCGGGCGACATATAGGCTACGGTTCCCAAGACCCCGCCGTCACCGGTTAGCTCGTCAGTGTTGCCGGAGCCTTGTCGTTCTGATGCCTTGAGGCGGGCCAGTCCCATATCCAGGACTTTGACCACTCCGTGGTCATCCAGAATGAGATTCGAAGGCTTGATGTCTCGATGAACCACACCAGCCGTGTGGGCATGCTCAAGCCCCTTTGCTGCTTGCCGGATATAGTCCACAGCCTGGGCAACCGAAAGCGGCCCTTCTTCTCGGACAAGCCGACCGAGATCTCGTCCCTTGACATATTCCATGACAAGGAAATGTACGCCGTTTGACTCATGGGCGTCGTGAGTCGTAACGATGTTCGGATGAGACAGCATTGCCGCGGCCTTGGCCTCGCGTTGAAAACGCTTCACCTTCTCGGCGGAATCTAACGCGTCAGGAGGCAGCGTTTTTAGAGCTACAACTCGATCCAGCGATCTGTGCAGCGCCTTGAAGACTATGCCCATACCGCCCCCACCCAGCGTATCCAGAATGATGTACCGATCAAGAAGGAGCGGGTCATTTCTTCGCAACAGCAATACGGATGCTTGGTAGGGCGTCAGTTTCTTCTGTTGCACCAATTGTTGCGCGAGTGAGTCAGTTTCCGAGTCGACCTCGGGTGGTACAGTACATCGAAACGACGCAAGTTCTTCCGACGACATGAGACCGCTGTCTTCGATAGCTCGTACGAATTGTTCGACTGTCAGCGACGACGACGGCAACGAAGCCCCCGACCGCCCTGAAAGAGTTGGGGATTCGTGGGCCGAACACGCTGTCCGAGTGTCATCAGTATCGAACAGCCAATCTGTCTTGCGCAGCGATTGGAGACGTTCAGCAAACTCGGCGATAAGTTCCGGGCAATCATGACAGACGGCTTCTACAGTCGATTCGCGTCCTTGTTCGTATAGCGTATCACGCCGGACAAGCAGTTCAGCCATCTTGTCTTCCGTTAGCATGTCAGTTGCCCTTCCCGTCAGTGAGAGTGTCGTCCTCAAGGACGGCTTGGAGGCGAAGGCGAGCCCGATACCATCGCCGCTTGACCGTCGGCAGTGAGATTCCAAGTAGAGTGGCAACTTCTCGCTGCTTGATACCGCCATACCACATGAGGTGCATAACCTCTTGCTCATCTGCCGGCAACTGGTCCATTGCTTCGTGGAAGCGAGACCAAACCTCGAGCGATTCGAGGTTCTCGTGACGATCTGGTTCGTTTTCGAGCAAGCCGCCTTTGTCATCGTCGGGGTCTCCCTTGAAATCGGAGCGGTATTTCCCCGCGGCGCCCTCCGGCCCAAAATGATGCCGTATCAGGTCAATGAGAGTCCTGCGGATTTCTACTGTTGCCAGCCCAAGAAATCCCCGAACGGTATCGGGTCTCAGATTCTGCAGGGATCGATGTAACCGAATCGCTGCGTTCTGGAAAACGTCATCCGTCTGTTCCCACCTTTGCAAGTGCGGGTAGCGACGGAGCATTCTCCTGGCCAATCCGAGTAAACGATCTGAAGCTCGAGCAAGCAGTCTGTCATAGGCTCGATCGTCGCCGCGGGCGCCGGCATCAAGCAAGGCTTGAGTCTGCTCTGTGAAGTCGTTCGACCGTTCCATGGGCAATACTTGACCCCCGTCAAGTCCCTGTGTCGTATCGAGTTCGGTCAACGTAGCATACACGAGCCTTGCTCCTCAATCCCGGGCTGTCTATCAGATAAAACGAGATCGGAATGAAAAAGGGATCATCGATTTCCAAATATTCCGGGCGCCATCGAGGCGAGGAACCGTAGGGAGCGCGAAACCACGCAAATACGGAGAACGCCGGGGCCCGGCTGATCCAGACGTTACGATACTTCTCCAGTGGGGGAGACTCCGTGATTTGCCAGGCAGTGACCGCTGTTCGAAACTCGGCGTCTACACCCACGTCGAGTTACACGACCAGACGGCGGCGATTGAGTCGTTGCCGGGGTTGGGGGAGAAGAAAGGTGAGAGCGCGGCCGATGCGGCGTGAGTTAGGAGGGATGTAGCAATGGCACTTAACCGTGGTGACCGAGTAGAACTGTTGGCCATGCCAAGCGATCCTGATCCTATTCCAGTCGGTTCGGTGTGCAGATTGGGGCGCGGCCCACATGCGATGATGTTGCCCTGGTGGTCGCGAAGTAGCTGAAGGCTGAGTTGGGAAAGTGGCTGCAGTCAGACCTGTGAACACTTCACCTCGCAAGGCATTCCAACTCCGAGACAGTGGCGGATGTTGCGGACGTAGTGTTCGATCCAATCACGCCCTCCGCTTCTCGGACACCGGCCTGAACCAGGCACCACATGGCCTGCGGGTAGCGATTCCCGGGCCCTGTTCGTATTGCAGTGGGAATCTCTCTGGGGGCGCGCTTGCGAGCCTCTTTGACCAATCGCTGGGCTTCGCCTATCTCTCCGCGTTGTTGATGAGCCATGGCCTTGAAGGCGAGACTGAGTACATACTCCTTCCATTGCGCGATAGCGCGATTCACTTTTGAATTCAGGGCAGCATCCGCAATGAGGTCATCGCCTGGCATGTACTCCAATGAGGCTCCTGCGGTACGGAGCCATTGCCCTGACCGATAGGCGACCATTCGTTGGGCGACAGAAATTGTCGTTTCCGGAGCGCCCTTGGATTTCGCGTCGAGGATGATTTCGTCAAGCTCGTGAGGGTCTATTTCCTCCGATGGGGCGAGGCAGCACAGCATCACCAACCGAAGTTGCTCGTCCGGCGGCATCTCCTGGCTTCGGAATCTCTCAAAGGCGATCTTGCAGACCTCTTCAGCTTTCGCTGTTTCGCCAGCTTGCAGAAGATACGCAACCCAACCCTCATACAAGAGGTAGTATGGTGCTGAATGGAGTTCGATCACTTTGCCTAGATAGTTGGCCGCATCCTTCCAGTTGTCGAGACTGGCACAGCGACCGCTGAGACGTTGATAGAGAAAGTACCCGCGAGGGTGCGCTTCAAGCAACCGGGAGCAAGCCTCGATGATATCAGTCGCCGACAAGTCAATTGAGTCCCGCGAGCCTCCGGAAAAGAGGAGTTCTCCGGCTTCCGCACGAATGTTACGAAATGCGGTGTCGTTTGTGTTTCCGTAATAGGCAACGGCGTAGCAGTCTCGAGCTGCCTGCTGATTACCCAGTCTGGCGTACACCATGGAAAGCAGCCACCAAGTCCTCTCACTGTAGCGATAATCTCTCTCGGCGGCCATCTTCAGATTCTCAAACGCGGCCTGATAGTTGCCGAGGCGGTAGTGTGCCAAGGCGAGCCAGGTCCATTGCCAGGTCCTGTTCGTGTCGAGTCCCACGCTGCGTTCAGCCCATTTCAAGGCAAGTACGTAGTTCTCTTTTCTTGAGTTTTCCGGGGAGGCCAGCGTCCAGGCGGCATCCGAACACAGCTGCGCTAGGGCAGTAGCCGTCTTGCGTGTGATCTCGGCGTCGCCACCCAGTTCCTGCACCTGGAGTGCGTAAAGGTCTTCGACAAGTCCGATGCCCTCGTCCTGCCGCCTGAGTCCAGCCAATGCCGTGGCTCGCGCGACCGTCGCCTGCGCGGTTCTGACATCGGTATGCCCCCATCTCTCCAGGCAGATCAACAGGAGTTCCGCGCCCCCGGCTTCCGCCGCCTTGTAATCCCCGGCGGCGATAAGCGCGTCGACGGACCGCTCCAGACTCTTGATGGCCACTTCCTCGCTTGCTTTTGCTTCCTCCAAGGCAAGAGTCTCTCGCATCCTTGCTTCCCGTTCGGACATCCAACTCCAACCGCTGAAGAACGTCGCAAAGACCAGCGTTGCGGCGAAGGCCGCGATAGTCGTGGTAGCTGTTTTGTTCCTGCGAATGAGTTTTGACCAACGATAGAAAGTCGATGGCGCCCGTGCTTCCACCGGTTCGTCTACCAGGTATCGCCGCACGTCATCGGCGAAGTCCTTTGCGGTCGCATACCGTCGTGTCCGGTCCTTTTCTAGGGACTTCATCACGATCCAGTCCAAATCGCCGCGGACCATCGTGCTGAGTAACTTCGGCTCGATTTTCCGATGGGCGGCTATCGAAGGCAGGGACTTACTCGCGCTCAGCCGCAGGCTGGGCTTCGGAGGTTCCTCTTCGCGGAGGATCTTTAACAATTCGTCGAAGGCGGCCGAGTGGAGCCGCTGGCGGTCAAATGGGGTCTCACCGGTGAGAAGCTCGTAGAGCAGCACACCGAGCGAGTAGACGTCGCTTCGTGTATCGATGTCCAGCTCGTTCAATTTGGCCTGCTCGGGACTCATGTAATCGATCGTTCCGATGATCTGGCCAAAGTGGGTGAACATCGTCTTCTCAGTCAGCATCTGTTCAGTCGCCTTGGCAACTCCGAAATCAATGACGCGAGGGACGGCTCTGTCGTCGTATTTGCCCACGAGCACGTTGGAGGGTTTGATATCGCGATGGATAATCCCTTTTTGGTGGGCGTGCTGGATCGCCTGGCAGACCGGCACGAATAGTTCGAGTCGTTCCTTCGGTGTGAGATGCTCTTCATCGCAGTATTTGGTAATCGGGACACCTTTGACCAGTTCCATGACGAAGTATGGCCTACCGCTGTCGGTGGTTCCGGCATCGAATACCTTTGCAATGTTCGGATGATCCATCATCGCCAGGGCTTGCCGCTCCGCCTCGAAGCGGGCAATGACTTGCTGGGTGTCCATCCCTAGCTTGATGATTTTCAGGGCCACACGTCGCTTGACGGGCTCCCTCTGCTCGGCCATGTAAACGACGCCAAACCCCCCTTCGCCGATCTTCTGCAGGAGCTTGTACGGACCAATGATCGTGCCCGGGCCCTCGCCAATCAGCTGGGCGATCGTGGGGTCTTCATCCGATGGATTGGCGGCCGGCGATTCGAGAAAGCTCCCGGCGTCTTCAAGCGCCCGGAGCAATCGCTCGACGCGTCCTCGCTGCTCCGTGTCATCTCCGCACACTTCGTCCAGGTACGCGTCTCGATCCGGTCCGGGTGAACGGCGGATAACCTCGGCGAAGATCTCATCGAGCGAAGGACGTTCTTCCGTCATTGCACTGCTCCTGGCTTGAACGCTCCCGACCCCTCACTGCGAGGGGGTCTGGTTTGCCGCGGATCACCCTTTTGGGCGCAGGGTGGACGACTGCTTTACCGATCAATCGGACAAGTCGAAAAGGTCATCAAAAGGCAGTGCGAGAATTCGCTGAGATTTGCCTCACGAGTTTGAGATATTTTTGTTATTCCGCATGGTCCTGCATGGCGGCAAAGAGGTACGCTTTCGCGTAAGCCCAGTAGCGGTCTGCGGTTGCCCGGCTTAGCCCGAGTGCGTCAGCCGCCTCCTGGTGGCTCAATCCGCCGTAGTACCGGAGTTTGACGAGTTCTGCTTTGGCTGGCGATTCGCGTGCTAGACCTTCCAGGGCATCATGGACGTGGAGGATTTCACTCGCCCGGGGATCGACGATGTCGTGGGCGTCATCGAGCTTAACGTGCGTCACGCCGCCGCCACGTCGCGGCCCGTGCTTCCGCCGAGCTTGCTCTACCAAGATCCGCCGCATCGCCTCAGCAGCCGCACAAAAAAAATGCCCGCGACTGTTCCAGTGTTGGGCCTTCTCCACATCCACCAGCCGGAGATAGGCCTCGTGGACGAGGGCCGTCGCCTGGAGTGTCTGCCCCGGATTCTCCTGGGCCATCTTCGCCGCCGCCAGTTTCCGCAGCTCCTCGTAGACCAACGGCAGCAACTGCTCGGCGGCGTCAGGATCGCCTTGCTCGATATTGGACAGGATGCGGGTCACGTCGGGCACGATATCTTCCCCCGGATTCTCTATCACCAATCGTCTGAGATGGTAACGCGCCGGCGGGAACGACGCGAGCATGTCGAGAGAACAGGCCCCTGAGGACGGCGTATTTGGCGTCAAACTCACCCAGTGGAGGTAACTGCCGACATGCTGAGCTGAAGCATAGGCAACCAAGAGCCTGGCGGGTAGTTGCCCCTCCAGGTGAGGGATAGGTGTCATCATGACGAAGGCATGGTTGGCGATAGGCACTTGCTCGCGTGACTTCCAAAACGGCCCATACCTTGGCTCGCCATAGCGATATCCGTCTGACATTGGGCATCTACACGCATGTCGAGCTACACGACCAAACGGCGGCGATTGAGTCGTTGCCGGGGCTGGGGGACGAGCAGGATGACAACGAGGCGGACGCGGCGTGAGCCAGAAGGGAGGTAGTAATGACACTCAACCATGGTGATCGAGTAGAACTGTTGGCTATGCCGAGCGATCCCGATCCGATTCCCGTCGGTTCACGGGGAACCGTGATGGCCGTCTCCAATCACGTGACGGGCGGCGAACGTTGGCTGCAAGTTGACGTCGCGTGGGACAACGGGCGAACGCTGATGTTGGTAATCCCCCCGGACCGAGTTCGGGTGCTAAACTCGGCTGGTTGATCATTCCCGGATCTCACTCGTGGAAGCTCTCTTCCCGGGTTGGTCTTCGCAGGGATGTTCGAAAGGTCTCCGGCCACCGCGCCATTCTCCCTTTGCGTCGTGGTCCAGTTCGGCATACTTGCGCGCCAATTCCACGACGGCATCGTCGCTCGCATCGACGTAGAGTTGAGTGCAGAATCCGCCGATACCGGCACGCACGTACGGCACGACCTTCCCGACGGCTGGGTACTTGCTTGCAACCGCTGCGCCGCAGATGCCGCTTTCCGGATCGACTGCCACGATGGAGAATGTGGCGGTCAATGGGGGCGAGTCGGTACACGCGGGCGGGGCCGCGTACGCAATTCCGTGCATCACGACTGCTGCAACAAACATGCCACTGAGAATTGCCCGGTCTCTCATGATGTCCACTCCTTACTACGACCTGTGGCTCTAGCCGGCCACACGGTAGCCTGCGAACCGTCGTACTTACCAATCGATGTCCCAAGAGTAACCGATTCGTTCGAACGGTCAAAAGTGGTAACTTTGAAACAATATCCTAATAGGCCTCCGGAATCGCCTCTCCGCGTCCGTCTGTCCATCGCGTCCAGTTCTCGGGTTCCAGGATCTCGGTAAGACGATGGTCGCGGCGGAGCCCCGAATGCTGCTCGCACAAGGCCTCGAGTCCAGCGAAGGACTCGGCCCACACTGCCGGCGAGGACGAGAGCCTGGCCTGGAGGAGTAAGGACCGAGCGAGTCCGACACAACAGCCGTGTTGTGCCTGAAATACCCGGGCGCGACCCAGCCATTCGCCGGCCCGGTTTGGCTCGAGTTTCGCCCGGGCGGTCCAGACGAAATCCGCCTGCTCGAGGCCGTAGTTGCATCGCATACAAATCTCTTCGGCGGACGACAGGTAGCCTTGCGTCTCTCGGAGGCGACCTGACTGCCGGCTGCATTCCGCCAGAGCCGCCAGGGCTCTCACAAGCCGCCGGCTGGGGACGTGGTCTTGGATGACCTGCCCCAGGACGTCTCGGGCTTCTGAGATGCGACCGCGGCGAACCCAAGCGTCCCCCAAGTGTTCGTAGAACGTTGCTCGCTCGTGGACGGGCAGGCCCTGCTCGATGATCTGCATACCAGTTTCAAGCCAGTGGTCGACTTCCTGAGCCGGCCAGGGGCCGCGGAAGCGGTGGAAGAAGACGTGTTCGATAGTGTGTTGAAGATTGGTGTGGGGTTCCGGATAGAGTTGATGGAGTATCGCTTCCAGGTCGGCGTCGCCTTCTCCTCGCCGCGTTTGGACCCAGAGCGTGTAGTTGCACGGCTGACGCCACCGATTGCCAGAGACAGCAAGCCGGCCTTCCCGCATGCACAGCCCTCGGTACGCGAGTTCCAGGTGGCCTCTCTCGTAGCAGTCAGCGATCGGAAATTCGGGGCGGAACGCCCGTCGGTGGGAGTGAACGTCCCCCGGTTCGCTTTGCCATGGTCCGAATTCCCCGGCGAAAGGCTCGCCGAGAAAGCGACGCCGGCCGCTGTGTGCTTCCGTGACCGACGCCCAGTCCATCACGTATCGTTCACCGTCGTCCGCATGCTCCGCGATGAACCTTGCTCGGGCTCGGGCACGGGTCGACGTTTGTGGGACGTAGGGTTCGGCCTGCGAGACGACGGGGTCAGGCACCCGGTGGCAGAGCGCGCCGGCCTCGTTGAGGAGGGTAAACAAGGAATCGGGATTGGTGAACTCGTGATAGCTGTGGTCGAGCAGGGCGAGTTCGCTGAACAGGGCCTCGTTTCTCTGCAGATCCGACCATGACTTTCCCGATTCCGCCAGGAACCTGGAATAGAGTTCATACTTGATGAAGGCGTCAAGCCGGGCGCTGAGCCACGGACGATCGAGCATCTCCATCGCCTCCAAGGTCCGGTTCCAATCGGCGAGAATTCGGAAAATCCAGTCGGGGGGATCTTCCAGCCCATCGGCATAGCGGCTGGCGCCGTCCAGGTAGACCCGTTGGATTTCGGTGACGCGGGGATCCACTCGAAGCTCTTCACCGGGCCGGGCGAGGCAATTGAGCTCCCGCAGCAGGCCGAGCCAGGCCCGGCTGCTGCGGGGCAGTCGGCGAATCCGGGAGAGCTTTGATATGAGCCGGGAGTCGTACTGGACGGCTTTCAGGGCCAGAGCGGTGGCGCCCCACTGGAGGGCGAGATTCATTTGGCTGCGGTGGCCGTCGCCGCTGATCAAATGGTAGCGGAACAGCGGCGTGTCGCAGAGCATGAGCGGTTCATCACGGCACGTGGAGTGGAGGGCTCGATGCTCCGTGGTGTTTCCGCCGGTGACCTGTTCTGTGCGAACCGCTCGGTTCGAGGCGACGAAGTCTCCGGTTGGGTACAACACACCACCAGAGCCCGCATAGAGCCGCGAGACGAGGAAAGGCAGGATCAGTTCTGTGAAGTCATCGGGATGCTGTTCCGTCATGTGGTTCTCATGGGCCCCCCATGTGGGAGACTCCGGTGTCAGCAGACCGCTGTGGTTGTTGTTGGCGAGGATCAGGTGGCAGCCGTCCTCCGTGAGTCTAGCGGTTGTCGCCGTGGCGAGCGCGAACTGTTTCTCGACGATTCCGGCAAGCAGGTAGGGCGAGTCGACCTCCGCCGTCGCAAATTCAATATGCGCGCCTGAATCGCAGTAGGTCTTTCCGAATCCGTTGAAAAACCCCACCGTTCCGGGGATCGACGGGGCCAACGCAGGAAATGTCTGAAAGAAAGCACCCAGGGCATCCTGCCTCGAGTCCGGCAGTGCGCGGCAGACGGTGAGCACTTCCGACTCCAAACCAAGGGCGAACTTGTCAACGTATGCCCCGGCCTTCACCTTGGTTTGCTGCATTTTTCCAGCCCCTTGTCTATGGATTTCCTTGCCGTCCTATTGCCCTGGGCTGTTGCGGCGAGCTTGCAGTTCCCGTTGAGCTTCTTTACCGCGTTTGCATTCGGCATGGGCCTGGCGGGCGACCGAACCGAAGGCGTGGGCTTGTGCCAGGAGGGGGCTGGGGCCGTCGGGGGTGTCGTCCGGTTCCTCGGCCGGCGCTGGTCTCACATGGGTCGTCTGGTGCTTCTGGATCGACATGGTCGTGTTCTCCGTGGGTTATCGGTTCGGAATGGCAAGCTGGTCTGCGACCCTGTCAAATGGGTCCGTGTTCGTGGTGTCATATTTTAGCAGGCTTTCCAGGTCGGCGACCGACCGGGCCTGCGGGAGGATGGATTCGAGGGACGAGCGGTTGGAGCCGCTGAGCGCCGGCATTTCCACGCGAAGGCGCGGTCCCCAGTGTTCGGAGTCTTTGGCCAGTTCGACGTAGCTCCAGTCCACGTCGGTAATGCTTACGCCGAACTGGCGAATGAGGCGCCCACGCCCCCAGCCGCGGGCCTCCGCCGGCCCGTCCGTCAGGCAAGCTCGGACGTCGTCCATGGAAACGAGGGGGTCGACGAGATCTTCCTCCCAGAGCCGCCAGAAGGGCCCTCTGGTCCGGTCGGAGCAAATGAAATCGTGATCGGCAAGGCGCGTGTCGACATCGCCAAGTGTGGCCTTCTGGGTTGCGCAGAAATCCATCAGGTACAGGAGCTTTGCGGCCCAGGTCAAATGCCGAGCACAACGCAGCAGGGAGCCTTCCTCGGCGTAGCGAGTCAGGTCGAGGATCAAGGCAAGCAGTTCCCCGCATTCTGGGGCGACACGGTTGCGGAAGAGCCCACTTTCGAACATTTGGAGCAATTCACTAGTCACTGCCCGGATGAACTGAGGTAGCGTCATCTGCCGGCCGTCGGTCAGGAGTGCCCTTCCTTCCGGCGTGCCCCGCAGCAGGTTGAGGCCCCAACTCCAGACCTGGGTTGCGCGGACGGGGTCGTAGAGATTTATGCGGCAGAAACCGTCTTCCGCAGCAGACAACAGGCATTGGAGGTAAGCACATTGGAGTGCCTCGGAGAGGATGGGGAGATCGAAGCCGATCAAATGCATGCGATCGTGCCCGGTGCCGTGGGCCTCGCGACGGCTGTTGAGCAAACCGCGCTGGAACGGCTGCGTTGTTGCGAGGGTGATCGTCCGGTTCAGGTGATGGGCTCGTCCGCTGAGGCTGTAGATGGTCGTACCGTCTTTCAGCGGCAACAGATAGCCGGCGCCGAAGAAGGGGATCGCGGCAGCGATCCCACTGGCGACGAGGCCCAGCAGCGCCGGGTGCCGATGGGATACGAAGAGGTCCTCCCAAAGGGCCTCTGCCACGGCGATGTTGCCGTGCGTGCCGAAACTGGTTGCGGGATCGCCTGCGTCCACGTTGCTTGTTGAAAGCCGATAGCGGTTCCCGTCGTCGGATTGGGCTTCGGCGATCGAACGGGCCTCCTCGGCGATCATCAGAAGCGCGAGCGTCTGACTGGCGCAGATTCTGGGGTGCCAGGAGGCGGCCGAACAGATCTCGACGTGCCCCATATCGGGGTACACGCACGCACCATTGGAGAGCCAGTTTCGCAGGAAGTCGCGGTAGGCCGTGCCGACGAAGGCTGATCCGGACGCGTGTTGCCTCCAATACACGTCTCGATTCCAGGTTCGCAGGCCGAGCGCATCGCAGGCTTCTGGAATGCGAGAGAGAATTTCCCGTGTGACATCACCGGGGTCGATTGAATGCCCCTGGGCATCGATGCCGGTTGTCGACAACTCGGCATCTCGCCCATAATGCTTCTTGACCATGCCGTGGCCTCCTTAGGCGATTCTCAGGAACTGTTGCGTGGAGTATTCTTCTCGGGGGACGGCCACGACCCGGGTAACGGCATCCTTGATCTGGAGCTGGCGAACGAGCATTCCGGGATCAGCGGCCATCTGTTGGGCCGTACGGTGGACGATTTCCGTAAGGCACTCCGCAAGGTCCGCCTGGGTGATTGCGGGCACACCGACACCAAGGAGCGTCCGAGAGGCGGCACGCTTTTTGGCTTCGTTCATGGCGTACTCGAAGTGCGCACCGGCCAGCATTTGCTCCGCCGTAACGTCCACACGGCGTTGACTGTCGGTCAGGTAGTAGGCCGCGTTGGCCGACATCACTCCGGCCAGGACGGGCCGCAGCATGCGTTGGCGAATGCTCTCTTCATCGACGCTCGTTTGCACCTGGTCGTCGAGATACCATGGCAGTTCGTCACCCCGTGCGTAGATCATGAGGATTTCCTCTGCCATTTCGCGATCGATGTCGGGCATTTCCACGCAGAGGTCGAAACGTCCGGGGCGCTTTAAGGCTTCATCAATTCGTTCGGGCAAGTTGGTGGCGGCAGCACACAGGACATAGCTGGGCGGAGAGCCCAGATCCGTGTGCTGAATCATGCCGTCCATCTCGGTCAGCAGGGCTTCGAGAGCATCGCTCTGAGCGCCGGAACCGATGAAGTGGTTGGCGTCCGCCCGTTGCCCGAGGCTGTCGAGTTCATCGAAGGTGACCAGTTGGAGCAGAGCTCTCTTCTCGATGCCCGCCAAGCAGCGTTGGCGATGCTCGCGGGCGCGGGCCCGGATCGCGCCCCAGAGTTCGTCACGCACGATCCTGGCGTCCTCGCCGTGAAACTTGTTCTTGAGTGCATTCGGGGGGATCACGTAGAGCACGACCTCGAAGTCCGTTTCCTGTCCCAGCTCGTAGAAGAAGCGGGCTAGGCCCCGGATCACGGCGGTCTTACCCATCCCCGGTTTGCGAGAGCTGAGCAGGAAGCCGTGCAATGGCTTGAGGGAGTACCTGTTGCGGATCTCGGGATTCAGGACGTGGAGTATCACTTCCTGGATCAAGTGATGCGTCAGGTTCTCCATGCCGGCCAGGTCTTCGAGCCGCGTGGTGACGGATTCGATGGACACCTCGAACCGACTGCGAGTTTTCGAGGCATCCGATTCGGCCAAGGCAATGGCCCATCGTTCGTCGTCGCGTTGAAGAACGAGCTGAGCGCCGGACTGCAATTCCTTCTTTCGCATTTGGGGAGCCAGGCGGACGACGCGTTGCCCGGGACCGTCCTTGGGCTCAACCAGGACAAGTCCCTGATCGCGGTCGTGATACTGTCTGAACACGACGACATCGCCAAGCGCCGCGGTGAAGAGCGAGGGATCCTGCCAGACGCCGACGACGACCTGTTCGCGAATACAGACGAACTCCCAGGGCTGCAAGGTACGCAGGACGTCGATATTGATATCAGGGTGGATTGCGTATTCCCGGTACTGGTTGCCCTGGCGGCAGACCGCGAGCGGTCCACCGAGCGATGCTCGGAGCGTGTCCAAATGGAACATGGAGGAGGCGCCCTCGAGCAGCTTCTTGAGAATGGTTTCCAGCTCGGTCGCGGCGGCTGCCGCCTTACCGCAGTTCTCCTTTGCGGAGTCTGCTTCGAGGTCCGATTTGACCGTCTCGGCGATGGCCGCATTGGGCTCGGTCTTCCAGAGAGTCATGAGTTGTTCGATTCGCATCAGGACTCTGGGGTCCAATCGACCGGAGCCGGCGCCGAGGGCTTTGAGGATGGCTTGAATACTCACGTTGGTCATAAGTGAGCTCCTTCCGGTTCTCTAGTCGAAATAGGATTGCCATCGAATGGATCGCATTTCTCCGCCATTCCACGCGAACAGGCGGAACACGGGACGATCGCCCTGGGCGCCGAGTTTGCGCCCCGAGATCGGCATGAGGGTGTCCTTGGCGGGGAACAGAGTTTGCAGCAGGATGTAGTCCTGAGCGCTGACGCTGCAGCGGGGCAGCGGACAAGCATCGCTGCGGCTGCAATTGCCGCACCTGGGTGACCATCCGTGGGTGTGGAAGATGGTGACCACGCGCTCGTTGAGTCCGCGCAGGTCCGCAATGGTCGCGGCGCGCTGCAGGCCCTCGGGGCTGATCTCGAAGGAAGCTTCCTTGCCCACGTGCCGTTCGTCTTCGACCAGGGAAGTGAGGACCGTGACGGTTCGCGTGGTGGTTCCCTGGAGCGGCTCCGGAAGGCGGACAATCTTCCCGAGCACGGCGCCGCCGGTTTCGGAGAGTCCGGCCTTTTCGCAAAGCGTCACGCCGTCATCCGCCAGGCGTTGATTGACGAGGACGGGCCGGTCGGGAACCAGGCCGCCTTCGCCGAGCCGGCGCACCCCGAGCTGCTCAAGGGACTGGGCAATCACGGGGGGAGCTTGCAGCGGCGGCACTTTCAAGCCGGTCCCGCCACCGTTCTTGACTGCCGTCAGTGCATAGTAGGCGGTATCGTTCTGTCCAAGTGTCCCCTCCCGTCGGAGCTGCACGGCCTGCAGTTGCGCCTGCCGTGCCCAGGGACCGCTCGGGAAGCGTTGCGTGTAGGCCGAGGCTCCGTCGGCCGTCATAACGACTTCAACGGTATCCACTACGGGCTCTTCCTTCCAACGTGGTGCAAGCGAGACTTCGATGCTCGACGCATCGCCGGGAATCTGCTCGGCCAGGACGGCACGCATGTAGGCTTCGTCGACCAGTTCTCCCAGCCCGGCTGTTGCGTCGTGGCTGGCAAGTAGCGTGCCGGTCGGTTGCGAGGTACTGTAGAGTTCACCGAAGTAGCGGAACTCGTTTCTGATTGTCAGATCCATCGTTTGGAATCCTCAATGGCAGGGGCCTTTCCGCCTGGAGGCAGGGGGCCGAGGCGACCCGACGCGTGGGCCGCCCCGGCGATCTCACTGCCTACAGTCATCCGGCCGACACCTCGGGCATCACCGTCCACTCGGAATCTGCTTCCGGGATATCGGAAAGCAGACGCTTGTTGTCCAGGCGGACACCACGAGAAAACGCGGTCCAACGCATGCCGTGATCACCCGGAATGCTGACCTGCTCGCGATAGTGATCGACCGCCTGGCCGACCGTGTGGGACGGACGCAGATCGCCGTCCAGGTCGGTCTCGAAACGACGTTGACGTGCGATGTCGGCCATCTTGATGTGAGAAGCTGCAACCATTTGTCACCTCCTTTCTGGCAGCAAGAACAGAATTAACACGAACCCACGGGACGTTCCTCACGCTGAGATTCAAAATTGGCCACGGCAGACCACCATTGCGCAACCTGCGGCTGGGACGCCAGGAGACGCAACGTGGGGGTAACGTGAAGGGACGCTGCCGCCACGGCTCGCATGTAGAAGTTCACCCATGCCGGTTCGATCAGGCAGGCGGAAAGACGAGCTTCGACGCGGATCTCGTTGTTCACGAAAGCCAGGCGGGCGTGGCGAATCTGCAGGTTCAGGCGAAGCGCAACATCGGCGACCGCTTCCAGTCTCGGCTTGTCGAGTTGGAGGCTCGACACGACGCCTCGCCGGATACGGATACCGCTCCCGGATCGCGAAATCCGCGTGGCGACAATGTGGCCGCCAAGGCGGCATCGCATCTCCGACTCGCCGTCGACGTTCACAGGCGGATTGTCCGCGAGGGACGCGGATTTCAGGACCTGCTCGAGCCGTTCTGGGGCCGCGGCCGCCATTTTCGATGGCTTTCGGCGGTGTTTCGTCTGCCCGTTCCGGACCCGTGCGATGGCGCGGAGAAGTTCTTGCAAGGTGTTCGGCAGATGAGCCTCGCCGTTCAGACGGGTGTCCGCCACCAAGTGCCACCCTTGCCGGTCGACGGCAAAGCGAAGGGTACCCGGCAAATCCGCATTCGCCTGAAGGGCGTTGACGGGCGGCGACGATTCCACGGAAGCCGAAAGATAGAGATCGTCCGCCGGTTCGAGTTCGACGCTCACATCGCTGGCGTCATTCGCGAGAGACCCGCGAAAGGCGTTTTCCAGTCTGACGCCGTACTTCTCGAACAGACGTTTGCGGAGGGCCAAACCACGCTGCTGGGGAATGGTTGCGAACGAGTGGATCGGTGATTTCATGGGAATGGTTCCCCTCGAATAGGCGATTGGCAGTCAGTTCTCGTTTCAATAGAGTGGTTGCACTTCGAGGCCGACCATGGCGTCGGGATCGAGCGCGAAGTATCGGGCGGCTTCGAGGTCGGCGGGATGGGTGGGACGCCGGTTCTGGTAACTCAGGATCGGGTACAGGTGGTTCTCGAGCAGGATGTCGAGGGGATAGGGACCTGGCGGGATTTCGCCGAGACAGATCATTCCATGCTGACGCGAGAAGTTGGGATGGAAGAAGTGTTGTTCAGGATCGAGGGCGACGGCGACGGAGGGAATATCGAAGTTCACGAACAAGTCGCGACGATAGAAGATCGTGCCTCGCAATGGTCCTGGTTTCAGTTGGACGGGCTGATCGGCTTCCTTGCTCTTGAATGGTAGGTCGAATTCAAAACGGAACGTGCGTGGGAAAGGCGAGTACTCGGGAACGACGCGAACCCTGGACGATTTCTTCAGCAGGCCGGCCTGACACTCCGCCAGGGTGTTCCGCAGGAACTGGCGACTGAGTTCCATGGTAGGACTGTCTTCGTCGGCCATGGGACGCCGTCCATGTCGAGCCTGCTCGAACCTGGGGGGCAGATCTTCAACAAATGCGTCCGGGGGCATCGTGGCGACTCCTTCAACGGCGTTTGCACATCAGAATGAATGCGAGGGCGGACGTTCAATCGAGGCCGAGATAGAGCGGTTTCACGCCCTCGACGCGAACAATGAACAGTGCCCCTTCCTCGGGGAGGCCAAGGGTCTGCAAGGGCGTCTCGAGGATGCCCAGTTCCCTGGCATCGAAAGGGGAGATGCGATCGAATTCCGAATGACGCTGCCACGACATGCGTTTGCCACAGCGCGGGCAGGATGGCGGCGATGTCCAGGGCGTCCCCACGGCTTTCCGGGGCTCGCTGCATTCGCAGGTGGCGCGCACCTGGATCGGGTGCAGGAAAGGTTCGACGGACACGCGGGGAGTGCCGAAGTGCTCCCGGCCAATCTGGAAAATGGTGGACAGGGTTGCCTCCGCGGTGGCCAGACCCGGGCGGAAAAGCTCCCACGCGGTATGCCCGCTGAGGCAGGACGGACTCCGGGGGAGTTCCATGTTGAAGAGCTGGCCGTGGCTGAGATCAAGAAGAACCTCCCGATTCACCACCTGATCGGTGTCGTTGCCCGTGGCCAGGCGTTGGGCCTGCAGCAGTGCGAAGCCCGCCAGCGCCATGCCGATGGCATTCCCGGCGAGCGTCGGCTGGGACGAGGCTGCGGCCTGCCCCGGGCACGGGGTCCGCCGTTTCGCTCCGAAGGTGTCCTGCCAGTCGAAGTTGCAGACCTGGCATGCGTGACCTGCGCCGCCATTGGAGTAGAGCACGCGGCCCAGTTCGGCCTGTCCGCTGCCATCCACCGCGCAACGCAGCATGGGGACCTTCAAGCCATTGCTGATCTGGGTGAGCGGCCACGCAAGGGAAGGATCGTCCGTACAGTCAAGGAACAAGTCCATCTGAGCGAGAAGGCCCACCCCGGCGTGACGGACGTCAATCGGAAATCCTCGCACCCGACCGGGCCGAAAAGCGTCGCAAATCCTAACGACGGAATCCACCTTGTGAACGCCGGGCTCGGCGATCTGCGTGGCCATATTTTCCGGAGACCCGATATCGGGATCGAAAACACAGACTGCGGCGGCGCCAGATCTAATAAGTTCACATACCATATTTCCACCCAATAACCCAGCCCCGAAGACGGCGATGACCGTCTTGTTCCACGACTCCAAACCGTTGCCACGAAATGTGGACGTGTGGCGGAGGCGAGCAAATGCCTTGGACGAGGCATCACTACTTACTCTTGACGCGCTGAATAAGGGCATCGATCTGACTCCTTTTCTTCTCTTTTGCAGGAGGCGGCTCCCAACGCGAAGAGGGCGGCTTGTATCCGCAATTGAGGCAACCGATGGGTTTCTCTGACTGCATTGCCAGATTCCATGAGGTGGCTTTGTAGACGGCACGGCACTCGACACCTGGTTTTCCCGGGCAGCAGACGATGAGGTCGCCTGCGGCGATACGGGCCTTGGTGAACAAACAGAAGACGTCGTCCCCGTGGACCTTGGGATCGTAAGGGACCTGTTCGGCCGAGCTCTCCGCACAGACCCACCAGCGTTGGCCCGCGTAGTCGAGGTAGTCCGTGTGGCGGAGGACGGATACGCCCGCATGCACGGGGCAG
>CAYSCH010000092.1:0-2899 GCA_964429355.1 uncultured Planctomycetaceae bacterium | reverse complement strand
CGTTCACTGCGAGGCGTCCATGGAAAGGGGCGGCGATCAGGGCCGCCGCCACGATGCCGACCGATGCATCGACAGGCACGACGAAGATCCCGTTCTCGTGGGGGTCTTCACGCCGCAGAGGGGTTTGCGAGAACGGTTCGAGCACCATCGGGGCGTGCAATAGCACTCGTTCAACGGCGCTTGCATTCAGGAAGACGATTTGGACAGGCATAGCTTTTCCTCCGCAGTCTGAGCATGTACGCCTTGCGGGCGCAACGCTTGCACTGGCAGTACTTCGCTTGGCACGGACAGATGCGTGTCTGGTTCGTTCAACGTTCGTGCACTCTGCGATTGCTGGTGGCATTGCGCGCATCGCGAGACAGTTCTGCGCCGCATGCACATAACACGGCGGGCGCACGGCGGGAATCCGGAGCACTTAGTCCCGCGCCAGGTTGGCTCGCGGCTCGAGCGCACGGCATTCGCATCGCTGGCCCGCGGGCCGCGAGAGCGGCCGAGGCACACCGGCGCAGCGACGCACCACAACACTTGGGGGTGGCCCAGACCTCTACCGTCGCCGGGACGCCCCATGGCGATTCAGATTGGCGGAGTCTCCTCCTCGATCTGGATGGGCGAAAGGGTTCTTTTTTTTTGACGAATGGCGTGATTTCAGTTAAGTTACGATTATCGCCGACCTTGATCTGCTCCGTAGTCTGGCCTCCGGGGCGGCGACCCGTGCTCTTGCACTTTCATCCTTATATACGATTTCCGGTCGGGCACTCTTCCGCATAGCGGCGGCATTCCCACGTTGTCATCCCGCCAACCGTTTGCGCTCGTCCGTGCCCGCCCAATGTCATGTTTTTTGGGGAGCAGATTCATGACGTTCAAGGAACGATTCAATGACATAAGTTCTGAATCCTTGGGAGCTCGCGCGGAAGGGTATCGGGCACTCAGCGATCTCATTCTTGTCGGCGGTCTGCAGCCCACACCGGCCGACGTGGCCGAGATGATTCGCCAACTGAGGCGGGAGGCGGTGCACAGTAACGCAGGAGGCTGGTGCGCGCTCAGCGAACTGATCCATGCCGTCCAGTGGCGCATGTTGGCCGGCGATCATTCTGGATCCAGCCCGACTCCCGCAATCACGAGCACTCCCACAGCAAACGGCGCCACTGTGTCGCCAGACAGCCTTGGGCCGTGGCTCATGCATCCTTTCCAGCGGCATTCGTTCGTCTACTACGTTCTCGATCCCGACGGATGGATGCGCGACGAAAGGACTGTGGCAGAATTTGCCTTCGACATGCCGGAGGTCTATCGCAAGGGCATGGAACGACGCCCGATTCTCATGGGCGAGTTTAAGCCAACCCTGGAAGAGCTTGGGAAGGTCAGTGCTGTCATGTTCGTCGGACGGTTCGGACTGTTCGGACAACACGTTGCGAAGCAATGGGGAATGGAGAATTCTCGCTTCCGGTTCATCAGCGAGATCCGCCCGCCAGGCCTCAAAGTGGGAATGCTGGATACGGAGAGTTACCACCGCCTACTCACGGACTCGGGCCCCAAGGGGCAGACACGCGACTATAAGACCGAGCAAAACGGCGACGAAAGGATCGATTACGGGCTGATTCGCCGTTACAGCAAATTCGTCAGTGAGCACAGCTACACGGTGCTTCACGTTGCCGGCATCTCGGCGCCGGGTTCGTGCGCCGGCGCCAGATGGGTAAGCGGGCTGTTTTCGGAGCACGAGGCGATCGGCCCGATCCATATTCCCGAAAAGATCACACCCACATCGGATCTGGAAGCGATTGTAAGAGTGGTCGCGCACCGCCCCGCCAACAAGGGCGGCTGGTCGATTCAAGGCACGGAACTCGTGGAACTCTACGTGGATGACCAGCAATGGTACAAGAACGGCAGGTTCTGGGGGCCCATTTCGCCAAAGATAATCACCGTGGTGTGGCAAGGCGAGCCGAGCAGTAGCTACACGCACGAATCGGTCAAAGAGATCTGGCTGGACGACCAGCTGGCGCGTTTTCATGGCAGCCGTGCCGCGAGGAACCAGTTTCTTTCCGTATGCCGGGTTGCTTCCGAGAACAAAGGCCTGGTGAGCATCGACGAGTTGAAGGCCGATGGCAATTGGTGGGGGACCGGAACGCAAACTGCGACGGACATGATTATTCATATCAAACGCACGATATCCGATCTTAAGAAGCGGCGATTTGGCCAGGCCCTTGTCGATAGGGGCGAGGACTGGATGCTTTCCGCAGAAGTCCGCTACGAGTTCCGAGCGACGTGCTCCAAGAGCAAGGCTCGGTCAAAACGAAGGCGATCCTAGCAGCTTGCAGGCGGGTCAGTGGAAGAAAACCCGATACGTCTGAAGAAAGCCAGTGCGCACAGCAACGCCCCTGACCCAGCATACGGATCAGGGGCGTGAGGACTACAGCTCGATCGACTCAACTTCGGCGACGAACCGTGCGGCATCGCCGCTCAGGTACGAGGCGACCACGTGGAATACGGCGTCGCTGAAGCCGCCGATGTTCAGGATGTCGGCACGCTCGGGCGCCTGGGTCGAACCGTACGGCTGGATGTCGATGCAGACCAGCTTGGGGGCCGCAGTGCCGTGACCGCCCAGGCGCAGTTGGTTCTTGACGAACGCCTGCCATTCGGTCATGACGCCCGTTGAACTGTATCGGCCCGAGCCGACCCAACTCTCGTTGTCGCTGACGAGCACGCAGCCCGCAAACTTCCGGTTGCGGTACGTCGTGTTGGCCTCGTTGAGCGGAATCGAGCAGTTCGTTCCACCGCCGCCGTAACGGGCCAGCCGCTCCGACAGGCTCAGGATCGTGTCGCCCGGGTCGACGCAGACCTTGTAGGCTTGCGTGTCGAAGGGGATCACGACACTGTCCGGGTTGCGACGCAGGATCGCCGCGGC
>CAYSCH010000091.1:0-26869 GCA_964429355.1 uncultured Planctomycetaceae bacterium | reverse complement strand
CCCGCGCCCCGTCCCGGCTCCCTGCTGCGTGCTCCCCCGTCCCCTGACTCCCGTCCCCTGACTCCTGACTCCTGACTCCTGACCCCTGACTCCTGACCCCTGACTCCTGACTCCTGACTTCCGTCACCTGATGTCTTCCTATCACCACGAGGTTTTGGCACATACCCCAAAAGCATGGTAAACACTTGCGCTTCAACACAACTTCCTAACCAGCCATGACCAGATGACTTACACCCTCTCCGCTCGCCCAAGTCTCCTTTTGGATCGCAGACGCATGCGTTCCAAAACTATCCGGTTCACACCACCAATAAAACATTCTCGCCCTGTCTCCCGATCCCAGTCCCCCGTCCCCCGTCCCCTCCCATCTCCAATCTTCGATCTCCGATCTCCCTGTTCCTATCTAGTGTGAAATAGTTTCGGAGCATGCCTCACTTGTGGGGATTATAGTTACGATTCGTCCTATATCTGTAAATACGTACACTACTATGATTTACGCAAACCTCTCTCGCCCAAGAGCCATTTCGGCGCACCAGCCCCATGTGGCCCGAAATATAAGCTTTGCCCCATGCCGGCACCCGCAGCCTGCTTGATCCCAACCCGACGCGTAAGCGAGGCCCCCATTCAACCCCAACCCGACGCGTAAGCGAGGCCGCAATCAACCCTGTCCCCTGCTCCTTGCTCCCCGCTCCCCGCTCCGTGCTCCTTGCTCCTTGCTCCTTGCTCCCCTGCTCCCTGACTCCAGATCGCTCTTTGACAACCTGAACGCAGAACAAGATCCTGGTCATGGCACGGCGCTATGGCCGGTAGCCGGACGTGACGGGCGGTGCTTGATACGAGACCGGGTTGGCGACGGACGAGGTTACCTCCGGCAGCGGCACCAGACCGGGTTGGGGCAACGGAGTAGAAGGCTGATCGGAAGGGCTTTCGACTGCCTGGTCCGTGGGCGGCAGTGGCTCGATCCTGCTGCTGGTCTGCGCGGCGAATTGCCGGCCGGACGACGCAACCGTGAGCGGCTGGTGCAGCCGGTAGTCGATGCACGGCTGGACCCGCAGGGCCCGCCGCTGGGCGGCATCATGGTAGGCAACCGTCGGCCATGCGCCTTCCGCCATGTAGATCCGGTAATAGTCGAGCAAGGTCCCCTTGTCGTAGTGCACGTTCTTGATGGCCAGCGCGAACTCCACGCGGGCACGATGGTGCCGGCTCTCCGCGTCTGCCCGGCGGCGCTGCGCGTCGAGCACGCGGTCCAACAGCACGTCGCCCGCATCGTAGGCGGCCTGGACCGCTGCAAGCTGCTGGGCTGCCGCCACGCGACGGTTGTAGGTCGTGCGAACCACCGCCTCGGCCCGCTCCAGTTCGCTGATCCCGTTGCTCAAGTCGTGAACGATGACCCGCTGCTGCTCCTTGAGAATCGCCTGCTCACGAGCGAGATTCAGTTCGGAATTCCGGAGGGCTGCAAAGGCATGGCGATGCCCGATGGGTACCGTCAACTCAACCCCCAACTGCCATTCCTGAAATCGGCCGTCCATAAGCGTCTGATAGGCGTTGTCGAATGGTGGCTGATCGCCGTCGGGATTGATGAGAGTCTGCCCGAGGCCGCGCCAGCGGTAGCGTCCGACTACGTCGAGTTGGGGAAGCAGAAAGTTGCGGTTGCCCTTCACCTCGAGCTGACGCATCTTGATCCGCCAACGCTGTTGCCGCAGTTCCGTACGGGCGGAAAGGGCATCGGAAACAACCTGGTTCCAATCGAAATGGACGGGAATCACGGCCGGTTCGTCGACCGGGCGGATGAGTCGCCCGTCGCTGATCGGTATGCCCATCAGCAGGCGAAGCCGCCGTTCCGCCACCTGCACGCCTCCGGTTCCGCGAAACGTGCCCGGCCGGCTGCCGTTGTCGGTCTGGGTCCCGTCGACCACCCGGCCCGTGAGTGCATCCTGCACTTCTTCTTCGAAGCGGAAGTATTGTTCCCGTGCCTGGGCCTCATTCTCCGCCTCGCCCCCCTGCCGGCCAGCATCGTAGAGGGCCCGAATGCGGCGCCATGTCTCCAGCGCCGTGTCGCGCGCGGCAATCTTGCTGTCCAGGTCGCGATAGGCGTAGTACAGGTCCCAATAGGCGTTTTCCACGTTGCTCACGTAGTCGCAGACCGCGATCTGCAGGTCGGCCACCGAGATATCCGTGTTGATGCGGGCTAGAAGCACGCCGCCCAGGAGGCCGGGGGTCGTGCTCGGCCCGGCAATGCGATTGAATTCGGCACCCGCCCCCTGCAGCAAGGGCACGCGCATCTCCACCTCGGGATTCACGTTCCACACGCTGGGGAACGCGTTGCCCGGTGCGTTGTTCGAGTCGTACTCGACGTACTTTCGCAGCGTCAGTTCGGTGCCGGTGGCCGTCCGCTTGGTCAACTGGGTCTGGAAGACCGCCGCGTCCTGAACGAGGAGCCGCGTGCCTCCCCCAAAGAACTGGTTGTTGAGTGCCCGATCGTTCTTCTCGAAGTAGGCGCTCGTCGAAAACTGGGCATCGAAGGCGCTCAAGGCCGCCTCAACGCCATACCGGGGATCCGTCTCCTGGATCGCCGGGCCGAAAAGCGTCGACGCCGAGTCCGGGGCTCGAATCACCGTGCCGCCCAGTTCGCCAAGCACCTTGCTGTTCGTCAGCGCTGTCTGCAGCACCTCTTCGAGACGCAGGTCCCAATAGCTGACATTACCGACTTCCCCGATCGTCAGCGGCGGTCCGCTCTCCGGCGGACCCGGTTCGCTGCAGGGATCCAAATCGGGATACTCGATGTCGATCAGCTTTGCCGTACAATCGGCGTGCGGATAAAGACTCAGACGGTGTTTGTCGGAACGGCATCCGAGCTGCGCCGCGGTGCATGCGACAATCCCCAGGACCAGCGTAAGATGCCACGCCACTCCCTTCGGCAATCGAGCCCACGGGCAGCATCGACTCGGTTCGGGGATGGAGTCCCGGGTCTGTGTCACGACGATCTCCAGCTATTGGCGAGTGGATGCCCGCAAAGCCGCGTCATCCTCTCCACAAGGCAAAGCTTTCCCCGCACTCAAGCTCTTCCCAGATTCTCCAGAGCCAGGTTTGCGGGGTACGCCGGCGGCGCATGACGCCGTCTTATCCTTCTATTCGTCATTTGACGCTCCGTTTGGTGGGGCTTTTCCGGATCTATCGGCAAAGGAGCAGATCTCCGAGGACCTGACTATAATGGAGGCTGAAAACGGCCGGTCCGACAGACCGACGAAAGAAGTCCTCGATTTGGCCCTATGTCCGAGCAATTGCCTCCTCATTCTCGACAGAAACCTCTTCCCCCCGCCCAAGATCCGGATGCGGTGATTGCGCGGCTGGCGGACCTGGCCGAGCAGGACATGACCGAATTGGAGTTCTACGGCATACTGCTCCAAGAATTGGTGGAGGCAGCCGCCGCAGTCGGAGCCGCACTTTGGATCTGGGATGCCGGCCGTCTGCGGCTGGCGGCGCAACACCATTTGGCCCATTCTGCCGAGGCTGCACCGGATCATCGCACGCGTCTCGACAAGGCCCTGGCAGGCGCAGAATGCCGGACCTTTCGCCGCGACTCCGATACACCGGTTCACGAGATCCTCTGCCCCTGGCAGCTTGACGAAAACGACCGCGGAGTGCTGGAACTGCAGCAGACGGTTCAGGTATCCGAAGCGGCACTTGCCGGACAGGTCCGGTTCGTCGCCGTCGTGGCCGACCTGATCGCTGCCTACCGCCGCAACCGGCGTCTGGCCGGCCTCGGCCGTCGCCAGCTTCAGTGGCGCCAGATCGATCGCTTTGCGCAGTCTGTGCATCGATCGTGGGATCTGGAGCTGACGGCCTACGAAGTGGCCAACGAAGGACGGCGCCTGATTGGCTGTGATCGCCTCACGGTGGTTGTGCGGCGCCGCGGCCGCTGGACGGCCCTGGCGGTCAGCGGTTCCGACATGGTTAACCGGCGTTCGCCGGTTATTGCTCAACTGGAGCTCGTTGCCGGACTCGTCGCCGCGCACGGGGCGGCCGTCTGGTCGGGCCACGATCGGGCCGAACTGCCGCCGGAAATCGAGGAGCCGCTGAATGACTACCATGATGTGAGTTCCGTGCGGCTCGTTGCGTTGTTGCCGCTGTCGGCGCCGCAAACAGTTGAGGGTGGCACGGTTCCCGGCAAGCCGTTTGCCGTGCTGGTTGTCGAGGAGTTTTCCAAGACTGATCGCGAAGACGTGCGCGAGCTGTGCGACGCCATCGGTCGGCACAGCAGCAGTGCGCTTGATCATGCCCTCCACTATGACGAAATGCCGTTGCGATGGCTGAACGGTTTTCTCGACAGGTCGCGATGGCTGACTTGGTTGCGCCAGCAGCCGCGGAGCGCCGTCTTGGCGATTTTCGCGGTGGCGATCCTGCTGGCAACGGCAATGATTCCGGTTGAACTCCGAGTGGAAGCGACGGGCACCCTGCAGCCGCGAACCAGGCGTCACCTGTTTGCCCCAGCCGACGGCGTCGTCGAGCGACTCCTGGTGCAGCGGGCCGGTCAGCATGTTGGCATCGATGACGAATTGGTTGTATTGCGAGATCCTCGCCTCCAGTTTGAGATGGAAGGGATCGTGGGCCAGCTCGAGACGGCCCGAAAGCAGCTTGCCGGCCTCGAAGCGGCACGCCTTCACGCGGATCGTGCAAGCCGCGGCGACCTGCGCGAAGCGGCCATGCGATCGGGCGAAGAGGAGTCGCTCCGCGAACAGGTCGAAGGGCTCGAGCGGCAACGAGCACTGCTCGACGATCGCCAGGAAAAATTGCACGTGCGAAGTCCCATGGACGGGCAGTTGCTCACCTGGAATGCCGAGGAACTCCTGCAATCGCGGCCGGTCGCTCGCGGGCAGATTCTGTTGACCGTGGCGAACCTCCAGGGCCAATGGATCGTGGAATTGGAGATCCCCGACGACCGGATCGCCGACGTTGCCGATGCCCTCCGGTCGATGGATCGGCCCCTGACGGCCCGATTCATCCTCGCCACCGCTCCCGAGACCCGCTACCTGGGCACGGTCGAGAAGGTCTCGCCGGCAACCGACGTGCGCGACGACCGGTTGCCGTTCGTGGCTGCTGTCGTTGTGCCCGAGAAGCAGGAGACCATGCGGACCCTGCGCCCCGGGGCGAGTGTCATTGCCAAGATCGATTGTGGCCGCCGCAGCCTGCTCTACGTCTGGTCGCGAGGACTGCTGCGTGCGATTCGATCGCGTGTGCTGTTTTGATTCAACCACCAAGGAGAGCCGGCATGGCCTCTTCCAGGAATGTTTTTCGAATACTGGTCGCATTTGCCCGGAGAATAGTCCGGCCGGCCAACCTATTTGGCCCGAATGCCGGCCTCCCGCCCGGCGGCCTGGGTTCATTGGTCGTGCAGGCATCCCTGGTCAGCCTCGCAAGCGTTGTGGTCTCTACTCCCCTGGTCCACGCGACGGAACCGATTCGTGTCGAGTCGGTATTGCTCGGATTGATCGAGCAGGCCGACGTGCCGGCCCGTGATCCGGGCGTGATCGAGTCGATTGCCGTCCACGAGGGCGACCTCGTCCAAAAGGGAGATGGGGTTGTTCAACTCGACACGGCGGAGACTCGGCTGGACGTGGAGCGCGCGCAGCTCGAACGGAACATCGCTTTGCAGGAGGCGAAAAACGAAGTGGAGGTGCGCTTCGCAAGGAAGTCGCTCGAAGTGGCCGAGGCGGAATTGCAGCGTGCCTTGGATTCGGTGAAGGACTATCCGAAGAGCGTCTCCGAAACCGAACTCGATCGTTTGAAACTGACCGTCGAACGGACTCGCCTGGAAATCGAGCAGGCCGAGCATGTGCTGACGGTTGCCGAGATGACGGCCGCGCTCAAGCAGAACGCCCTGCAAACAGCAGAGGCGAAGCTGGCAAGGCAGACCATCTGCGCACCCATCGACGGCATGGTCGTGCAACTCTACCGGCACTGCGGCGAGTGGGTCGAGCCGGGCCAGCAGGTGGTGCGACTGCTCCGCATGGATCGGCTTCGCGTGGAGGGTTTTCTGGCCGTTTCCCTCCTCGACGAGATTGCGATCGGTTCGCCCGTCGAGTTGTTCATGGAAACGGATGGAGAGGAGGCCAAGGCGATCCCCGGCAAGCTGGTGTACGTGAACCCTGAGGTGGACCCTGTCAATAACCAGGTTCGGGTCTGGGCGGAAGTCGAGAACGAATGCATGCGGCTCAAACCGGGAATGCGGGGATCGATGCTGATCCAACCGAAGCCGGATGCTACGCCCGCCAGTGAACCTGCCGGTCCTGAAGCCCCTTCCGGCTCAGATCCGGCTGTATGAGGAGTCTGGCCGGCATGGTCCCAAGAGCTGCAAGCGATTCGGCGACTCAGCGCCCGCTCGGATTGCGTGCGCGCGGGGACCTGCAGTTCTTTGCCCAGCGATTTGGGCGGCATCAGTGCTGGGTGGTGAAAGATCCTGTCGCCTTGCGATACGTCCAGTTGCGGGAAGAGGAGTACACCGTCTTGCGATCGCTGGACGGCCGATCGAGTCTGGCGGAAATTGCAGGCCGGTTCTGCCGGAGGTTTGCCCCTCGGCGTCTCACGGAGGCCGGACTCCATGAATTCCTCGGCCGCCTCCACTCCATGGGGCTGATCGTCTCGGACTATCCCGGCCAGGCCGGGCCGCTCCTGGATCGCCGACGCCGCGAGCAACGCCGTGCCATGCGCGCTGCAGCGGCCAGCGTGCTGGCCATCCGTGTGCCGGGAATCGCCCCAACGTCATTTCTCCGGCGCGCCTATCCGCTGGTGGCATGGATGTTTCATCCCGGGTGCGTTGTCGCCTGCCTCACGATCATGATGGCCGCGCTGCTGACGGTTCTCGTCCATAGCGACGATTTCGCCGCCCGTCTTCCCGAAATGCAGGCCTTCTTCGGCCCGGCGAACCTGATCTGGCTGGCCCTTTGCCTGGCGACCGTGAAGGTGTTTCACGAGCTCGGCCATGCCATGGCCTGCCGCCACTTCGGATGCGAGTGTCACGAGATCGGGCTTCTGTTTCTCGTATTCACGCCGTGCCTATACTGCGACGTCACCGATGCATGGACTCTGCCCGACAAGCGGCAACGAATGGCCATCACCGCTGCGGGCATCTACGTGGAATTGACCCTGGCGTCGGTCGCGACACTCTTCTGGTGGCTCACGACGGATGGGCTGTTCCACTCGCTGTGTCTGAACACGATGTTTCTATGCTCGGCCGGCACTGTCTTTCTGAACGGCAATCCCTTGCTCCGCTACGACGGCTACTACCTTCTTTCCGATTGGCTGGAGACTCCCAATCTCTGGCAGCGAAGCCGATCCGTTCTCTTCCGTTTTGCTGAACGTCTTCTGTTCGGGTCACCTCGTCGGGCGGACCTGCCGGAGGATCACCCCTTCCTGCTGGGCGTGTATGGCATCCTCTCGGTCGCCTATCGGTGGTTTGTCGTCATCCTGATTCTGACGTTCCTGTATCGAATCTTGCGCCCCATGGAGCTGGACTTGCTGGCCCATGGAATCGCCGCAATGACGCTCGTGACCATGGTCTTTGGGCCGGCGAAGAGCCTGCTGCAAAGGAACACGGCACCCGGCGATCGGTACGCAGGCCGGCAGCGTCGTCGCATCGCGGTCGCCGCCGCGACGATCCTGGTGGTGGCCGCATGTCTGGTGCCCGTGCCTTGTCGCGTGCGGGCCCCTGGGATGCTGGAACCGGATCAGGCAGAGCAGGTGTACGTGACTGTCCCCGGCCGGTTGTTTTCGGCCTGTGAGGTCGGCGATACGGTCGAAGCAGGCGAGACGATCGCTGTTCTCGAGAACTACGAACTTGAGCTGGAGATCGAGAAGTTGTCGGCGCGAGTCGACGCGCAGGCCGCCCATTTACGGACCCTTGAGGCTCGCCGGGCTCACGATCCAGCGGCGGCCGGTGAGCTGCCGGGGGCCAGGGAAATCCTCCAAACGCTGCGTTCGCAACTCGACGCCCGGGAGTCGGAAGCCCGACAACTCACTCTGAAGGCATCGCGGAGCGGCACGGTCCTTCCGGCCCCGGCAAACAGCGTCAGTCCCTCCAGCGGGCTGGAGTTGGCGCGGTGGGATGGGTTGCCCACGGACCCGTGCAATGAAGGGGCATTTCTGGAGGCCGGCACGCTGCTCTGTTCGATTGGCGACCGAGGGAGACTGCGAGCCGTGGTCTACCTGAACGAGAAGGACGTGCAATTGGTCGGCGAGGGCGACTCGGTGGATATCCTGCTCGAGCAGGCAAAGCACACCTTGTTACGAGGGAAAGTCGAGCAGATCGACGCCCTGAAACTTGAAGACGTTCCGCCGAGGCTGGCGGCTTTCGGAGTGATCCCCAGCGTCAAGGAAGGGGAACTTGCCAGACCGATCGAAACCTATTATCGAGCGGAAGTCAGGCTGGCGGATGCCGATTGCCCGCTGGCAGTCGGCGTCCGCGGGCGTGCCAGGATTGCCGTGGCACCGCTTTCGATCCTCCAGCGGGCGCTGCGTTTTCTGGGTTACACGTTCCGCCGTGCCCGTTAGGACTATCAGGGAAGCAGAAAGATGAGCCCGGTCACAACGCCGGCCTGGGCAACACCCCCACCGACACTGAAAGGAGGCCGGTAGTAACGCCGAGGAGTGGGCGTGCCGGGGCGCTCATGCCCCAGAGTATAAACGCAGTCACAGGTCGGTTCCGCCACCATGCGATACGGAAGGATGGCCGTATTGCCCACGAAGTGGGCGGCCGAGGCAAACGGCTGGGCAACTCCCAGCGAATAACCGTGGCGTTCGAGCGAGGGATCTTCAAAATAGAGAGGCCGATGGCAGGTGCCGGGGGCTTCCCAGCGTACGCCCGTCCAATCGCCCTCAGATACATGCGCGGGCGGTGCAACCCGTTCGGCAGGGAGTGCCGACATGGCATAGTCCATGGGTAGACGGCCGTCCTGGGGGGCCGTGTTCGTTCCGACGCTGGTGATCGGCTTGATCGGCTCCGGCATGCCCTCCGCCAGGGCTCGTGATCTGCCGGGGGAACTCCCAGGAGTCCCAGGCACTTGGTTCCATTCCTTGCCGTCACAGATCGGTATCATCCCGATCGAGAACCCAACCAACAACCACGCCGAAAACCATCGCCTCATGGCCGCGTTTCCTTCCGCGTATGGAATGAGAATACCGATGGGCTGTCGTTGCTTCCCATCTTTCCCAGACCCCTGGGACATATCGGTGCCTCACTGATCTGTTTCGGCGTTTCGTCCAAGTCGCTTGGGACTTTCTCCCAGGCGAGAGTATCCCGCTCCTGAAGAGGGCCGTATATCCCTCCCATTTTCCGGTGTCGATGCGCCAGGTGCCAGACGGCGATGATTTTGCCAGCAAGTCTTGAGAAAATTTGCAAGTTAGGTGGGCTCTCATTATTCTGGAAGTTGGGATACGTCTCCCTGGGGGAACCCCAATCAGGCGTTGGTCGTCTAATACCTGGCGTTGCTTGATCTATGGTTAAAGGCTCGTTTCATGGGTTGGCTGGCCGACCTACGCCGCCGATTGGTTCCCGCCATCCGTCCCGCTCGGGATGACGAATGGGTTCGTCTCGTCGTTGTTCCGCTGGAGCAACGGCGCGTATTGTCGGTGACGGCCGTCAGTGCTGGGCTCAACCTCATCGTTGACGAGGGAAGTCTCGTCGCTCTCCAGGACGCCACCTACACCGATTCGGCAGGGGCCTCGAACAGTCCTCACACGGCCCAGGTGGATTGGGGCGACGGTACGACTGCGACTGCCGATACTCATCCGCCGGCGCGGAACGGAATCGGCACTATCTCCGCCAAACACGTTTACGCAGACAACGACGTCTATCATCCGCTTGTTGCCGTTCGAGGCAAAGACACGAGCCAGGCGATCTCCAACGGAACCACAACAATAACAGTCCGCAACGTCGCTCCCACATTGCAGGTCGTGGGCAACCAGACGGCCGACGAAGGGGCACTCCTTACCCTGACGAATATCGGCACATTCAGCGATCCAGGTTTCGGGCCGACCGAGACGTTCACCTACTCGATCAACTGGGGCGACGATACATCTCTCGACCAGGGCACGCCGTTGATCGATACGGCCGGATTGCCGGGAACACCCACCGCTGGATCGTTCGACGGCTCACATGTGTACTCCCAGGACGGCACTTACACCGTAACTGTCACCATTCAGGACGACGACGGTGGGACGGACACGGGAACCTTCCTGGTCACGGTGGGCAACTTGGCTCCGACCTTGACGGTTATCGGCGACCAGGCAAGCAGCGAAGGCAGTACCCTCAGCCTGACGGACATCGGCACGTTTACCGCTCCGTTCAGCGGATCCACCGGGCAGACGACCGATTTCACGTACCAGATCGATTGGGGAGACGGCACATCGCCTGTAACGGGCTATACGACGATCGACACCCCGGGCTCCCCCGGGGTGCCAACCACCGGCTCCTTTGACGGTGCTCACACCTATGTCGACGATGGCATCTACACAGTCTCCGTCGCACTTTACGACGCGCAGGGAGGCAGCGACACCGACACCTTCACTGTAACGGTCGCCAATGTCCCTCCGACCATTGCCCTGTCGGGAGCCAGCAGTGTCAACGAGGGAGCAACCTATACGTTGACGCTCGGTTCGGTAACGGACCCGGGCATGGATACGGTCGCCCAGTACCTGGTCAATTGGGGCGACGGCACGAGCAAAGCTTGCAGTTCGGTCGGCGATGTGACCCACATCTATGCCGATGGTCCGAACAATTACACGATTCGCGTCGATCTGGCGGACGAAGACGGGACGTACATTGGCGCGGGTACCCTGGCTGTTGCGGTCACAAACGTAACACCGACCATTGCCCTGTCGGGAGCGACCTCGGTCGATGAGGGAAGTCCTTTCAGCGGTTCGGGGGCGTTTGTTGATCCAGGTGCCGACTCGTGGACGGCCACAGTGGACTACGGAGACGGCACTGGCGTCCAACCGTTGGCACTGAAGAGCGACAAGACCTTCGACTTGAGTCACACTTATGCCGACGATGGAACCTACACGATTACCGTGATGGTCGTTGATGACGATGGTGGCACCGATACGGAAACCTTCACGGTCACAGTGAGCAACGTTGCCCTGGCACTCACGGTTGTCGCTGATCAGGCGGTCGACGAAGGCGCTGTCTTGAGCCTGACCGACATCGGTACATTCACAGATCCAGGGTTCGACGCCCCCGGAGAACCTGTTGAGACGTTTACCTACTCGATCGACTGGGGCGACGGAACATGGGACGACGCTGGTGCCGCAACAATTGATGTTCCTGGTGGGCCGGATGCCCCGACACGCGGGTCGTTTGACGGCTCTCACGTCTACGCCGACAACGGCACATATACCGTGACCGTGACCGTCTACGACGACGATGGCGCTAGCGATACCGAAACCTTCAGCGTGACCGTCGGAAACGTGGTGCCCGCGATCCGTGGCGTAACGGGTTGTGAAACGATTGACGAGGGGTCTGCCTTTACACTCGCCGACCTTGGATGGGCAATCGAGGATCCGGGCTTTGACAATCCGAGTAATCCGAGTGGAGCCACCAGCGAGACGTTCACCTCGGTCTACACGATCCAGTGGGGTGACGGGACGGCCGTCGAGTCCGGGGCGATCCTGGGCCGGGTGTCGGGCGCGGCGGGCGTGCCCACGGTTGCCGAGTTCGAAGGAGTCGCTCACACCTATGCCGACAACGGCGTCTACACGGTTTGGATCACGGTTGGCGACGACGACAGTGCACCGGTCACTTACGCCCTGGCGATCAGCGTTGCCAACGTCGCGCCGACGGTCGTGCCCGCGGCGGAGCAGACCGTGGACGAAGGCGCCGTCTTGAACGTGACCGATCTTGCCGTGTTCACCGATCCAGGTTTCGACAACCCCTTGCGTCTCGGTGGCCCTTCGGTGGAGACGTTCCACTATTCAATCGATTGGGGTGACGGAATGCCCGTCGACACGGGCGCTGCGACGATCGACCTTGCCGGCTCTGTGGGAGTGGCCACGGCCGGTTCCTTCGATGGCAGCCACGTGTATGCCGACAATGGGGTCTACGCGGTCACCCTGACGGTGATCGACGATGATGGCGGCACGACGGTGGCGACAACTCATGTCACCGTACTCAATGTTGATCCGACTGTGCTGGACTTCGTCGACAATGACGTCAACGCCCTCGGACAGGTGACCGTCGAGGGTAGTTTCTCCGATCCCGGGTTCGACAATCCTCGGAACCCGTTGTCGCCGTCCTCCGGAAGCCGCGAATCGTTCACGGTCCTGGTCGATTGGGCGGATGGAACTTCCGACACGATACTTCTGGTTGGTCCGGGACCGTTCCACTTCACGGCGACCCACACCTACTTCGCTCCTCCGGACCCGCTGAATCCGGCGGCCGACATCCGTATCGTGGTTACGGTTACGGACGACAACGGCGGTTCGGAGATGGCAGAGACCTATGCCGACGTCCCCGGCGAAGGGGTCCAGTACGTGTACATCGACACAACGCCTGTGGTTCCCCATCTGGTGTTTCCGCGGGCAACGCAGCTCGATGCGGGCGACCTGGGGACCGGTTCCTCCGAGGTCTTTCTGTCGTCGTCTGAATACGAGCCGGTACGGGCCGATTCGTCGGCGGCCTCAGAGAACTACATCGTCTTGCGGACCGTTCTGCCCGACGGTACCGAGAGTAGCGACTATCGCATGCCCGACAATGCCCTCAACATCCTGCCCGATATCCTCAGTCGCCTGCCCGACAACCGTTATCGCGTCTACGAGATCCAGAGCGACGGGCCGGAGCGCCTTGTTCGCGACGTCTTTGTCCGTCAGAACCGCGTGATCGATCAGACAGACGCCTCCGAGGGAATCGAAGAGCGGCCCCCGCAGTCGCAGTCCGTACTTCCGGAGAAGGTGACGCCCGGGAAAGATGAGAGCGTTTCGGGGCCGCTCACGTCCAAATGGGGGCAGTGGGAAGCCCGCCACGCGAGATTGCCCGTGGCCAACGAACCGGCAACCGACCCGGCCGAAGCACCCGGCGACGGGAGCCTCGAGGAGGCCGAACCTGCCGCTCTTGCGTCAGACGCGGCGCGAGCTGGGGGCCCATCGGTCCTGGGCACGGCCCTCCTGGCCTATCGCCTCCGCGCGTGGCGAGAGCAGGAGGCGCAGCGTACGCGAGAACGATTTGCCCGATGGGGCTCATCGCCGAAGGACGGTGACATGTATCCCAGGAAACCACGTTAGCACCACCGACAGTAAGAACAACCGATCAGGCCCTCTTTCCTATGCGAACCTGTCCTCATTGTGGAGCCGAACTCACGGATCAGGCCGTTCTTGCAGGCCTCTGCCGGGCATGTGGTGCGTCGCTTGAAGAGCTTGCCGGCGAAGAGCCCCAGACTCCTCGCGATGGGCAGACGATCCACGACACCGCTTCCGATGGCATGGCCACGATCCAGCTCGGACCAGGGGGCCAGTGCGCATCGACTCCTGACCCGCAAGCCGAGCCGGCAGTTGCTGATTTGGGAGCCACGATCGAAGTGCCGGACAGCGCGCCGGTTGGCCGGGCAACAGATCGATACGACGTCTTGCGGACGGTTGACCTGGATGAACGCCACGACGACGTCCGGTCCAACAGTTCCGATGCCACCGTAACCATCGATCTGCCGGCGGCAGGCGACCAAGGCCCCTCACGGCCACCGGGGCGTGATACCAACCAAGACTTGAACATGCAGACGGCGGCGCTCGATCCCGGTCAGATCGACAAGACCATCGCGCAGGGGGTGCAGGGAACGATCCAGTTACCGGCGGGTGGGTTGGATTCAGCGTCACATGTTCCAGGTGGCGTGACCGCTGCGGATTCCAATCGGATCCGGGAAGTGTGGGCCGGGAGAATCCCGTCGGCCAGCCACACGGGAGGCACACTCAAGATCGATTCTACGACCACGCTCGGTTCGGGCACGCTGGTCATCAAGTCGCGGTCTGTGGCATCGTCGCCCGAAACTCCCGGAGCGAGAGCGGCCGACTACGAATTGCTCAAACAGATCGGCCAGGGCGGCATGGGGGTGGTTTATTCGGCTCGCCAGGCGAATTTCAATCGCATGGTGGCCGTCAAGATGCTGCGGCCTGATTCGACAGGAAAGAACAAGCGAAACGAATTCGTCGCGGAAGCCGTCACGACCGGCGACCTGGACCATCCGAACATCGTGCCCGTCTACGATCTGGGTACAAACGAAGAAGGGTCTTTGTTCTACGCGATGAAGTGTGTTCAGGGAACGCCCTGGGATAAGGCGCTGTCCGAGAAGTCGCTCACCGAGAACCTGGAAATATTCCTGAAGATGGCCGATGCCATCGCGTTTGCCCATGCCAACGGGGTCGTCCACCGCGATCTCAAGCCCGAGAATATCATGCTCGGCAGTTTTGGCGAGGTGCTCGTGATGGACTGGGGGCTGGCCGTACGTTTTCAGGTTGAGCCCAACGGGCGGATCCGCTCCACCGGTACGAGCATGGGAGGGACCCCCGCCTACATGGCGCCGGAACTGGTTCTTGGCCCCATGGAGCGGATCGGACCGGCGGCGGATATCTATCTCCTCGGCGCCATCCTCTACGAAATCGTCGCCGGCAAGCCGCCCCACAACGGCTCAACCCCCATGGAGTGCCTGTATGCCGCCGCGGCCAATAAGATCCAGCCCACGGATGCGACGGGCGAACTGGTCGATATCGCACTGAAGGCGATGCAGACGGAACCGAAGGACCGCTACAAGAGTGTGCTCGCTCTGCAGAGGGCCGTCCGCCAGTACCAGTCCCACTCCGAAAGCATTGCCCTGCTGGAGAATGCCCGCAAACAACTGGCCCTGGCGGAAAACTCCGGCGATTACCAGGACTACTCACGAGCCCTGTTCGGCTGCGAAGAAGCCCACCATCTCTGGGCCGGGAATCAGCCGGCCATAGACGAGATTTCGCGGGTCCAACTGGCCTACGCGGCGGCTGCCAGAGGCCGGGAAGACTTCGACCTGGCCGCTTCCCTTCTCGATCCGAAAAATGCAGAACATGCCGAACTGCTCCGCGACGTAACGGCAGCGAAGCGTGAGCGGGAAGCGAAAGTACGGCGACTGAGGAATGCGAAGCGCCTGGCACTGGCAATGGTCGTCGCCGTACTTGCCGTGGTCACGACCGCCTATTTCGAGATCCGCAAGCAGCGCGACCTGGCCGAAGGCGCAAGGCAGCGGGCGGAGGTCGCCAGAAACGAAGAAGCCGTTGCACGTCAGGCCGCCGAGACGGCGGAAGCCAACGCGATTGCCGCGAGGGATATTGCTGAACAGCGCCGCGTTGCCGAAGAGAAGGCTCGACGCGATGAGGAGATCGCCCGCAAGGCCGCGGTGGCGGCCAAGGAGGAGGCGGACCTGCGGCGGAAAGAAGCAGTGAAGGCACAGGCGGAGGCCGTGGCCTCGAAGGAAGAGGCGGACCGCCAGCGGGATGCCGCGTTGACTGCCAAGCGTGCGGAAGAGTACGAGGCGTACGTGGCCCAGATCGGCTTGGCGGCGGCCAAGGTCGACGACAATGCCTTCGGCGAGGCGCAGCGTCTGTTGGCCGACTGCCGCGAGAGCGAGTTCCGTAACTGGGAGTGGGGCCGCCTGTGGCACCTCTGCCAACAGAGCATCGAGAACATTCCCGCCGATGGCCCTGTCGAGTCGGTGGCCTTCGGTCCCGACGGACACCGGGTTCTCCTCGGTAGCTGGGATGGGACAGCCCGCATCGTCGACGTGACGTCTGCTGCAGATCCCATCGCGGTCACACACGGCGGGGTCGTGAACGCCGTAGCTTTCGCTCCCGATGGTCACCTCTTCGCAACCGGGGGAACCGATCGCGCCGTGCGGCTCTGGGACGCGGCCACAGGCAAGTCCCTGCGAACGCTGGAAGGCCATGAGGATGGCGTGCTCAGCGTTGCCTTCTCGCCCGATAACCGCTGGCTCCTCAGCAGTTCATACGACGGTACGGCGAGACTCTGGGACGTCGGCTCCGGTGCAGTCCTGGCCGTTCTCCAGGGACATAGCTGGTGGGTTTGGCAGGCGGCGTTCTCGTCAGATGTTTCCCGCATCGTCACGGCCGGCCAGGACGGGCGGGCGATCGTGTGGTCCGTCACCGAAAACGCCAACGGAGTGACCTGCCGGATATTGACCGAATTTCTCGGCCACGGCGGGCCGGTCCAAACGGCGGCTTTTTCGCCCGGCGGCGATGAGATCGTTTCGGGAGGCGAGGACGGAAGCATTCTGATCTGGAAGCCTGCCGAGGTTCGGCCGGTCGACCTGGCAGTTCGTATCGCCGGCCTCCCCGAAGAGGAGTCACCCCATCGAACGCTTGCCGGACACGACGCCTCGGTAAGCTCCGTTACCTACTCGGCCGACGGCCGTCTGATTGCCAGCTCAGGCAACGACAACGTGGTCAAAGTCTGGGACGCTCCGTCCGGGAAGCTCATCAAGACCTTGCGGGGCCACGGCGGGCGCGTGCGATCCTGCGACTTCTCCCCGGACGGAGAACTCCTGGTTTCCGGGAGCCACGACGGCCAGGCCAAGGTGTGGTCGCTCGACGGATATCGCGAGATCCGCGTTCTCAAAGGCCGGCTCCTCCAGGGGCATTCCGACATCGTTCTGTCGGCTCGCTACTCGCCGGACGGACTGCAGGTTGTCACTTCGAGCCGCGATCGAACTGCCAGAACTTGGGAGGTCGCAACCGGAGAGATTCTCAAGATCCTCGACGAGGGACACGAGTTCCTGGCCACTTCGGCGGTGTTCTTCAAGGACGGGCGACGGCTGCTGACCGCCGCTGGGGATAATACTGTGCGGATCTGGGACGTGGCCGCCGGCACACAGTCGGTTCTCATCCAGAACACGGGAAGAATCGGCGCCCTGGCATGCTCCCACAACGAGGAGTGGATTGTTACCGGGTCGGCAGGCAGTTCCGCCCAGGTGTTCAGCGCGGCAGATGGCAAGTTACTCGAGACGCTTGCGCCGAACGAGGGGCTTGGCCGTCAGGGGTCGGTCACGGCGCTGGCCTTTTCGCCCGATGACCGTCTGTTGCTGGTCGGTGACGCCCACGGCCAGTGCCGTGTCTGGAGCCGTGCTGACCCGGCGAGTCCATGGACGGAACGGTTCCTGTGGCGGGACCATAGCCGGCGGATCACCGCCGCAGCCTTCCTGCCCGACGGCAGCCGGGCGCTGACGGCCAGCCTTGACAACAGCGTGGCCCAGTGGGACCTGGCAAAAGGCGAAGAGTTGACCGCTCAGATCCTCAAACATCCTCAGGGTGTCACCTCCCTGGCGATCCTGCCCGACGGGAAAAGTGCGGTGACCACGTGCGAGGACGGAAAACTGAGGCTCTGGGACTTGGAGAAGGCAACGACACTTGCCGAAATGAATGGATCCGACGACGCCCTCCACTTCGTTCACGTGTCGCCGGACGGCCGTCGGGCGCTGACCACGAACTCGGTGACACGGAAGGTGCGGCTCTGGGATCTGGAATCCCGTCAGGAGATCTTTGATCCCAGGCGGCCGGGCGAGCCCGTGCTCGATTTCGCACGGCTGGGCGGCCTGGTCTGGACTGCGATCTTTACCCCGGATGGATCGCGAGTCCTGTCTGTGGGTGGAAACGATGCCCGTATCTGGGAGATTGGTTCCGATGAGCCGATGATAAGTTTCAGCCCCCACGGCGCGGTGGCGGCGGCGGACTACAGCCCGGACGGGCGGCTGATTGTGACTGCGAGCTGGGACAACTCGGCGAAGATCTGGAATGCCGATACGGGTGCCCCGCTGCGCAAACTGGTCAGCGGACACGAGGGCTATATCAACAGCGCCATGTTCTCGCCCGATGGGCAAACGATCCTGACGGCCAGCGACGATTGCACGGCGAGGTTCTGGGACGTGGCAACCGGAAAGCCCCGCGACGGCATCCTGAAAGGGCACTCGGCCGGGATCCGGCGAGCGGCGTATTCTGCCGACGGAAAGCTCGTGGTCACGGCGTCGGACGATCGGACCGCGCAGGTCTGGGACGCGGCCTCCGGACGTTCGCTGCGCACGCTCACGGGGCACGAGTGGGCCGTTCTCGACGCGGCCTTCAGCCCGGACGGCCAGACGGTCGTCACCGGCAGCGAAGACAATCGAGCGGGTCTGTACCGCGTGGAGACGGGCCAGTTGCTGCGAACCCTGGAAGGGCACACGGCGGCCGTCACTTCCGTCGCTTTCTCGCCGGACGGGAGCCGAGTGCTGACCGGCAGCCGGGACCACGCCGTCAAACTCTGGGACGCCCAATCGGGCAAGGAAATCCTCACCCTCCGGGGCCACGATCAGGAAGTCACGTCGGTGGCCTTCGCACCCGACGGGCGTTCGGCCCTCAGTTCGAGCCGGGATGGAACGGCGATCATCTGGCTGGCGGCCGAGTGGGAGTGACGAAACCGGATCGGCTTCGCTGAATCAACCGGTGAACGCCTGCCTCAGCGAGTCGCCGTCCATCAGCCATGCGGCTCGACTCAGCATTAGTGTCCCACGGTCGGAGGAGCGTTAAGGTAATTACCCCATCCGACGACGACCGTCGAGCCGATCAGCAGCATCAGGCCGATGGCAAGGCGGGTCCGGGTGCGGGAGCTGGTGCCTTTCCACTCTCGGAGGCCAATTCCCCACAGACTGCTGAAGATGATGATGCTGGCCATGTGGAGGGTCCAACTGGAAAAGTCGTAGGCGCCCATGCGAGTCTGGCCCATGCTGTAGAAGAAGAACTGCAGGTACCAGGTGGTGCCGGCGACGGCTGAGAGAATGTAGTTGAGCACGATCGGCACGCGTTCCATGCGAGGAGCCGCCTGGCCGCCGTGGCTTGCGAGGGCCTCGGCGTCGAATTGCGAAACGCCTTCGGCGGCACTCAACTCGGCCACCTCTCGGCTCAGGGCGAGATACTCATGGCCGGAACGATTCTTGATGTTGAGAATCACGCACCAGATGAAGTTCGTTGTGAATCCGCCCCAAAGGACGACGACCAGGACGGGCAAGTTCTGCCACAGGTCGCTGCCGCCATGCTCGAGGAGTGAGGCCTTGGCGAGTTCGCCGATGGGTTTGCCGGCGGCAAGGCCATAGGCGAAGGCTGCACTCATGATGCCGGAAAAGGTGGCCACGAGGATTCCCTTGACAAAGCTGAATTCGCGGACGGCGGCTTTCTTCTCTTCTTCGCTCAGTTCGCCTTCTTTCGACATGCCAGCCATCCCCGTGACGGCGATTCCGGCCAGACAGACGGCCACGCCCAGGAGAATGATCTGGCCGGCAGGCTTGCCTGCGATCTCCCCGAAGGTTCCGTCGAAAATGGGCGGCATGAGCGTTCCGAAGGCGGCGCAGTAGCCGAGGGCAACGGCCATGCCCAGGGCGATGCCCAGATAACGCATGGTCAAGCCGAAGGTCAGCCCGCCGAGGCCCCACATGGTCCCGAACAGGTAGGCCCATTTCACCGCATTCGGGCTGCTCGCCCAGGCGGTCTGAAGAACGCCGAAGAGGTCTGGTACCAGCAGCGACGCGAGGACCAAGGGCGCGATGATCCAACTGAATACGCCCCCCACGAGCCAGTACGTTTCCCAGGACCACTTGCGGACGCCGAGGTAGGGAATATAGAAGCTTGCTGATGCAAGCCCCCCAAGCCAATGAAAGAACACGCCGAGAATCGGATTTGTCATGAAGAAGGTGCCTTTGCCGGTCTGAGATTCAAAAGAGACGTCTGTAAGTTGGGAATGGCCACGCAACCTGAAATCTCAGGGCCGCTGGCCAAACCACCGATTGTGCTTATCCATGCCCGGGGGAAACTCGCAAGGGTTGTTGGATCTCCAGGCGTGAATCTGCCTGCGTCGCCTGATACCGCGGCGTATGGATGGGCTTGTCCAGATAGGCGTTTGCCTCGTCGTCGGCGAAGGTTTCCTTCACCGGATCGAAGGCCAGCTTGCGGCCCAGGCGGATCGAGATGTGCCCGAGAAGGCCGAGGGAAGTGACGCGATGGCCGACCTCGGCCGGTTCCAGGGTGTCGTGGCGGCTGCGGACGCTGTCGATGAAGTCCTGCTTCTCGCTCTTGAAACGGAACTGCTGGTCGGTGGGCTTGGGCTCGAGCGCCAGCAGCGACTTGGGCTCGGCGTCCATCTTGGTGAAGTCGGCGTAGATCCAGCCTTCCTCTCCCTCGATGCGGAAGTAGGGCTTTTCTGTCTTGTAGATCCACTCCAGCCCATCGGCGAAGCGGTAAGTGATCTCGAAGCTCAGAAGCACGTTCCAGAAACTGTCGGGGCCCGGATAGACACCCTTTCCGTCGATCTCGACGGGGCCGGATCGTTCCTTGTCGGTGGCCCACATGGCGCCATTGTTCAGGTGGGTTCCCCAGTTGGTGATCATCCCGTCGCAGTAGAAGAGATGTCGCATCCATCCGGGGCGATCGAAGGATCTGGGCGTGTGGACTCGATTGAGCGTGTAGGGTGCCCGCGGAGCGGAACCCTGCCAGCGCTCGTAGTCGAGTTCCTTGGGGACCGGCATGTCGGGCTGGGGCGGGCAAGGGATGTCCGATTCGGGCACACAGGCAACCACGCGTTTGACCTTGCCCAGGTAGCCGTTGCGGACGATGGTTGTCGCCCAGTGGGCCGGTTTGCCGCTGCGGAATTCGCTGTCGACCCGGAAGATCCGCTTGTTCTCCTGTGCCGCCGCGATCAATCTCTGGCCTTCGCGCACCGTGCGCGTGATGGGCTTCTCCAGGGCCACGTCCTTGCCGGCCTTCATGGCATCGAGGGCCATGGTGGCATGCCAATGGTCAGGAGCGGCGATCATCACCGCGTCGATGTCGCCTCGGGCCAGGAGCTCCTGGTAATCGGCGTGTTTGTCGACGGCCGAGAAGGTACCCTTGGCCTTGCCGGAATCGTATTGTTCCTTGATCCGCTTGACGGCCTCGTCGAGTCGCCAGGTGTCGACGTCGCAGACCGCCAGCGGCTGGACCCCGGGCGTGCGGACGAACAGGGGGATGTTGAAATGGTAAGTCTGGCGCCCGCAACCGATGAAGCCCATGGTCACTCGATCGTTGGGCCCTGGCTCACCGGCACCAGCGAGCAGATGGCGGGGGAGGAGAAGGGGTGTGGCGAGGATGGCGGCAGTCTTCAAAAATCGGCGACGGGTCCGGCGCGAGGTGATCATTCTTGTGTCCTCAGGTCAGCCAAGGGGCAGGTTGGCTGACGATATCGAAAGCCGGGCTGGTTTTCGCAGCCGCGGCAGGTCGTTCTTGTCGGATGCCCCTATTCTCGAGGAACTTGTTGTCGGGTGGCAAAATCGCGGCCGGATTCTGGCCGCGGGCTGGGTATTTGCCGCGTCACAGCGTCCAGCCGTCGCGGTAGTCGATTCTCAGCATTTCGTTGGCCTGCTCGCAGTTGGCAAATCGCATGGCTTCCGAGTCCCACTGGAGAGCCACACCGGGATTGCGCATGGCGATGGCGCCGAGCAGGGCGACTTCCGTGAGCGGGCCGCCGTAGTCAAAATGCGACCCGGCCTTGCCGCCGGTGCGAATCGCATCGGTCCAGTCGGCGTAATGGCTCGCCACGCGGGGAAGGGTGGGTTCGGGCCGACGGTAGGCCTGCATCTTTTCTTCCGGAAAGATCCGCAGCCCGTTGGCGCCGTGGCTGCCGTAGCGGATGTTGCCCTTGGTCCCCACGACGAAGGCCCCTGGGACCGGGAGTTCCTGGCCGGATTCGAGGTCGTCGGGGCGGGGGCGTTCGACGTCTCCCTCGTACCAGAAGAGTGTGACGGGGCCGCGTTGATCGCGCGGGGGAAAGTCGTAGCGAACCTTGGCGCCGCGTGGGAAGGTTTCCTTGTGGACCTTCGGATCGTACTCGGTCACTTCCGCCTGGATTCTCGTTGGGGCTCCGAGATCGAGCGCCCAGAAGACGGGGTCGATCATGTGGCAGGCCCAGTCGCCAATGGAACCGGTGCCAAACGCGGTCCAGCCGCGCCACGTACCGGGCAAGTAAAGCGGATGGTAAGGACGGTGGGCAACCGGCCCCAGCCAGAGATCCCAGTCCAGGGTTTCAGGGACCGGATGTTCTTCGGCGAGCCGGCCGAGCGAGTCGATCCGGGTGTAGGAACTTCCCCGTTTCCCGTAAAGTGCGTGGACCTCGGTGACATCGCCAATGGCACCGTCCCAGATCCATTCACAGAAGGTCCGAATGTGATCGTAACTGTGCCCCTGATTGCCGAGCTGCGTGACGACTCCCGCCTTGGCGGCGGCTGCTCGAATGGCTCGTACCTCGGCCACTGTGTGGGCCAGCGGCTTCTCGCAATAGACATGCTTTCCCCGTGCCAATGCCGCCATGACGGCCACGGCATGGGTGTGGTCGGGTGTCGACACGACGACCGCATCGATCTGTTTGTCGACGTCGTCGAGCATTTTGCGGAAATCGCGGAACTGTTTTGCCTTGGGATGCTCGGCAAACGAGTCCCTGGCCCGCGCCAGGTCGACGTCGCAGAGGGCAACAACGTTCTCCCGCTTGAGCCCTCCCAGGTTGGCCCGGGCACGGCCGCCGGCCCCGATGAAGGCCAAATTCAGTTTCTCGTTGGGGGGCGTTTCCCCGCTGCCGGCCACGGCACTCCGGGGAACAACCATGGCGCTGGCCGCAGTCGCCGCAACCGACTTCAGAAACGTTCGTCTCCGGATCATCCGAGTCTCCCGTTGGTTTGCGTAAAATCGGGCGACCTCCATGGTAGCGAAGGAAACGGCAGAACGCAAAAGAGTTCTGCCCGCCATGTTGTCGGGGGGTGGCAAACCGCCTTGCGGGACGTTAGGCTTTCGGTTGCAGTCATGTCGCGTTTGGGACTGAACTGAATGACCAGTGAGCTTCGGTCTCCACACCAGTCGTCAGGAGATCCCAGGAGGTTGGAGTACCATGGACGCATCGGTTTTCTTGCTTCGCGTCAACTGGGGCCGAACGGGCCTCCTGGCGGCACTTTTTCTGCTGGCGGTTGTTGCCTCGGCTCGCGGTGACTCCTATGTGGATTCGATCCAGGCCGACTGGCTTCGGCAGGCGGATGCATGGCGGAAGGGCAAGTTCGGCGATCCGACGATCGCGACCACCCAGAGCGATGCGGCCGGCGCGGTCGACGGCGTGAAGAACGGCCTGTATGCCTTCCATACCGGGCACGAGCCCAATCCGTGGTGGCAGGTCGATCTGGGCCGGGAGCAGGCGATTGCTCGCATCGTTGTCTGGAACCGGCTCGACTATGCCCCTGGGCTCCACAACGCCGACCGCCTGCAACTGCTGACCTCGCTTGACGGCCGTCAGTGGATCGTGCAGCATGAGAACCGCAAGCATTTCGGGGGCGTTTCCGGAGCCCCGCCGCTGGAAGTAACGCTCCCTGCGCCGGGGATCCGCGCACGGTTCCTGCGGCTGCAGATCCCCAGTGCCGCGCCGATCTTCTTCCATCTCGACGAGGTGGAGGTTTTTGGCCCCGACGATGGGAAGAAGAATCTCGCCCTGAAGTGCCCGGCGGATCAGAGCAGCTTGAGCCAATGGTCTGTGGCTCGAGACCTGGGGCAGAAACCCGTGCCGATGGTGTTTCCGACCGGCGACTGGCTGCGTCGCGGACGGGCAATTTTGGCGGACCTCGAGGCGGCGGGTGTCGACACGACGGAACTGGCGGCAGAACTCGAGGCGGCGGCCAAGACTCTCCCCGCCGATCCGGAGGCGGGCACGGAGGCCGAACGGCGCGAGCAGTACCTTGGCGTGCGCCGCCTGGTCCGCCGGATGGCCTTCGCCAACCCGCTCCTGGATTTCAGCGAGGTGCTGTTCGTCGAGCGGTTTACCCAGGAGACCTATCCAGACGTCTGTTTGAACCACATGCCCTGGGTCTCGCGTCCCGGCGGAGATCTGTGCGTGCTGACCCTGAAGGGAATGGACGGTGCGCCGGAGGTTCGGCCGATCCTCCAGGATGCGCTGGGCCCGGGACATGTGCACGGAATGGATCTCCACTGGGACGGTCAGCGGATCGTGTTCGGTTACGCCAAGGCGAAGACGAATGAGCCGCCCGCAGGCTGGCTCGACCGGCGCACGAACTTCGACCTGCGGCGGAGCGTGGAGCCGATCCACCTGTTCGAAGTCAGTGTCGACGGCAGCGGGGTCCGGCAGATCACCGATGGCCAGTGGAGCGACCTGGATCCGACCTACGCGCCGAACGACGACATCGTTTTTGTCTCGGAGCGTTGTGGGGCTTCCCTGCAGTGCAATGAGTTCGACAAGGACGAGACATCCTGCAATCTCTATTCCTGCCGGCCCGACGGTTCCGAAATTCGGCAGATGAGCGTTTCGAAGGATGGGGACTATCTGCCTCACACGCTGGCCGACGGTACGATTGGCTACACTCGTTGGGAATACCAGGAGCGCGGCTGGGCCAATATCCAGAGTATCTGGTTCATCCGGCCGGACGGGACCGGTGCCGACGCCCTGTTCAAGCAGCATCTGAACGATCCCTGGGCGATCGAGGACGCCCGTTCGGTTCCCAACTCGGAGACCAGCCAGCTCGCGGCGATCGCCTGCGGGCATCACACGCTGGCGGCCGGTCCCGTGGTGGTCGTTACTCCGAGCGTGGCCATGAACGATCCGGCCGCCATCCGGATCGTCACTCCGGGTGTTTATCCGCCGGAAGGAGGCATGTCGGGCACGGCCGTCGTGGGCGGAGGCGTCGACGACCACGGCGGGTTCTACATGCATCCGTGGCCCCTTTCGGATCGCCATTTTCTCGTCAGCTATTGCTACGGCAGCCAGACCGATCCGACGGGCTATGCCCTGTATCTGATCGACGTATTCGGCACGAAGGAACTCCTGTATCGGTCGACCGAGATCTCGTGCTTCCATCCGATGCCACTGCGGGCGAGGCCCCGCCCGCCGATTCTCCCTGACGGAACCGATCGGAGCATCGACTATGCGGTGCTCTCCCTGGCGGAGGTGACGCGAGGGGTGGAGGGCATTGCCCCTGGCGAGGCTCGCTATCTGCGGATCGGGAATCGTCTCCAGTGGCCCTACGACAACACCCACGGCGGCAGCCGCTTCGCTGAGAAGGCCTTTCCCAACAATTGGACGCCGGTGCGGATCCTGGGCACCATTCCCCTGGGCGAGGACGGCAGCGCCCACTTCAAGGTGCCGGCCGATACGGCGGTCTATTTTCAGCTTCTCGATGCCAACGGGATGGAACTGCGGCGGATGCGTTCGTTCATCAGTTTCCAGCCGGGCGAATCGCGAGGGTGCGTCGGGTGCCATGAGACACGTGCGGAAGCTCCGATCAAAACCCCCTTCCCGACGGCCGTGATCGGTGAGCCGCTGACGCCCACTCCGCCGCCGTGGGGCACGCGGCCGCTCAGCTTTTTGCGCGACGTGCAGCCGGTATTTGACAGGCACTGCGTTGGCTGCCACGGTGGATTGAAGCCGGCCGGCGGGCTCGATTTTTCCGGCGGTTTGACCGCCAGTCCGGCGCAGGGGCCGGGCTACGCATCGCCGGTTGCCGGCTACGGACACAATCGGGCCTTTGAGACGATCATAGCCAACAGGCTGGTGGTTTGGTCCGACGTGAACGGCGACGCCAGCATTACCCAGCCCCTGGCGCAAGGTTCGCACAAGAGCCGGCTGATCGAAGCTCTTCGCACCGGGCCCTGCGCCGCCCGGGTGAAGCTGAGCGACGACGACTGGATGCGGCTGGTGACCTGGATCGACGCCAACGCACCCTACCACGACCGATTCGTCAACAAACGGCCGGTTGAGCCCCCTTACAGCCTGCCGGACGACCACGAACTGGTGGCGAGGATCGGTACAATTCACGCCAGGCGGTGTGGAAGCTGCCACGCGTCGGAAACAGTGACGCGAGCGGACTGGATCGATTTGCGCGCCCCGGAGAAAACCCTGTTTCTGTCGGCTCCGTTGAAGGGCCCGTGCGGCAAGGTCTATTCCGACCAGGGCGACACGGACTATCAGGCGGTCTTGGAACTTGTCCAAGAGGCCGTGCAGAAATCTTGGCGTCTGCCCCGTCGCGACCTGGCGGCGATGGATCGGCCGTGAGAGGCTGTTTGGAAAGGGGAACAGGCGGCCCAGGACACCCAGAAACAAGTTGGTCCATTGGGTGGCACGCGATGAGGGGCCAAGGGCGTGGTTTGTGACGCCAGTCCTTCGCCCCCGGCACGCCACCACCCACGATAGCCGCGTGGGCTTGCCCCACGCTTGGCAACCCCTCCACCGGCACTCGACCTCCCGACAGCCGCGTGGACGTTCCACCCTCAGGGACGTGCCAGGTGTGTGGCAATTTGTTCGACTCATTCATGAGCGCGTCCTTGGTGTTAGTCTCACTCGACGCAGAGGCGGTTGCCGAGACCGTCGTCCCACACCGGGGCGAGGAGCTCGCAGGCCAGGCGCATGGCCATCTCCAGGGCGTCGGGGCCGTCGTCGTGGTCGGCAATAGGGAACTCCTGGAGCTGGTGGTAGAGTATCTGGGTTGAAGGGCAATTGGACTTCAGCCGGATCCGACGGGCGGCCAGCAGCGGACCTAAGCGGCGGATGCGGACACGCTTGTTGGCGTCGTTGCGCACGCCCCAGGGATGCACGCCATGGAGGCCCTGGCGCAGAAAGGCCGAGGTGAACTCGGGGGACAGCAGTTCCTGGTACTGGTTGTTTTCGATGCCGAAGACGTGGGGATGAAACTTGCGGTAGAGCTCCACCCCGTCGGCCACCATCTGGGGCGTGGGACGGCGGGCCATGTCCGCCTCCCTTCCCATTCTTCCCACAGGCTGCTGTTGAAGGGCCAGGGATCGATGGAGCGGAAGA
>CAYSCH010000090.1:19073-27238 GCA_964429355.1 uncultured Planctomycetaceae bacterium | reverse complement strand
GAACTGGCTCCCACATGGATGGGGGCGGCATCCGACGCCTCGATCAACTCCGCTGCTTCGCATTCCCTGCAAGGCAGCAGACGGGGCGACGGATCGCCCGAGGCGGTGGCCGACGAGTGCCTGGTAACGGGAGGTGTATTGGGATTGGCCGGCGATCGAGATGACGAACCCAGCGGTCGCGGTGGACTGGAATTCTCGGCCAATTGCCGGCTGATGGTAGTGCGGCGAGTGCGGGGAGCGGGGTTGTCTGACTTCAACCCCCACTGGGCCACAATCAGAAGGAGACTCGCACCGAGAACGCTGACCGGTACAGCAACCCAAGACGGTGTTTGATGGAGAACACGTTTCATGAATCTTCCGTGACCCGTCCGTCACCTGCGCCGAAACGCATGGTCTGTCCGATTTCCTTCGTTGTGAGCGATCGTCCGTATGTTCGGCCGGCAATGAGAAAAACCTCCGGCGCTGGAAGGAGTCGCCCCAGGTGCGGTGGAACAGTCCGCACAAGCCCTTCCTGCTGCCCCGGGGAATCGGAAGCCGCAGAACACTCGTTGGAAGCCGCTCCAAGCTTGCACCCCATGCCACCGTCACAGCCGACATCCCGAGAGCCGAAGAAGTGACAAGTAGCCGGGCTGGCAGGGTGGCCAAACCCGGCTGCACGATCCTCCTGACCGTCAAACCCCTTTGACCCGCGTCAGCGAAAGACGCCCAACTCATGATGGCGTCGGAAGCCGGTTGCCGGGCATTGCCAAACAAGTCCCCCGGTCATGTCCCCCATCGCCAATGGGCCTGTCACTTTCGACGCGGCGCCTCTAGAATACAGGGTTTCGCCCAGAACGCCTCCTGGTGTCCGCGGACGAGAAACCACCCGTTAGGGTCGCCCCAGAATCAACCGCCGCTCGTACAGAGAGGGGTGCCTCCCGTTCGAGCACACCTCAGACCGGCCCTGCAACCGTTGTCGATTCTTCAGATTCTGACCAGATAGCCCACCCGGAACATGGCTGCTTCCGATATCGTCGTTAAAGGTGCTCGAGAGCACAACTTGCGAAACGTCCAACTGTCGCTGCCGAGGAATCAGTTAATCTGTTTCACCGGAGTCAGCGGGTCGGGCAAGAGTTCCCTGGCCTTCGACACACTCTACGCCGAAGGCCAGAGGCGGTATGTGGAGAGTCTGTCGAGCTTTGCGCGACAGTTTCTCGGCCAGATGCCAAAACCTGACGTCGACCTGATCTCGGGCCTGAGTCCCTCGATTTCGATTTCTCAAAAAACGACCGGCCAGAGCCCGCGGTCGACGGTCGGGACGATCACGGAAATCTACGATTACCTCCGCGTTCTCTACGCCCGTGTGGGCACGGGGCACTGCCCAACGTGTAACCGGCCGATTACCGCGCAGACTCGCCAGCAGATTCTTGCCCAGATTGAATCTCTTCCCTCCGGCAGCCGGTTGCTCTTGCTCGCCCCGCTCATCCGTGGCCAGAAGGGTGAGCACCGCGATCTATTCGAAGATCTGTTGAAGCAGGGATTCGTGCGGGCAAGAGTCGACGCAGAGATCGTTCGCCTGACCGATGACCTGCAGCTCGACCGGAAGATGCGTCACAACATCGAGGTCGTGGTCGACCGCATTGCGATCAGTGCGGGGAGCCGATCGCGACTGGCTGAGGCGGTCGAACTGGCCTTGAAGATCGGCGGCGGCAACATGATCGTGGCCGACGAGGACAGCAACCGCCCCGATATCCCACTTTCTGCCCACTACTCCTGCAGCCATTGCCAGGTCAGCTTCGAGCCTCCCAGTCCCCAGCTCTTCAGCTTCAACAGCCCCCAGGGAATGTGCTCCGAGTGTAACGGGCTGGGCGACATCTACACGTTCGACCCGGATCGGTTGATCCCCAACCCCTCCAAGTCGTTTCAGCAGGGCTGCGTGGAACTTATCGGAGACTGGAAAGAAATGGGGCGTTGGCGGCGCCACATTTACCACGGTGTGGCCGAAACGCTCGAACGACTCGACCAACTCGAACCCGGAACCATCCTCGAAACCGCCTGGGAAGAAGTCGACGCCAAGTATCGCGACGCGGTCCTCTGGGGAACAGGCGACTTGCACATCACCTACACCTGGCGGACCGGGACCCACGGCCACAAATGGGGCGGCAAATTCGAGGGCATCATCCCCCGGCTCCTTTCCAAGTACAAGTCGTCCCAGAATCGCATGCAGCGGAGAGCCTATGAGAAGTACATGGACGTCGTTCCCTGCAGCCACTGCCAAGGAACGCGTCTGAACCCCCAGGCACGATCGGTAACGCTCACATCCAGCGCCGGAGGCAACGGGTCGGCTGAGCTCACCTTGCCCCAGGTCTGCTCCCTCCCTGTCTGCGATGCCGAAGAGTTCTTCGCTCATATCGAGTTGGACAGCACCTCGTGGAAGATCGCCGAAGAGGCCCTCAAAGAGATCCGCGGCCGGCTCCACTTTCTGAGCGAAGTCGGCCTCAACTATCTCACCCTGAGCCGCACGGCCCCCACCCTTTCTGGTGGAGAAATGCAGCGAATTCGTCTGGCGGGGCAGATCGGCTGCGGGCTCGTGGGGGTTCTCTACATCCTGGATGAACCGTCGATCGGGCTCCACGCCCGGGACAACGACCGCCTCCTCGACACCCTGGCGCGGCTGCGGGACCAAGGCAACACGGTGATCGTGGTCGAGCACGACGAAGATACCATTCGGGCCGCCGACCACGTCGTCGATTTCGGTCCTGGACCGGGGGTGCGCGGCGGAAACGTCGTCGCGGCCGGCCCGGTCGCCGACATTCTCCAGCAGCGTGAGAGTCTCACCGGCCAGTTCCTGTCCGGGAAGCGTTCGATCGGGGTCCCCGCCAGCCGCCGCAAGCCCAACGGAAAATGGCTGGCGGTGCGAGGGGCCACCCACAACAACCTCAAAGATGTCGACGTCGAGATACCGCTGGGCACCTTCGTTTGCGTCACGGGGGTCTCCGGCTCCGGCAAGAGTTCGCTCGTCAACGACATCCTCATCGAGACGCTTCGCCGCGACCTGAACGCGGGCAACGGCGCGCCGGGATCGCACCGCGCGATCGAGGGCATCGAACACCTCGACAAGATGATCGCCATCGATCAGTCCCCCATCGGACGCACTCCGCGTTCGAACCCGGCCACCTACATCAAACTGCTGGACGATATCCGCGATCTCTACACCCAACTGCCCGAGGCCAAGACACGAGGTTACAAACCGGGCCGGTTCAGTTTCAACGTGTCCGGCGGCCGTTGCGAAGCGTGTGAGGGAAACGGCTCCAACAAGCTCGAAATGGACTTCCTGGCCGATATCTGGGTCACGTGCCCAATCTGCGAAGGCCATCGATTCAACCGCGAGACGCTGCAGGTCCGTTTCAAGGGCAAGTCGATCGCCCAGGTGCTGGAAATGGACGTCCAGGAAGCCCTGGAGCATTTCGAGAACGTGCCGAAGGTCCACCACAAGTTGCAGACCCTGCACGACGTCGGCCTCGACTACATGAAGCTCGGCCAACCCTCGCCCACGCTCTCCGGCGGCGAGGCCCAGCGGGTAAAGCTCGCCCGCGAACTGGTCAAGCTGAGCACCGGCCGGACCCTCTACCTCCTCGACGAACCGACCACCGGCCTGCATTTCGCCGACATCGAGTTGTTGCTCAAGGTCCTGCACGGATTCGTCGATGCCGGGAATACCGTGCTTGTCGTGGAACACAACCTGGAAGTTGCCAAAACCGCCGACTGGATCGTCGACCTCGGTCCTGAGGGGGGCAACGGCGGCGGCCGGCTCGTCGCTTGCGGTACGCCCGAGGATGTGGCAAACGTAAGCGATTCCCACACCGGCCGAGCCCTCCGGCCCGTGCTCAACCTTCCCGTGGAGGGCGGCAGGAAGACCGTCGGCACCCGGTCCGCCCGACGCGTGCCTCTGGCCAAATCGATCAAGGTCCGCGGAGCCGCCCAGCACAACCTCAAGAACGTTTCCGTCGAGATCCCCCGCGACCAGATGACGGTCTGTTGCGGCCCCAGCGGCTCGGGTAAAACCTCCCTGGCCATGGATACGATCTACGCCGAAGGGCAACGCCGCTACGTCGAAAGCCTCAGCTCCTACGCACGGCAGTTCGTCGGCCAGATGCAGAAACCCAAGCTCGAACACATCGAGGGTCTCTCGCCCGCGATCGCCATCGAGCAGAAGCACTCCGGCCAGTCGCCTCGCTCCACGGTCGGCACCGTCACGGAGGTCTACGACTACCTGCGGATCCTCACCGCCCGGCTCGGGAGACCCTACTGCCCCGCGTGCGACAAGCCCATCGGTACCCAGTCGACCGACGAAATCGTGGGAAAAGTGATGGCCCATCCCGCCGACACCAAGGCGTTTCTGATGGCGCCCATCGAGGTCCATGTGGGGGAGAAACACGAAACACTCTGGGAGGAGATGCGGGCCTCCGGCTACATTCGCGTTCGCATCGACGGCCAAACATACTCCCTGGATGCCGTTCCCGTCATCGATCGCCGGCGTCACCACCGGATCGAAATCGTCGTCGACCGCATCATCATCCGCCCCGACGCGCGAAGCCGTATCGCAGAGGGAATCGAAAACGCCCTTTCACTGGGCAAGGGCGTGCTCCACCTGGCGCTGTCTGACAGCAACCGGCCGGAACCGGAGTGGGAAGTCGAAGTTCACAGCCAGCACTTCGCTTGCGATGCGTGCGGGCGATCGTTCGAGCTTCTATCCCCGCACAATTTCTCGTTCAACAGTGCGTTGGGCTGGTGCCCGGCCTGCGAAGGCCTCGGTGTCCAGACCGGCGCCAATCCGGCCGCGCTGCTGCGAAGTTCCAAGGCAACCCTGGCCGAAGGCGCCGTGGCGATCTGGCCGTCCGTCGACGGGAAGATCTTCCCTCACATGCTCGACGCACTGGCTCGTGCCACCGGCATTCCCACCGATGTTCCCTTCGACCAGCTCGGCGCCAAGCACCGCCGGCTGCTCATGCACGGCACGGGCGAGCGCTGGTTCGACGTTCACGTCTCCTCGACTGCTGCCGGGGAGGCCTTACCGGAAGCCGCGTCGCAGAAGGGTAAGAAATCCCGCCCTGTTTTCCGCTTCCAGTACAAGGGGCTCTATCCTGCCCTGGACGAGGCGAGCCGCATCTCACCAGCCTTCCGCAGCCGGCTCGAACACCTCGTTGACGAGGTGGAATGCTCGCTCTGCAACGGCAGCCGTCTGCGCGACGACGCAGCCGCCGTTCAGCTTCGCGGACGAACGATCGACGAACTCTGCCGCATGCCCCTCGGCCGGCTCCTGGCCTGGGTCAACCAGTGGACGCCCGACGCCACCGAACGCCAGGTGGCCGGCGAACTGGTGCGTGAGATCCGCAACCGGGTGCAGTTCCTCGTCGACGTGGGGCTCGATTACCTGACCCTCAGCCGCCCTGCTCCTTCGCTCTCCGGCGGTGAAATGCAGCGTATCCGCCTGGCGGCGCAGGTGGGGAGCGGGCTCTGCGGAGTGCTCTACGTGCTCGACGAACCGACGATCGGGCTTCACCCTCGCGACAACAAGCGGCTGCTGGCGGCGTTGAAACGGCTCCGCGATCTGGGCAACACGCTCCTGGTCGTGGAGCACGACCGCGAAGTCGTCTTGGGAGCCGACCGGCTGCTCGATTTCGGTCCGGCCGCCGGCCGACTTGGCGGCGAGATCGTGGCCCAGGGAACTCCCGCGGAAGTCGCCAGGCGGCGCAACTCCGTCACGGGTCCCTATCTCTCCGGGAAGAAATCCATTCCCGTGCCGACCAATCGCCGCATGGAGAGCGTCGCCGGCAAGGGCAAACAGGGGCTTCCACCCCTTCCGCCAGGCGGGGCCTGGCTGGAGATCCGCGGTGCCCGTCACAACAATCTCCACGACATCACCGCTCGAATTCCCTTGGGTACCTTCACCGTCGTCAGCGGACCGAGCGGAAGCGGCAAGAGCTCCCTGGTCAACGACGTCCTTTACGGGGCGCTTGCTCGCCTGCTCCATCGGGCCAAAGTGGCGCCCGCCGCTCACGACGAAATCCTTGGGATCGAGCAGATCAACAAGGTGATTCGCGTCGACCAGCAACCGCTCGGCCAGACCCCCACCTCGAACCCCGCCACCTTCACCGGAGTCTTCGAACACATCCGCACCCTGTTTGCCCAGCTCCCGGAGGCCAAGCTGCGGGGCTATTCGCCGCGCCGGTTCAGTTTCAATGTGGCCGGCGGGCGCTGCGAGAAGTGCGAGGGCAACGGGCAGCTCAAGATCGAGATGCATTTCCTGCCCGACGTGTGGGTCGAATGCGACGATTGCCGCGGCCGCCGCTACGAGCCGGAGACCCTGGCGGTCCGTTACCACGGCCAATCGATCGCCGACGTGCTCGACATGTCCTGCGGCCAGGCCCTCGAACTCTTCAAGAACATTCCCAAAATCCGCCGTATCCTGCAGACTCTCTGCGACGTCGGGCTCGACTACATCACCCTCGGCCAATCGGCGCCGACCCTCTCGGGCGGCGAAGCGCAGCGAGTCAAACTGGCGGCGGAATTGTCCCGCCCCGATACGGGGCGCACCCTCTACCTCCTCGACGAGCCCACCACCGGGCTCCATTTTGACGACCTTGCCAAGCTGCTCGACGTGCTCAATCGGCTCGTCGACCTGGGCAATACGGTCGTGGTCATCGAGCACAATCTCGACGTCATCAAGACGGCCGACTGGGTGCTCGACATGGGACCGGAGGCCGGCGACGAAGGCGGGCAGATCGTCGTTGCCGGAACCCCCGAAGACGTCGTCGCCCACGCCCGCAAGGCCTTTCGGCCCGGTCGCAAGGCGGCCTCGGGCATGGAGCGATCCCACACCGGCGAAGTCCTCCAGCCGATCCTCGAGGCCGGCCCTCACGAGAAGCGGGTGATCCACGATTTCGCCGCCGAGGAAGAGAAGCAGGAAGGCGATCTGGAAATCAAGGAAGTCGGCGGCGACGCGCGCATGCCCTGGGAAATCGACGGCCCCCGCTGGCACACTCGGGATCGCGTGGGCCGAAACGGCAACCCTTGCCGCTGGGAAGGGCGCATGCTGACGGACGTCGTTGAGAAGATCCAGGATGCCGACTGCTTCAGCGAAACCAACTGGAACAACCGCAGCATCGTGGAGATCTGCGGGCTGAAGAAATCCGACGGCTGGTTCTTCCACGCCATCACCGGCGAGGAGTGGTTGCTGAAGCTCAAGTTCCGCACGACGAAGAACAGTTTCCGCCGCGACGAGATCGTCCAGCGGCTCGATCTGAAACCGTTGAACGACATGCCCGACCTGCCGCTCTACGGCACCGAGCCGCGAACGAAGTGCAGGAATCTCCGCGGCCCGTGGCAGGAGGTCGAACTCCGAGTTCACAGCTATAACGAAATCGACCGCCCCGAATTCTGGAAATTTCTCGACGAGGCGATCGCGGGCTTCCGCCGCTTCGCCGAGCACGTCGCGGCCAGTCCCGAAGAGGTCATGCCCTGGAAGGTCCTCGGGCGCCGCTGGCACTTCACCCGTCGCGGTTTCTCGGCCGGGGGCAAGGTTCGCTGGTCCGGGGCCGTCCTGGAGCAACTCGTCGAACTCCTCACAGAGGCCGCACCTGCCGCTCAGGCCCTCTGGAACAACAAGGTTCTCGTCCCGTTTTACGTGAAGCCGCAGAAAGAGCCTTGGGCGACACTTCTGACGAAGAAGGCCGACGCAGTCCACCTCGTTCTCACCGGCCCCAAGGGCCGATTCGCTCTCGGCCAGGTTCGTTCCTTCGGAAACGATCCCGAACTGAATGCCGAAAAACCCGATCACGACCAGATCCGGCTCAAATTCCACACCACCGAACAACTCGAAGACGCCGCCCTGGTCGATTTTCTCAAGGAACACTACGAGACCGTCGCGAGAAACGGAGACTCTTGAGCACGCTCGCAATGCAAGCATCCCCAGGGCGGCAGGGCCGCCAGCCAATACGAGCTACCGCTCGAACTGAAAACAGTCTGCTCCCGATAAAGCGCGAGTCTTTGTGAAAGACTTCACGATCTTTGAGGTTAGTAGAACAGACCCCGATCAACCCCGAACCGCACCACCCGATGTCTTAACTCCACATCCCGAACCTTGAACCTGAACCCTGAATCCTGACAACTTCTCCATGTCTCTC
>CAYSCH010000090.1:0-19063 GCA_964429355.1 uncultured Planctomycetaceae bacterium | reverse complement strand
AGCTCGACGCCGGGTTCCGGCTCGTCGGCCTGAGCGAACTGGAGGCCGGCACACCCTGGGCCGATGTCCGGGCAGCATGGAACAAGGATGGGCTTGCCTTCTCGATCCGTGTTCAGGGCAAGAAGATGGCCCCCTGGTGCCGCATCAATCGTATCGACGACAGCGACTCGGTCCATCTTTGGATCGACACCCGCGACGTCCACAATGTCCACCGAGCCTCGCGATTCTGCCACCGCTTCGTGGCCCTTCCGTTCGGCAGCGGTGCCCGGGCGGACCTGCCCTTCATCCAATGGATGCCGATCCACCGTGCCCGCGATAACCCCAACATGATCGACGACGGCCTGCTGCGGGCTCACAGCCAGAAGCGGATCGATGGCTACGTGCTCGACCTGCTCATCCCCGCCGCCGCCCTGACCGGTTTCGACCCTGCCGAGCATCCCCGGCTCGGCTTCCACTACGCCGTGGCGGATCGCGAGTTGGGCGAGCAGACCTTTGCCGCCGGCTCCCCCATGCCTTATCGCGAAGACCCAAGCCTTTGGGCAACCCTTGAGCTGGTGCGCGATTCTTGACCTTTGCCGAGTTCATGAGCCCCCCGTGACCCACGAAAGCCCGGTACCTACCCGCCGCCGGCCGGTCGCCAGGGGGCGATTGCCGTGCAACAACCATAGTCTCCACGATCCGGGTGCCTGCCCAGAGGGGAGCTGTGAAGATCCGCCCGGCTGCCGCGGCGCCAAGTTGCAGCCTCGTATCTCGGAGGCTTATGATGGCACTGCGAAGGCGGTCTGAAATTCGCCGCCCAACGGCACGATGGCCAGTCAGGAGAACGGTATGAGCCAGCATGAATCGTCGCAGAGGCCCGGACAGGCCTCGTCGCTCTCTCGCCGAGAATTTGTTGCCAGCACCGTGATGGCCGCAGCGGCGGTGGCGATTCCCGGTGCATCTCCAGTCCGTGCAGCGGAAGCGGACGCAGCAGGACGCAAGATCAAGCTTGGAGTGGTTGGCTGCGGTGGGCGTGGTGCCTGGATCGCAGACCTGTTTCGCCAACATGGCGGCTATGAGATGCACGCCGTCGCCGATTACTTTCCGGAGGTGGCCGAGGCCGCCGGCAATGCCCTCGGCGTTGCCGAGACACGACGGTTCTCCGGCCTGTCAGGCTACCGCCGAGTGATCGAGAGCGGTGTGGAAGCCGTGGCATTGGAGACGCCGCCGTGTTTCTTCCCCGAACACGTCCAGGCGGCTGTCGACGCACACCTGCACGTCTACATGGCCAAGCCCATCGCCGTGGATGTGCCTGGTTGCTTCAAGGTTGATGCGGCCGCGAAGAAGGCCACCGCCGGCAAACGCTGTTTTCTGGTCGATTACCAGATGCCCACAGATCCGCAGATCATCGAGTGCGCGAGTCGGTTCCGCCAGGGAGCCATCGAGCGGCTCGGCATCGTCAAGAGCTTCGCTTCCATCAACAGATCACGGAAGGACTCTTCGCCAACGAGACGGTCCCGATGGCAATCGATAGCTGCCTGGCCACGATACTTGGTCGCGAAGCGTGTCTCCGCAAGGGCCGAATGACCCTGGACGAGTTGCTCAAGGCGAACCAGGAACTGAAACCCGACCTGACCGGCCTGAAGACCTGATGGTCTCAGCCGCGCGCTAAAACTCAGCCAGCCGAGCGGAGATCCGGATCGGAGAGCGAACGGCCGTGCCGATGGTCAAGTGGTGTCTGTTGGGGAAGTCCCGGCGCCCTCTGCCTGAAGAACCTGGGTGAGGTAATCAAGGGACCGCTGGGCCTCGTCTTCGGTCCCGCATTCGACGGACAGGACGCCGGTGTAACCGGCCTGCTTCAATCGCTTGACCAGCCGGTGCCAATCGATTTCGCCGTCACCGCACGCGCAGCCGACCGCAGTGCCCGTGACCTTTCCTCGCTCGGCGGCAGCCTGCTTCTGCGAAATGTCCTTGGCGTGCACATGCACGACGCGATCGATGACCGCCTCCAGCATCGCATAAGGGTCCTCACCCGCCAGGTACGTATTGCCGCAATCGTAGTTCACACGAATCCACGGTGAATCGACCAGTTCCAGGATCCGCGTCATGGATTTGATCTTCGCCGTGTAGGGACCATGTTGTTCGATGGCAATCCACACGCCGTTTTCCTCGCAGGTTTCCACGATCGATCGCAGGTTGATTCGCATGACCGCGTAAGCATCGTCTTCGGTCATCCATTTCGGCGGATACATGTCCTCGGTGATCTGGACGATCTTGACACCCAGCGCTCGCGCGTAACGAATACCGCGGCGAGCGTAGAGCACGCCCCACTCCGGATTCAACAGATCGGAATGGGAGGAGACCCCGCTGATCTTCACTCCGGCCTGGGCACAGAGATCGAGGATCTGCTGGGGATCCGTATCCAGGCTCGTCACGTGGCAATAGCCGGCACTTGACAACAGGCACCGGCCCATGAGGAAACAGGGCTCAACCCACTTGTAGCCCATCTTGCCGGCCGTTTGGACACCATAGGTCAGACTCTTGTCAGCGTGCCGGACGTACTCCAGGTTGATACCGATCTTCATTCCGCCTTCGTCGTCTGCCGCCTGCTGGGCGGCCGCGACTTTCGTGGAAATCAGGGCGGCCGCACCCAGTGCCGCACCGGCACCGGTCGCAGACGCCTTGAGGAAACCCCTTCGCGGCATCGTGTGGGAATCGGAGTCTTGGCTCACGAGCTGCTCGACGCTCATATCCGCTCTCCCTCTCGCAAGGCATTGTTGCAGGACCATTTCAAACGCGAATCTGAGGATAGTCTAACACAACGACATCAAGCACGCACCGGGAAGACGCCTCCCGCCATCTATTCCGGTTCTCCCCACAACGCCGAATCATAGACCAGTTCGAACTCCAGCGGATCCTCCTTCTCCAGTGTGTCGCGGCTGCCGTTGTCGGTTGCGTAGAGGCGAATCCACTCGAAGGCAATGGCCTCGTAGAGAAGATCGAGCTGGCCATGGTTCCTGGAAAGGCTGGCAGAGTTCCCGGCGGCATAGACATGGTCGCTCAAGGCCGTGTCGTGCAGCTTGGCTTGATCGAATCCGCCGTTCTTGGCCTCGAAGTGGTACCGGTCGAACTTGCGGGCGGTGATCTGGTAGGTCGGACTGGTCTCGTCGCCGCTCCAAAGTACGATCTTGTGGGGACGTGCCCGGGTATCGTCGTCGCCCATCGAGTCCTCCAGATAGGCAACGTCGGAGCCGGTCGAGGCGTAGGCAATCAGCCCGTCGTAGCCGCTCACCGCCACTTCATAACCTGGGCCGGTCATCCGGCTCTCGCCCATCTGGCCATAGAACGCGTCGTCGCCTTCCGAATCGAACATGCGAACCGTGTCCTTGCCGTCGGTCATAACGGCCTCGATCTGCTCAAAGTTCTTCGCACGGTTGTAGTACACCCCGCCGCCGTACATCTTGCCGAAGAACTGCCCCGACTCGGGCCAATCGAATTTGAACTTGTCGGCCCCCGTCGTGTCTTCCATCAAGGCGATGTCGACGCCGCCGTCTCGGGTGGTTGCGTAGCCGTAGTTGAACATGAAGTCAAACGTCTCCACCGCGAATCCATCACCCGACAGCTTGCCGTAGCCGCGGCGCGAGACGAACGTATCGTCTGCCGGCGAGTCGTAAAGATAAGCCTCGTCGGCCCCGCCGCCCCCGTGGGCCGTGATGGCCGCCACCTCGTTTACGGTTACGAGGAACCCGCTGGCGCCGAACGTGCCGTGGTCCGGGTAGAACCGGGCCACCTCGGCGTCCGGTCCGCCGCTTAGTTCCGCCGAATCATCCCCTTGGCCGCCGCTGAACACGATCGTTTCATACTCGCTTTCGTCAAAGCCGTACTCGACTCCGTTGATCGTGACCTTGCAGGAATCCGCCGGGGCAAACTGGAATTGGTCGGCACCGTCGGTCCCGAAGACCCGGACCTCCGTGCCGACAGTTGTGACGAGATTGGCGATGCCAAGATCGGTGCTCAGGCCCGTCCCTGCCACGTTCAGGTAGAACGTCTCGGTCCCGTCGACCACGCGGTCGATCCTCGCCGAATCCTGAGAGGAGGCGATCTCGTCGAGGTTTGCATCGTAGAGCGCAAGCACGTCGTCAGGACCGCTGGTCTCCACAGTCAACATGCCCGCTCGAGCCGGTCGGAAACGATACCATAGGTTGCCTGCCGACAAGTCGAGGTCAAGCAGACGCCGGAAGTCGACCGTTTGCAGCGATTCCGCAACGACAATCGTGACCGTGGCAAGATTCGAGGTCGCCTCGCCTGCAGTCGCCCGATAGGTGAAGGTGTCGATCCCGCGGAATCCCCCGGTTGGCTCGTAGGAGAAGGTCCCATCCAGTTCGATGTCCAGCACACCGTGCTGGGGTGCGTCGACCAACTCGACCGTCAGCCCGGCCTGAGACGGATCCAGGTCATTGGCAAGGGGCCCCGCATCGGCGGAAACCGTGAGCAATTGTTCCGCCTCCGCGAAATATTGATCCTCGACGCCTTGCGGTGGCGGCGTGTCGTCGAAATTGACGATGCCCCAAGACTGTCCCGAGAGAAAATCGACTTCCATGTTCTGCTTGCCAACCGTAACCCTGCTCGTAGCAGCATCGCCGAAGGACTCGCCCTGAACGACAATCGTGTGCGTGCCCGCCGGAACCTGGATCTCCCAGCCTCCGGAGCCATTCGTGGTCGTTGCACGATCCCCCACCTCCACGCTGACGCCGGCAAGCCCTTCATGGAGATCGTAGACGCCGTTCTCGTTGGTGTCGCTGAACACGACTCCCACCAGGTACGTGTCAGCATTTCGCCGTCCGAAGTTCTGGGTCACCATAGAAGCGTTGTAGGTCACGCCCGATGCCGTGAACTGTCCAAACCGCATTCCGATGCCAACGTCCTGGTAGAGATCGTGAAAGATATTCGTGCGGTGAGCTGGTGAACGAAACAGGCTCTCGTATCGCCGGACTACTTGATTGTCTTGGTCCAGCGTGCCCGTGGAACCTTCCCACGAGATATTCTCTCCTACATAGGTCGACGGATAATGTTCCTGGCCTGCCCGGTCAACGCAGTCCTCGCCTTCCGGGTTGTCGTGGGCGAAGAAATCTCTCGCCAGCATGTCCGCGGTGTGCCCCACGGCGGCGTCGACCAGGGCCTGGTTGGCAACGAGCGGCTGCTTGGGATCGGGAGAGATGGTCCCCGCAGGGAGGTCGTCATTCAGGCCCACACCAAGACGGGCGGCTTCGGCCGCCGGATCAACCCGTGCCCGATTGACATAATAGACCATCAACTGCTCGTAGTCGGTCATCGTTACCGACAGCAGAAGCCGGTTCTCAAGCGTTTCACATCGCAGGCGACGATGCCGCCCTTCCGTCAGCCATTTGTTCGTTGACTTCATGCAAATGCCCCGGGAAACAACCATGATTCCGATCCTTCAAGCGTGTAAGCGTGCCCCGAGTATGACAGCGCTGGCATCACATTCAACCCGTCCAGAGCGGGGGAAAGAACTGTCTTCGTACGCGCGAAAAGAACGGCGGACGGATAAGCGCGTTCCGGATCCAAAGGGACTCCCCAACCGCCCCTGGCACTCTCGAGTCCTTTACGAAGACCTCTGGCCCGCCGGAAGCTGGCGCATCGAGCCGCTCGCACTGCTGCTCGCCCACGACAAGGTGGCGGTCGATCCTACACGTAGATGATCTGTTCCCGGCTTGGCCCCACGGAAATGTGCGAGATGGGAACGCCAACCGACGTTTCGATCACGTCCAGATAGGCCCTCGCTTCTTTGGGAAGACCTTCCAGCTTTCGGATCCCGGTGATCGGAGTGCGCCAGCCCGGCATCTCCTGAAGAACCGCGTCCGCCTTGGTCAATCCGTGGTAGATGGGAAAAACGTCCGTCTCTTCGCCGTCAATCCGATACCGTGTGCACACACCGATCGTGTCGACGCAGGAAAGGACGTCGAGCAGGGTCACGCAAAGCGATGTTGCCCCCTGGATCTGGGCTCCGTAGCGGGTGGCCACCGCGTCGAACCAGCCGATCCGCCGGGGACGTCCGGTCGCGGCCCCATACTCCTTTCCCACCTCGCGAATCTTGTTGCCCAGATCGCCGAACAGTTCCGTGACAAACGGCCCTTCTCCCACGCACGAACTGTAGGCCTTGACGACCCCCAGCACCTTGGTGATTTCCATCGGCGGTATGCCTGCACCGACGCTGGCATACCCGGCAATCGGGTTTGAAGAAGTCGTATAAGGGTAGATTCCCCAGTCCAGATCTCGCAGCGTACCGAGCTGCCCCTCCACCAGTATCTGTTTGCCGTCGGCAATCAATTCACGGATCGTCGGGAACGGGTTGGCGATGTAAGGTCGCAGCCTGGGTATGAACGGGCGGAGATAATCCAGCACTGCATCCACCGTCGTCTCGGGCGATCCAAGTCCGCGAAAGAAGATATTCGCAAACTCGACGGCCGGTTCGAGCCGGCCCCGGAGCGTCGCCTCGTCCGCGAGCAGTTCTCCCACCTGCAGACCCACTTTGGCCGCCTTGAATTGATAGGCCTGCGCAATTCCTCGCTTGGTGGAACCGTACTTGAGGGTCTTCGGCGACTGATCCAATGCCTCCTCGATCTGCCGATGGAAGGGCAACACCACGTGCGCTCGATCCGACACAATCAGCCGGCCCGTCTCCGAAATCGCGCGCTGCAGTTCGTCCAGTTCCATCACCAGTCTCTCGGGATCGACAACCACCCCCGTCCCAATGATGTTGATGGTGTGCGACGAAAGCATCCCCGACGGAAGCAAATGAAACACGAACTTCCCAAGATCGTTGATGATCGTGTGACCCGCGTTGGCCCCGCCCTGATACCGTACTACCGCGTCGGCCTCGGCCGCCAGAAGGTCGACCATCCGGCCCTTTCCCTCGTCTCCCCATTGTGTTCCAACGATTGCGGTAACGGGCATGATGGTTCCTGTTCCCTCGAGGGGTGAAGGTAGCGGACGGTTTTCGGCGGAAACCCCGTGGTCAGCCGGCGACACCTCGAAGCGTCACCGGGGCACCTGGGACCACCGATAGCGCAAGGGAGGTGCCTACATCAGCCCGAAATACCAGCGGGAACAGGTATTCTGTTCCCAAGGTGCTCGCCTGGGGGTCGGGTCGGCGGTCTCAATCGTCTCCGCCACGAGGCACGGGCCGGCCAAAGTTGTTAATTTTGGCACCGTCAACAGCGTATGTCAAGGTTCCAAACCACACCACTGGCGGGGTTTTCGTCCGGCCGAAAAGACGCTCCAATCAGCAAATTTTCCCCAATCCACCGATTCGGTTTTAGCCGAGCGTGCGACACAACCGATTCTCTGGGATGCGGCCACAATAGGGCCAGCCAGCGCCCTCAAGTCTGGATCCGGCATTTCCCTCCCCCAACCAAGGAGGACCATCCTGGCTCCGGGCGTTGGACCAATGTGGTCGGCGCGCTCGGCCGCGCGTATCCCATAAGGAATACCATGATGCGACTTCCACACTTTTTCCAGACAACCTGTCGATCCCTGCCGGCAGATCGCTTGCCAGGACAGCGCGCCGCGCTGGATTCCATCCTCGCCCGATCCTCTCCGAGTCGCCTGGCGGGTTGGCGTTTCCTGCGAAACACCTTGCTGCCCGTGGCACTGGTGCATTTGTTGCTCTCGACTGCCACGGCCCAGGTGCAGACTACCTACTCGGCAAGAGAGCCTGAACGCTCGATGGCCTCGAAGTTCTCGTCGTCCATCAAGAGCGGTTTCGGCAAGATGACTCACGCCTTCAAGCCAAAACCCTCCACCCAGGAGACGTCGGACCCGATCTCTCTTTCGGTGCCCGCGACGCCGAGCGCCGAATTCCATGTCGCTGTGGCACGAATGACCGAACAGTCTGGCGATTCGGCGAAGGCCGAGTTTCATTACCGGCAGGCCTTGCAGCTCGAGCCAAAGAATTTCGATGCACTCATGGGCTACGCCCATATGCTCGATCGCCAGGACAAGTTGGCACAGGCCGCCGAGATCTATCGCAAGGTCATCACCACCTATCCGACCAACCCGACCGCCCACAACGATCTGGGTATCTGCTGCGCCCGCCAGGGCAACCTCCAAGAAGCCATCGCATCGCTTGAAAAGGCCATTCAGCTTGAGCCTAAGCAGACCCGCTACCGCAACAACCTGGCGACGATACTAGTGCAGTCACATCAGATCGATAGAGCCTTCTCGCATCTGGCAGCCGTTCACCCGCGACCCGTTGCCTGCTACAACCTTGGCTATTTGCTGCAGAAAACCGGGGACAAGGAGGGGGCAATCCGCCTGTTTCAGGAAGCTCTCGCACTCGACTCGTCCATGGCAGACGCCCGAATCTGGCTCGAACAGCTTCAACCGACGATGCCGGTTGCCCCGGGGGTCACACCGCCGCAGACAGCCAGGCAGCCCCAGGCGATGGCGCAACGTTCGGCACCGATGCCCAACACGACTGTCCCACCCCCCGGCTCCGCAGCACCCCTGCCCCCCGCCGGCTCGACGACACCTCCTCCCCATATCCCCATGGCGGCTCCGACCACCGCTCCCAATCAGGAACCGCCACGGCAGATTGCCCCGTTGCCGTCGATCAAGCCGTTGCCTCCCATTTACACAGGCCATTGATGACGTGCCCCGGCGCGGATTCCGGCATGACGTTCTCCAAGAAACGAGCAACGACGCTCGATCTGTCTATCGAGCGTCGTTGGGATGGAAGGCAAGAGACTCGTGGTTATCAGCGGAGGATGCGATTCATATCCACCGGCTTGACCGCTCGCTGCATCCCCTCCGGGCTGGGCTTCGGGGCTTGAGTCGTGCCCGCGACGAAGTTGTCGATCGTCGCGCGATCCCGTAGGTCCTGGAAGTAGTTGCCAACGGCCTGGTTCAACTTCTTCTCGTGAACGTCCTTGAGAATGTCGTCACGAACGTCTGCCAGTGCCACCGGCTCGGGCTTCGTCCGCCCTTCGCACAGCAGGATCACGAAATTCTCCCCGACCTGCACGATGCTGGAGAGTTCACCCGGACTGAGCTTGAAGGCCACCTCCTCCAGCACTGGCTGTCCGCCGTGCTTCTGAATGGGCGGCACCTCACCTCGCAACGATCGGCTTCCAGCCTCCACCGAGTACTTCTCGGCCAGATCGCCGAAATAATCACGATTCAGATTTTGCCGGGCAAGAGTCCAGACTTCGGTTGCCCGCCGGTGATTGTCCAGCACGATTGCCAGGCAGCGCACCCGCTCGCCAAAGTTCGCCTCGAACCCCTTTTGCAGGTCCTCCTCCGTGACCTTCACGGAAGGGCCGACGATCTTTCGCAACGCGACTGACGGCCAGACCGCATCGCGACGGTAGACCTCGACCGACACTCCTTGCTGCTCGGTGACCAGCGCCAGCCATTTCTGCACGTCGGGCTTTCCGTCGGGCCCCAATTCGAGCATCGTCGCTGCTGCGTTGACAATTTCCGCGTCAATCTCCTCCTCGGTCACCTTGATCTGCCTGCGTTTGCACTCCTGCTCGATAAGGCGGCGGCTGATCGTTCCCTCCAGCACTTCCTCGCCGTGGCGATCGATGCACATCTCGCCCAACTCCGCAATGCTGACGGGCAAATCGTTGATCAACGCGGCCACCCCTGGCCTCTCCTTCTTCTTCACCGGATCGTTGAAGACGTTGACCACCGTGGCCTTTTGCTGCAATTCCGTGAAAAGCTTGCCCGCGGCCACGCGGAGCTTCGATTCGTTCACCGATTCCTCGAGCAACGGCCTGGCATCCTCAAAGCTCACATTCTGGGCCGGAATATGTCCGTCACACTTCAGAATCACAAACTGCTCCGCCACCTGAATCACCGGCGAGATCTCGCCGGGTTTCAACTGGAAGGCGGCGTCTTCGATTTCCTTGTAGCCGAGATGCCGGCGGATCGGATTCACCATTCCGTTCACACTGGCGCTGTTGGCGTCTTCCGATTCGTTCTTGGCGATGGTGCCAAAATCGTCCGGCTTGGCCTTGACCATTGCGTACAATCTCTGCGCTTTCTCGGCGGACTTGCACGCGATCATCCTCGCCTTGACCGAAGGGCCGTAGTACTTCTCCCACTCGATCCTCAACTCCGCTTCCGATACGTTGAGTTGCCCCTCGGCAATCTTGCGAAGTGCCAGCGTTGGGTAAATGATATCGTTCGAGTACTGGCTCGGGTTGATCCCCCTCTCTGTCTTGAGCAGCTTCAGCCATTGGTCGACGGGCAGCTTGAAACGGGTCGCCATCCGGTGGATCTCGGCGTTCACCTCTTCCTGGGTAACCTCGATCCCGCGCCGCTTGCACTCTTGAATGATCAGGAGCTTCTTGGTCATCCGCTCCAGCACGTCTTCGCCGTAGTGGCGCACGCATTCCTCGGCCAACTCGTTCCGAGTGATGTCTTCGCCGTTGACGCGAGCGACCACCTGCAGGACTTCCTCGTTCTTGGGCTTCGGCGGTCCGGCCGGCGCTGCGGCCCATACCACTGCCGGCAATGCCGCCAACAAGCTCGCTGCGACCGATGCAATCCAGACAATCCACACAGCCCGTACCCCTTTCCGGGCCTCTCGCCAAGTGACATCCCTTCGGGTCATCGCGGTTCCTCCATAAACCTTTTGTTAGCAATGAGTTGTGCCTGCACCGCGGGTACTGCGCAGACGTTTGGGGGTGGGAGTATAGTACCACCCCTCAATTCGAGTCAATCCCAAACCCTGGAGCTAGCTCGCTTCACTCCTTACGTTTTCCTCACTCACTCCACACACTTGCCGTCGCAGTCGGTCGAACTCGTCGTGGTTCTTAAAATGCACCACGAGCTTTCCCTTGCCACGGGAATTGTGAGTGATACTTACCCGCATTCCCAGTGCGGAACGAAACTCCTGTTCGAGCACAGCCACGTGTTCGCTCGTAGCCCGAGCCTTGCGGCTCGCACCGTCGCGATCGACGACCCCCAGGGGCTCAGCATCTTCAACCGAGATCATCTCCTGCACAAGCGATTCCGTCGTACGAACCGACAATGCCTCATCCTGGATTCTCTTGCAGAACTCCACCTGCTCTCGCTCGTCGCCCAGAGGCAACAGCGCTCTGGCATGCCCCTGGCTGATCCGGCTCTCCCGAACGGCCACCTGGACTTCGTCAGGCAACTCAAGCAGACGGATCAGGTTGGCGACCGTCGACCGATCGATCTTCAGCCGCGAAGCAAGCTCCTCCTGGGTGCAGCCGTAGGTGTCGAGATAGCGCTGGAACGACGAAGCCTTCTCCAGCGGGTTGAGGTCCTTTCGCTGCAGGTTCTCAATGATCGCCAGCTCGGCCGTCTCCCGATCGTCGACATCGACAACGAGAATCGGAACTTCCGTCCAACCAGCCCTCGCCGCAGCCCGCAGCCGGCGTTCGCCGGCCACCAACTGGTATCGATTGCCCATCGGCCGCACGACCAGCGGCTGCAGCAGCCCGTGGGTACGGAGGCTGTCGGTCAGGGTCTCGAGATCGGCGTCGTCGAAATCTTCCCGAGGCTGAAAGGGATTGCTGTCGATCAGGCGGATATCAAGTCGTGTGGGCGGTGCCACCTCGTCTTCAACGGTCACTTCGGCCTTCGCAGGAGTTGCCATCGGATGGGCAGCATCCACCCTTACGGTCGGCCGTTCGAAAGCCGTTGCGGGGCCGAGAGAATACGGTTGATCTCCCAACCCGTAGGGCGACTCCGTCGCCAGCCACGGTCGCGAAGTTGAATTGTCGAGGGCGGCCGTGTTCTCCTCGGCCTGTTGGGTGGCGACCTTTCCGAGCAGAGCCTCCAACCCTCGGCCCAAGCGTCTTTCCCTAGTCACGTTCGAGTACCTCCATGCAGAGTTCGACATAAGCACGCGTGCCTCGACAGCGAGGGGCATAGTCCAGCACGGACAGGCCGTGGCTGGGCGCCTCCGCAACGGCGACGTCGCGCGGTATGACCGATTGATAAACCACTTCACCAAAAAAGTCCCGCACCTCCGCCTCCACTTCGTGCGTCAACTCGAGCGACGGGTCGTACATGGTCAACACGATACCACCAAACTCGAGCCGGCGATCCGGACGTTCCATCACGCTTCGAATCACCTCGATCATCTGGGCCAGGCCTTCCATGGCGAAATACTCGCACTGAATCGGCATGACGACCTCGGTAGAAGCCGCCAATGCCGTCTTGGTAAGCTGGCCAAGGGAGGGAGGACAGTCAATGAGCATGAAATCGTATGCATTCGCCGCAGCCATCAGGCGACGTTCAAAGACGGCGGCCTCCTGGGAGTTGTTCTGGGCAAGGGCTTCCACGTCCCGGAAGCGGCGACTGCCCGCCAAGAGGTCGAGATTCTCTTCGTCTGTGGCCTCGACGGCCTCATGAAAAGGCTGGCCGGACACGAGTGCATGGCTTTGGGTCGGCGATCGGCCCAGGCCGGTCGTGGCGTTGCACTGGGGATCGAGATCCACCAGGAGAGTCCGCGCACCGGACTTCGCCAACCCGGCGGCCAGGTTCACGGCAGTGGTGGTCTTGCCAACGCCACCTTTCTGATTTGCCACGCAGAGAATGCGTCCCAACGTTTCGGCCTCCATGCCGACGGGCGCCTGAGGAGTCGAAACATGTCGTGGGGCCTTCCCTGCCGTCTCGACTCCCGAAAAACCTCCACAGAAGCGCGGCATGAATTCTAACACCGAACTGCAAATCCAGGAAATGCCAATTGAGATCGACCCGGCAGGAGCCTGCCCGATGGCCAAATGGCCTTGCGTGATGCCAGCCTCGATCTTACGAAGACCTTATTGGCACCAAGGCAGTATTGAACGATCGTACCCCCGACCACATACGACCGGACCCGCACGTTTCACGTGAAACGCCCCGTTTCCACGATCCGCAAGATCTCACCAGACCCGTTTTGCGCCAAGTGCGGAACAGAAAAGCGAGCCCAGACCGTTTGTTTCACGTGAAACGCAGATGCGGAGCATTCCCAAGAGCCAATGGCGATTCGTCAGACGGCACCGCGACATCCAGAATCGCGGCTTTCCAGACAAGTTCGTTTCCCAGCGGTACTGCCGACGACGCAACAGGCAGGGGCAAAGGTAACCGGTACCGCATCCCGCCGTCAGCGATAGGCGAGCCAAGCCACCAAAAACCGTCGCATTGCCGACCGCGACCGACCGCTACGGTTCGAGCGGATTGATCACCATCCCGCTGAGCAGCTTCGGATAGAAGTAGGTGCTCTTGGCCGGCATCCGTTCGGCCGCCATGCTTACCTGGCGGATGTGATTGACCGTTGCAGGCATTACAAGAACTGCCAGCGGATACTGTCCCGACTGGAGCCCTTCCACCACCTCTTCAACCAGGTGCACATATTTGGGCTGCACCGCGACACCGGGAACCAGCAGGGTCTCGATCACGAGGCGGTGGAGGATGCTCACTCCCAGTTGCCGCCAGGTTGGATCGCGGTCCACGGCCACTTCGTCCATCTTCTCCCGCCCGGCCGCGGTAAGCTGAATGATCGTCCACCGACCATCCTTCTTCGTGTAAACCGCCATCGTATCCTGACCATCCGCGGTTTCGATATCCTCCCAGACTTCATTGGCTGCCGCTGGCCCCTCGCCCGCGTCGCGCGTCAGGAAGAACTCGCCCAGCCCTCGAGCCAGCTCCTCGGCCGACAGTTCTGGCACGCCCGGCAGCAGTCGATGGGTCGGCAGCACGACCAGGCCGGGATCTTCCATCGCCACGCACTGCATTAACACGTAGTTGGCTGGGTGCTCTGGACTCAGAAACCCGCTGTCGTAAACCTGGTCCCGGTAGTCGCAGGCCGTCTCGTAGCGGTGGTGCCCGTCGGCAATGAAGATCGGCTTGGGTCCCATCATTCCCGTTACGGCCGAAATGACCGATACATCCGTCACTGGCCACATGCGATGCACCACGCCCAGGTGATCAACGGCTACCAGGGGCGTCCTGTCGGCAATCGCTGCATCGAGGACTCGCTGGACCTCGCAGGCCTCATCCGGGTAAAGCCCGAAGACCTGGCTCAAATTCGCCTTGCACACCGCCGTCAGCATCAACCGGTCCGCCTTGGGCTTGCTCAGGGTTTGTTCATGGGGGAAGATCATTCCCTCACCAAACCGCTGAAGCCGCACCCCGGCCATGAAACCCCGCCGAACGAAGGTCTGCCCCATCGCCTCGAATTCCTGGTGATACACGTAGATCGCCGGATCGGCCTCCTGGAACAGCACACCCTCGTCCTTCCAACTCTTTAAGAACCGGCCCGCACGGGTGTAGCGATTGCTGACTTCGTCATCCGTCGGTTCGATCCGGTTGAGAATCAGCCGCACCACGTTACAGGGATGCTTCTTGTAGAGCGCGTCCTGCAAGTCAGGATTGATGACGTCGTAGGGGGGTGCAATTACGTCGCTCAGCGAACCGACGTGGCCCATGTTGTATCGAATACCACGAAAGGCTTGAATCTCGGGCATGCTAGCTCTGACGGGGGGAATGTGGCCTTGGCTTCAGTAAGGGACCAAGCTCCGGTTATCCTGGAGGCCTCGCCGGATGTCAACCGGGGCCCGCCTCGGAAGCTCCCAATCGTCGGGGCCGAATAAGAGCCCGCACGACCCGAAATCGGCTTCCAGGCCGAGCAGGGGGCGGATGTTCGGCATCCGCGTCCCGGCCGTGACACCGGCCGACTGCGAAGTTTCTCCCCGGAACCGACTTCCGTGGCACTCGGCAGAACATGACCAGAAAACAGCCCCACCGGAAGAGGCTCCCGGTGGGGCTTCGGTTGTTTCCAGAATCCCCATGCGTCGAGTGCGACGCTATTGAATCAATACCGATAATGATCCGGCTTGTAGGGTCCGTCCACGGCAATCCCTAGGTAACCGGCCTGGGCTGAGGTCAACTTGGTCAACTTCACTCCGAGCTTCTCCAGGTGAAGGCGGGCAACCTCTTCGTCGAGTTTCTTGGGCAGTACGTGCACGCCGAGGGGATACTTTTCCGGCTCGTTCAGGAGCGCCATCTGTGCCAGAACCTGGTTCGTAAACGAGTTCGACATCACAAACGAAGGATGGCCTGTGGCACAACCGAGATTGACCAGACGCCCCTGGGCCAGAAGGAGAATCGAATGGCCATCGGGGAACGTGTAACGGTCCACCAACGACTTGATGTTCATCTTCTTGATCCCCGGAAAGTCTTCCAGGGCAGCCACATCGATTTCGAGGTCAAAATGTCCAATGTTGCACACGATGGCATCGTTGGGCATTTTCGCCATGTGCTCGGCGCGGATCACGTCGCGGCAACCGGTCGTGGTGACGAAGATGTTTCCCCGCGAAGCCGCATCCTCCATGGTCGTGACTTCATATCCCTCCATGGCAGCCTGAAGGGCACAGATCGGATCGATTTCGGTAATCAATACGCGGGCACCGTAGGACTTCATGGAATGGGCGCATCCCTTGCCCACGTCGCCGTAGCCGCAGATCACCACGACCTTGCCTGCCACCATCACATCGGTCGCCCGTTTGATGCCGTCGGCCAGTGATTCACGGCAGCCATAGAGGTTGTCGAACTTGCTCTTCGTGACCGAGTCGTTCACGTTGATTGCCGCGAAGAGGAGCTGCCCTTTCGAGTGCATCTCGTACAGTCGGTGGACACCCGTGGTTGTCTCCTCGCTCACTCCCTGAATCTGCTTGGCGAGCCGGGTGAACCGGGTCGGATCCTCCTGGAGACTCCGCCTGAGAGTCGTGAGCAGAGCCTTCTCCTCGACATGTTTCACGGAACTCGGATCGGGGACCTTCCCCGATTTTTCGAACTCGACCCCCTTGTGAATCAAGAGCGTCAGGTCGCCACCATCGTCCAGGAGAAGATTGGGGCCCTTGTCGTCCTCGAAGGAACCGATCTGGGTGAGGATGTTGTCCCAGTAATCCTGGAGGTCTTCCCCTTTCCAGGCAAACACGGGAATCCCGAGGTCGGCGATCGCCACCGCCGCATGGTCCTGGGTCGAGAAGATGTTGCAGCTCGTCCAGGTGACCTCAGCCCCCAGGGCTTTGAGGGTCTTGATCAGGACGGCCGTCTGGATCGTCATGTGGAGGCAGCCTGCAATGCGGGCACCAGCCAGCGGCTTCGCCTTGCCATACCTCTCCCGGAGGGTCATCAATCCGGGCATCTCGTTCTCGGCGAGCATGATCTCTTTGTGGCCGAAGTCAGCCAGCTTCTGGAACTCCTCCGGCGAGCACTCGACAACCTTGTAGGGCAACTTGGTTTCGACTTGGGACACAATGACCTCCCTGGAAAGCACGAGTTTCCTGGTGCCTGCCCCACCTGGAGCAGGCAACCTCTCTTGGCAACGTGCCGATCTTCTATTGGAACGGGGCGGCAGGAAACCAGGCACATCGAACGAGCCGAGATACAAGCCCCACAGAACCGCGCCCAGCATCAAGACCTTTGATGATAGGCTCTGGGCCGAGGTTCTGCCAGGGGGGAAGGAGACTAGCCTGATTGGGGCGGATTGCAGCGCGAAGCGTGATTTCAGCGTTGAGCCAGGGCCACGGTTGCCGACTCCACAAACCTCTTCACCAAGGCGGCATCTTTCCTGCCTGGAGTACTCTCCACACCACTGGCCGTATCAACCGCGCGAGGCCGTGCCTCCGTGATTGCCCCGGCGACATTGTCCGGTGTCAGACCTCCTGCAAGAACCAGTGGGGGATGCCAGGCAGCTACCGGATACTGACGGGCGATGGTCCAGTTGGCGGTTGCTCCCGTGCCGCCGAAACAGCCCTCGCGGAAAGCATCGATCAGAACCAGCCGCGGCAGGCAGTCGAGCTCCCGGCACCTTTCGAGGTAGTGGAGGATCGGAGGAAGTCCCTCATCCCCCATTCGAAACGCCCTCATTACGGGAAGACGCCGCAGTTCCTTGAGGAACTCAGGAGGCTCGTCACCATGGAGTTGGACCAGATGAAGGCCGAATCGATCATGCGCCGCAACGATCTCGCGGGCCGTTGAATTCACAAACAACCCAACCTTAACCACCCCTGCGGGGACGGCATCCACCACGGCCCGGGCTGCCTCCAAGGGGAGAAACCGCGGACTCTTCTGGAAGAAATTCAGTCCGATGGCATCGGCCCCAGCCGCCGCAACGGCCCGAGCATCGTCAGCAGTTGTGATGCCGCAAATTTTGACACGAAACATGGTCATCCACGGGGATGTCAGGCTGAAGACGGGGAGTCCGCTTCAGATTACGTCGCTGTTGCGGCCTCGGCAAGTCGCGCCTTGACCATTTCCAAGTTTTCTCCGTGTTATTGCCTTTCTCCGTACACCATCTCCGCAATCGTCTCGTACGATTCGTCAACAAACTGCGCATAGACGCTTGTCACCATCGGGTGGGCATGTCCTAGTTGACGCTGGACGAACAGCAGGTTGCCCCCTGATCGCCTGTAGGCCAGGTAGCCGTAGGTGTGGCGCAGCAACTGGACGCTCGCCCGATCACCCAGTCCGGCCGCCGTGAGAATCCGCACAACCCGCCGGTAGAGCCCGGTTCGTTCCATGGGGTTGTTTCGTTGCCCATAGAGAAGCGGCTGGCAGAGATCGGTTGCGGTAACGCCCACCGGAAGCAGGTTTGGTCGCACATCGCGGCAGAATCGTTCCACAAGACAACTCACCTCGCGAGGGATATGGACCGTTCGTTCCCGCCCGCGAAGCCCCGAGATGACGAACACCGATTTGCCCTGTCCAACGATCGTGTCGGCCACTGTCAGATGGCAGAACTCGGTTGTGCGAAGCCCCGAGAACAGGAGCCCTTCAACGATCAGCCGATCCAACTCGGCCGTCAGCTTCGCCCGTCCTGCCACGGACGTCCCCAGTTGACGCACATGCCCGAGCAGTGCTTCGACCTCCTCGGTCGACAGGAACATCTGGCTAGTCAACTGCCACGGTGCAGACATCGCATCATCTCCGATTTGTTATGTTGCGATATTAACGCAACTTTTCAAATCAGTCAAGATGCATTTGAGATCCGATTGGTGATGGACGCCCACCCAGTACCCACCCTTTGGCCAAGGCAGGGTCTCCGCGGGGAGTACTGCCTCGGCACAGAGAAGGCCCAACGGCCATGCGCCGGGCCGCTGTGATTCAGGCGTTCAACAGCCCCTTGAAGAATGCCAGATCGGCGGCGGTCTGCTTCAGGCATCCTTCCGTATCAAGGTCTGCGAAGCTGTGGCTGCCCTGATACTCGCTGTGCAGCGAGTAGATGCCGTCGTAGCCCACTTTCTGGAGCGTCTTGACATAGTCGGGCAGGGGAGAGAGCCCGTCGGCGATCGGAACCACCTTGTTCTTCCATCGCTGCTGACCGTACTGATCCCGATCGGCCTTTTCCCACCAGAAGTTCTTAACAGCCACCAGCGCAATCCAGGGCGCAAGCAGGTCGAGCCCCTGTCGCCAACCATCCTCGCCCCCTTCGAGGACCATGTGGAGCATGTCCACATAGGCGCCCACATCGCGGGGAGAATAGTCGCAGATGAGCTGGTAGAGCTGCGTTCCGTGCGACGGAAGATACGGTCCCGAGTGGATATGAATGCACGGCAGAATGCCGTGTTTCTTCGCAACTGCAATCACGCCCTCGATTCGCTTGCGGGTCTCATCCAACTGCTTGGCCAGATCGCCGAACGGTTTGTATCGGTAGTAGCCGAGCTTGAAACGACCAATGCCGACCTCCGCCGCGGTGGCCAGGGTCCGTTCGGCCTCGGGGTTGGCATCGGTGATATCGGTCGTTATGAACAGGATCTGCTGGCCGGCTTCAAGGGCGATCCTCGACGCGGCCGGCAGTTTGGTGGGCACATCCACAGGCTCAATATGACCGTTCTTCCGGACGGTCAGGTCCAGGCCGTCCAGCCCGATTTCGCGAAACCGCTGGCATACAGTGGCAATGTCCCAGTCCTGAAAACTCTTCGTGAACGCGCCGATCTTCATCGCGACCTCTCCCAAGATATACGATCCACGGCAACCACGCGCGCCCCCGCGTTGGCGGGCAGGCCACCAGAATCTGCCCGACCAGGCTTGCCTGAAT
>CAYSCH010000089.1:0-27404 GCA_964429355.1 uncultured Planctomycetaceae bacterium | reverse complement strand
CCGCGCGGACGGGTTGCATTGTCCGCGCGGTCCACCGGCTTCCAGCCTTCTGGCTTCGAAAAAGAAACGGCAAGTAGACCATGCTTATGCAGCTCACGGAGCCCACAAGCTGCGTTGGCCGTCCATCAGGTAAACCACCGGCTGCCCCTTGCGGCGTCGTGCATCCATCTGGCTTGCCATCCAGGTGAAGACTTCCGTCTCGGCATCGACAAACACGTCTCGCTGCTGGTAGCCTTCGAACTTCTTTCGTCATGCGGATTTCGCATTCGTCATTTCCTGACGAGGTATTTCGAGAACCAATTCACCATCGCTTCCATGGCTCGCCGGCCGCCTTCCCCCGGGAAGCCGTGCCCGGCGCCCTCGATCGTCAGCAGCTCGCAGGGCACGTTGGTTTCCTGCATGGCTTTGAGCATGGTGTGGCTGTGGTCGATCGGCACGAGATCGTCCTTGTCGCCGTGGATGAGGAGCGTGGGGGCATCGTCTTTGGTCACCTGGAGCAGGGGCGAGCAATCGTCGGCCAACTGGCCGTCGAACTGCAGGGCCGTGAAGCGGTCGCGCATTCCAGGATCGGGGCCGGTCACCCAGGGGCGCAGATCGGTGGGGCCGAAATAGGCCACGGCGGCCGCGATGCGGCTGCTGCCGCGCAGGAGCGGGTCCTTGGCGATTGGATCGCCGTCATCACCGGTGGTTGCCAGCATCATTGAAAGATGCCCGCCGGCGCTCATGCCGAAAACGCCCAGCCGCTCGGCATCCACGCCGTAATCGGCCGCGTGGGAACGGATGAAGCGAACCGCGAGACGAACGTCGTCAATCGCCTCCGGCACCTTGTAGCGCGGGGCCGAGCCGTGCCGCACGGCAAACACGGTGAAGCCCCGCTCGAGCACCGGCTCAAACAGGCCCTGCATCTGCTCCGGCGGTTGCCAGCCCGAATGCCAACCGCCGCTGACCATGAACAGCAGCCCGATCCCGTGGGCGTTTTGTTCCGGCCGGAACACGTCGAACGTCAGGGCCATCCCGTCCTTGTGGCCGTAGACGACGTCGGGAGTGATTCTGACGCTATCCTCTGCCCTTGAAGAAACGCAAGTGACGAAAGCCAGCACGATCGCAAGCAGCCCTGCACGCTTCATGAGAGTCACCACTTCTGAAATGACGAATGTTGAAAACCGAATGACGAAAGAATGACGAATGAACGAAGCACGAGCGCGAAATCACTCCGGTGTTGCCTTGGTCATTTGGGCCTTCGGACTTCTTTCGTCATTCTGATTTCGACATTCATCATTTCTCAGAGCACGGCCTCAGCCTCACTGGGCCACTGGTCGACCGTCGGCCAGCCGTTCTGGCGGATGTACTTGCCCGCTTGCCGGAGCGTTTCGGCATCGCCCGGGTGGATCGAACCGTCGGGCAACGGGCCCGTGTTCAGGAGCAGGTTGCACTTCTGGGTAGCCGCCGCGGCCAGCTTGCGAAGGACGTCGTCGCGGGTATCGTGGTTGCCGTCGTCGTCCTTCTGGTAACCCCAAACACGGGGCTGCATCGTGTCGCAGATTTCGTTGTGTTTGGTTTGGTTCGAGTCCCACGATTCCGTGGCGATCTTGACGGGTTTGTGGCCGAACCTCGACTGTTTGACCCGGTGGGCCAGCGACCCTCCCGATCGCTCGGGCGCCGCGAAGTCTTCCGTGCCGGTTGCCCCCTGCTTGAACGAGATCAGGGTTTGCGGCTGCAGCCGCCGCACCATGGCGTAGGTCTCGTGGATCGGAAACAGGTCGGGCTGGGCGTAGTAGCCCATGATCGGGTCGAACCAGATCCCGGCGACCGGGCCGTAATTGGTGAGCAACTCTCGAATTTGCTCGTGGGCGTACTCGATGTACCTGGCGAAGTCCTCCGGTCCCTTCCACTTGTAGGTCGGCTCCGGCTCGGCCCAGTCGGGCTTGCTGATGCGGCCCATGTGATGAGGATAGGTGTAGGGATGACGCCAGTCGACCGCGTAGGAATAGTAGAAGAAACAGCCGAGGTTCTTCTTCTGGCACTGCTCGGCCAATTCGCCGATCAGATCGCGACGGGCAGGGCTCTGCAGGCTGTTGTACTGGGTTGTCTTCGTGTCGAACAGGCAGAAGCCATCGTGATGCCGGGCCGTCAGGTTGACATAGCGCATGCCGGCCTCGAGGGCCAGATCGGTGATGTAGTCGGCGTCGAAGTTTTCGGCAGTGAACTGTTCCTTGAGCCGTTCGTAGTCGGCCACGTGGATCTTCTCGTTGTACATGACCCACTCGCCGCGTCCCAGCAGGCTGTAGAGCCCATAGTGCATGAACAGCCCGAATCGAGCGTCGGAGAACCACGCCACGGCCGCCTTCTGCGGATCTTCGGCATAGAGCATCTCGCAGCCGGCCAGATAGCCCGGCACCGCCTTCTCGCGAGCCCAACTGGTCTGCCCAACGGAGACAGCAGCCACCGCCGCCGACGCATGGCGCAAGAAGTCACGGCGGCGGATGGGACTGTGGGAACTCATGGATTCAACTCCGTATTATTTCGAGCGTGCTACCCAGACCGCGGCCACACACCATCTTCAACCCACCAATTCTACCGCCCCGCACCTTACCGCTCAACTTGCTTGTGCCATGCCCGTAGCACTAAAATGGCCCGCAAAGACTCCCGAGGGCTGTCTGTGAACACCAAGTTGAGGCCACAAGATGAAGAAACCGCAAGTCTGGACGGGAATTCTTACTATTCTCGGGCTTCTGGGCACCAGCCTGGCTGCCGAACCCCCCATTGGAAAACGGCCTTACGAGATGGACTGGGCCGGCCGCGTCGAGGACCCTCGTCCGGCCCTGGTGGACTTCGAGAATCTGGACGGCTGGACGGTGGCCGTGAAACACTCCGTGGCCAGGCTGGCAGCTTCGCGTGAGCAGCAGCTCTGGGGCAAGTTCGTGGGCAAGCTTACCTATCGGGCCGATGGTGGGGGGCCGGTTGTTACCCTGAGGCCGCCGAAGCCGCTTCCCGTGGCTGACGGGGCAGATTGCGTGACGCTATGGGTGTATGGGAACAATTGGGCCTACAGTTCCGACCCAAGCACCCCCCAGGTTTCGATCACGGTGGTGCTTCGTTCGGCCGCCGGGCAGATCAGCCGCGTGGAAATGGGACGGGTGCACTGGAAAGAATGGTTTCTCATGCACCGCCGGTTCACGCCCGAGCAGATCGGGCTGCTGAAGGACGGAGGCATGGTCGATTCCATCGAGATGGCCGGCGGCTCCAATCGTGAGGACCGGACCCTCTACTTCGACAATCTGACCATCTACCGGGAGGAGTTCGAACCGCTCGCGTTCGAACCGCGGCCGCTCCGCGGCGTCGAACCCTTCGCGGGGCAATCGCCCGGCGTGAATACGGGCCCCGGACGGCTTCCTTTTCCCAATCGGGAAGAGACGATCTTGCCCCAGAACGCCACGAGCGATTTTCGTGTTGGGGGAGAACAGGAAGGAGACACGTATTCTTTCACCTACGAAGGTTCCGATACTCGGATTGCCTACCGCTATCGTCCGGCCAAGGGGGACCTCAGCGATGTCGAAGTGATCGGCCCGGGCGACGTGCGATTTCAGCCCATGGTCGACGGTGGATTCCGCTTCCAGGCGGCGGGCGAAGAAGCTCCGGTCGCTGCTGACAAGGCAGAACTGCTTGACTGCCACCTGGCCGACGACGTCGTTACCGCCCGTTGGCGCTACCAATGGGGCGATCATACGGCTGATGGAATTCTGCGGCTCCGTCTCTGGCAGAAATCGTTGGTCGTCGACTTCGAATGTCGCGGAGGAGTCGTGGGAGAAGTCCGCACGGGCAGGGCCGTCGGGCTCAAGCAGGTCGAACTGGTCACGGTGCCGTACCTCACCTGCGGATCGGTACGGCCTGCGGCGTTGGTTTGCACAGACGCCGCCAAGCCGCTGTTCATGATGGGGCTGTTCGATCATTTTCGCACCAATGCGTCGGAGTTTTTCGCCGTCAACGAGATCGCTTCGACGGGTGTCACCTATCACGGGGGAACCCGCTATCATCGGCTCTGGAATCCCGAGACGAGGCAGCAGGCTGGCAGGAACGACTGTTTTGAACGGCTGTTCCTCACCGCCGCCCCCACGTTCGAAGAAGTGCTGCCCACGATGCCCAACCCGAAATCGCCATGGATGGAGGTGACCGGGAGCCGCGTGTGGCGAGCCCACGGCGCCTCGGATCGCCAGGCGGATGCCGACTTCTGGAAGCGGGTGGCGCGGTTTGGCATGACCGAGATCGTTGTGACGGATCACGAGGTTGGCTGGCGCGACGGCGGCGAGAGTTTCACCCTCCGTACCCGCGCGGCACCGGAAAAGGGGGGCGACGAAGGCCAGGCCGAATACTCCCGTTTTATGCGGGGGCTGGGGCTGCGTTATGGAATCTACAACAATTACCTCGATTTCGCCCCGGTCAACGAGCACTGGGATCCGCAACGAGTTGTTCGCATGAGCGACGGCCAATTGAAGCCTGCCTGGGCTCGCTGCTACCTGCTCAAGCCGACCCGGGCCGTGGAATTGGAGAGTCATCTCTCGCCGGTGATTCAAGAGAAGTTTCAGCTCGACACCTCTTATTGCGACGTCCACACAGCGGTGACGCCCTGGTCGAGCGTGGACTACGACGCCCGCGTGCCCGGCGCCGGCCGCATGGCCGACGTGATCTATGCCTACGGCGAGATCATGCTCCACCAGAAGCAGACCTGGAACGGTCCGGTCTACAGCGAAGGCAACAACCACTGGTACTACTGCGGCCTGACCGACGGCAATTATGGCCAGGATCAGGCTGCGCGCCTGGACGAGAATCCGTGGCTGGTGGATTTCGACCTGTTGAAGCTCCATCCGCTGTGCTGCAATTTCGGCATGGGCAACACGGGCATGTTCTTTGGCGAGTCGCGTTCGGGGAGGATCACGGCCGACAATTGGGCCGCCAAGCTCGACCAGTTCCTGGCCGCCACGCTGGCCTTCGGACACACGGGGTTCTTCGTCCGCGAGGCGGGCGAGGCCGAATCGCTCCGCAGCTATTTCAGTGTTCAACAGATTCATCCAAGGTATGCTGCAGACACGGTCGAATCGATCCGCTACAGCGACGCCGGCAGCCATCTGCTCGATACGAGCACGGCCCTGGCCAGCGGCGCCTACCGCCGTTCGCAGATCCGCACCCGCTACCGCGAGGGGATGGAGGTGTGGGTCAACGGGCACCCGCAGGAAACGTGGACAATTCACCCGAGCGATGGACCGTCAGCGTCGCCCGTCGTCCTGCCGCCTTTCGGCTGGTATGCCTGCGACACCAAGAAGAAGGACCTGGTCGGGCTGAGCGCGCTCGTCGACGGCCGGCGGGCCGACTACGTGGATGGTCCGAAATACACGTATGGCAACGGCCGGGGCCATTTTGCGCGGTTTGAGCGTGCGGCTTGCGATGGCCAGCTCATCGCCCACCGGCGCGAGGACGGCAAGGTGGAACTGATCCCCGTCGGGTGCGAGGTGGGGTTTGGAATCGGGCTTGAGGGACGCCAGGACGAGGCCGTTGCGCTCGACGAGGCTGGCCAGCCGATCGGGCCGGCCGAAACGCGGACCAGCCGGGGCCTGGTGTTTGTGGAACCGGTTCCGAACGCCTTCAGCTACCTCCTCACACCCAAGTCCGAACCGGCGAACCAAGCCGTTTCCGCCCCCGCGACCGCCATTCCCGGCGAGTCGGTACAGATTCAAGGCGGAACGAACGCCACGGTTGAGGTCCCCGCCGATGCCCCCATGGGACAGCTCTTCTGGCACCGCGTCGGAGACCAGTGGTTCGATTTTCTCGTCGTTCCGCTGGCCGATCTCAAGGCCCGGTTGACGAGCGATGCGCTGAGTGTTGAACTCGTACCCCACGTTGGTCACCCGACAGACGCGGCGATTCAGATTCTCGGCAAGAAGGAGCAGCGGCAGCTTGTGCCCGAGCAAACGATTACCATCTCGCGTGAGCTGGAGCCGCCACGTCTTGAGAGTGTTCGACCGGCCGAGTTGAGCATCGAAGCGGGACCGTTGGTTCACAAGAAGACCTGGTGGCTGAAGACGGAAGAGCAGATCGCCGAAGCGGCACCCTGGCCGGCCTTCGCCCGGTTTGGAATGCGGCTTCGCGGCCAGGAGGAAACGAGCGATTTCGGCCAGACCTACGGCTACGTGCACTCGGAGAATCAACTTGCCTGTGGCGGCAGCGAGCGCGACGGCTGGTCGATGCACCCGCCCTATATGGGCGGGACCGGTTACGTGTTCGCGTTGACCGAGGCGATCACACTGCCCGATATTCCAGCCGCCTTCCAGTGCGAGATCGGCAAGGGAGACGGCAGCGATGTGGGAGACGGAATCCTCTACCAGGTGGCGGTCGTCGATCAAGACGGAAAGGAAACGCTGGCCGCCGAGCGGGTCTGGGACAAGCACGCCTGGGACGGGTGGTCGGTTGACCTTGGCCGCTGGGCGGGCAAGACGGTGCAGCTCAAGCTGATCGCCGACGTGGGCAAGACGGACAATTCCTCCGGCGACTGGGCCCGTTGGGCGAGCCTGCGATTGAGAACTGCCGTGCCCGTGCCGGTGCGCACACTGCATGAGGAACCGGTCGAGCTGACGCACGTCGACGGACCCAACATGCCCGAGCAAGTGGACGTGAAGTTCCTGCGCAGCGCGGTTTCCGGCAAGCTCCGCTTCCAGGGGATTGGCCTGCAGGGGAGCGAGCCTTACATTTCCACGGGAACGCTCAATGGCATCGCGATCGGTCCCTTGCCGGCGTCGCGCGGAGTCGAAGCCGCCACCGCCGGCGTCCAGAACGACTGGGGCCCCGACGTGGAATTGCCGCTCGCGGGCGAGGCGATCGCCACGCTTGATCTGGCAAACACGTTCTCGATCTCCAATCCCGGCAGCGACTGTTTCAAAATCCGCCGCGTGTGGCTTGACCTGATGTTTGCGGACGGGCAGCAGGTTTCGTCGCAGATCAACACGACGGTCTGGACGCAGCCGGAAGACTGGCTCCATGCAGAAGGGACGCTGGTGCCTTTTGGGAAGGAGATCGAGGTGGCGATACGGTTCCGCGGGAAGAGATGATCAATCCACTTCCGTCTCGGGCAAGTCCAATTTGCGGATGACGTGCATCGGCAAGAAGAGATGTCTGGGGTCATCGAGTAAGGGAACGAATCCGTATTTGAGATAGAAGGTCTTCGCGGATTGGTCGATGGCGTCCACTTCCACGGCGCGAACGCCGACGTGGCGTGAGATATGTGCGGAGCGCGCCAACGCGTCAAGAAGCAGTGTGGCTCCCAATCCCTGACCTTGAAGGGGTTTGTCGACAGCCAACCGGCCTATGAGGACTACGGGCACGTCGAGCCGCGGCAACCCTTTTGCCTGGTCCGCCGGCAATACCTCGTGACTGACGCGATGCGTGGAAAGGGCATAGTATCCCACCACGCGAGAGTCGCCGCGTGGCAGGGCTACATAGGTCCGCGCAAGGTCTCGCCGCTGGTATTGGCTGACCTGTTTCTCCAGCCAGTCGTTGAGGGAAGAGACGCCACAGTCGAAGTGCGAGCGATCGAGCGACGGAGCGAAACGGCGGATTTCGAACGGGGACATCACCGCTGCGCCCGCTGACGTTTGTACTTCCGGGCCGCCGCAGCAAGCGCCTGATTCGGTTTGGCGGTTTCGTCGTCGAGCAGTTTGATGAAGACAGCTCGATCGCGCCGACTCAACACAGTACGATCGTGCTCGTCGATGACTCGACGTGCATTCTCAACGAGCGTCGAGACTGCGTAGTCACTCACCGTCTGCCCGGTGTGGGCAGCGGCCTGCTCGATGATCTGTTTCAACTCCAGAGGGAGCCGGAAGTTCAGTCGTGCGTCATTTCCCGCAGCAGTCATGGCGAGACTCCGCAAATGAACCCATGTGGCAATCTGCCATACACTGTACCATTTGGGCTGGCGGATGTCAAATTGCTGTACGAGCATGGCCAGTCGGGGAAGTGTGTCGGGAAAGAGCGAATATCTTGCCGGTCGCCTCGAATAACCCATCGTCCCCCGCAATTCTGAGGCCGCGAAGATGAGGATCTGGCTTCACCGAACCGCCTGGTCACTTCTGCTGATCGCCCTGGCGGTCGCCGCGGTTCGCCTGGCCGTCATCGCCAGGCCGATGGAGACCGGCTGGGAGACAATCGCCACCACCTTCCGCGGCGAGGCCCTCGGCTGGACGGGCTGGAAGCACACCCCGATCAGCAATCAGGAACCGCCCGAGCAGGCCGAGTATTGGATCGGCGAGGTGGACAGGATTCTCGCCCGATATCCTGAATCGGCGGAACTCTGCATGGGGGCGGCGTGGGTGCTGGATTCGCCGGCCCGTGTCCGTGAGGAAAGGGGCGTATCGGATGGAGATCGGTAACGGCGTTTCCGGAAATCCCTTACCGCAGCCGGCCGGTCAAAGGGGTCGGGAAGGGCGATTTGCTCGGCGATCCCGGAGACGACGAAGGCAATTGTCAGTCATTGCCTTGCAGGCTATTCTGGTATCGGATGAGGATCGTCAGGCAGTGGAGTACAGACATGATCAAGACCGTTGAACTCGACGTGGCGCAAGCCACGCTCGGCGAAATCATCGCTGATTTGGGACCGGGTGAGGAAGTCGTGATCGTGCGGAATCAACAGCCCGTTGCCCGCATCGTTCCAGCGTGGCAGGCAAAGCCGCAATTCGGCAATTGCAGAGGACTTCTTACCATTGTGGAGGACGACGACGAGCATCTGGCGGATTTTGAGGACGCTGCCGATCCCGTTTGAAGCGTTCATCGAGCGAGCGGTGACGAACAACGGGTTTCTTTTTCTGCCCATCCAACCGAATCACACGGCCTTGCTGACGACGATGCCCTACCACCACCGTGATCCGTTCGACCGACTGATGATTGCCCAAGCGATGGCGGAGCAGATGCAGGCTATCAGTGCGGACAAGGCATGGGACGCTTATGGCGTTACTCGGCTGTGGTGATACCATCGCCGTCTCTGGCAACACGCGCGAATCTGTCGTAAGGTGGACCCGTTCAGCTTCCTCTCTCTCAGCAAAATCGCGGGCCAACAGTCACACACCATGCAAACCAACGACCTTGTTCTGGGAATCGACGGCGGCGGCACGAAAGTTCTCGCGTGGCTTGCCGGCAAGGAGGGCGATCCGGCCCCCGTGGGCGTCGGCCTGGGAGGACCGGGCAATTTTCAGGCGGTCGGTGTGCAGACGGCGCTGGCAAACCTGGACGCTGCCGTGGATGCCGCCTTCGCCGATGCGGGTGTCGAACCGGGTCCTGTGGCCGCGGCGGTGCTGGGGCTGGCCGGGTCGAGCCGCGAGGCCAATCGCAAGATTCTGGTGGATTGGGCTGCCGGGCGGCAGTTGGCCCAGCGGTTCCGTGCCGTCAGCGACGCACTCCCCATCATCGCCGCAGGGTCTCCCGACGGCTGGGGCCTGGGGCTGATCTCCGGCACCGGCTCGTTCTGCTTCGGCCAGACGGCCGACGGCCGCTCGGCACGATCGGGGGGCTGGGGGTATCTTTTTGGCGACGAGGGGAGCGCCTATGCGATGGCCGTTGCCGGACTGCGAGCCGCGGTCAAGGCAGTCGACGGCCGCGGCCCCCAGACGCTGCTCCTGGAGGACTTCCTCAAACATCTCGACCTTGCCGTGCCCGACGACCTGGTGCTCTGCGTTTATGGACGGGCCGGCGATCGGGCCAAGATCGCGGCCCTGGCGCAGGTGGTCACCGAGGCGGCCGCGGGGGGCGATACGGTCGCCAGGCAGATCGTCGACGAAGCTGCCGGCGAGCTTGCCGTCATGGTCGAGGCGGTGGCCCGAAACTTGGAGCTTGACAAGGCAACCTTCCCGCTCGCCCTGACGGGCGGGGTACTCTGCGCCGACACCGACTTGCGGCAGAGGCTTCGGTCGCACCTCGCGCAGCTCGGCCTGACGCCGGCCCCAATAGCCGTGGTCGAGCAGCCGGTCGCCGGCGCCGTAAAACTGGCTCAAATCGAATGGCGACAGAACTTCCCTCCAGGAGATCCATCATGAAACGAACACTCGTCGCTGCCTTCGCCCTGCTGGGCATCCTGCTCTCTGGCGTCGCACCTGCCGCTTACGCCGCGGAAGAGGCTTCCGCCATCGAAGCCTGGACCGCCACGTGGCAGCGCGACGGCGAGGCCGAGACTATCCGCCTCATCCTCGATACGGTCGACGGCGAGCAGATGAAACAGAACCTGTTCTATCTGTGCAAGTCGCCGCTGCCCTACCGCAAGCTGAACCTCACGCTGCCCGGCCATGAGAAATGCACCCTGCATGAAGCCGACGATTATCTGGCCGGCAAACTGGAATCCTGGGGCTATCAGGTCGAGCGAGAACCGGTGCAGGTCCAGGCCTACCGGCGAGACCTTACAAAGAACCCCCACCATCAGTACTCACCCTCCAAGCCCGAGGATCCCTGGTACACGGCCTACAATCTGTACGCGGAGCGGAAAGGCCGTTCGAAACCCGAGGAGATCATTCTGCTGGTTGCCCACAAGGACTCCCAGAGCTGGATCGATTCGCCCGGGGCCAACGACAATGCGATCGGCACGGTAGGCGTGCTCGAGGTGGCTCGAGTTCTGGCGAAGTACGATTCCGAGCGGACGATTCGATTCCTGCTGTGTAACGAAGAACACACGCCGTGGACGAGCGTGACCGCGGCGGAGAAGGCCAAGGAGCGGGGCGACAACGTCATCGCCGTGCTGAACCTTGACGGGATCGGGGTCAAGTCGCCGGAAGAAACGGCGGCCGGCAAGCTGCCTTGCGTGACGGCCTACACGGAATCGCCGGGCGACAGGCTGGCGGCACTGGTGGGGGCGGTGAACGACCGTTTTGAAATCGGTCTGCAGCATCGGGTTGTCAAGCAGGACCAGCCCGGCAACGACGACGGCTCCTTTGTGAAGGCCGGCTACAAGTCGGCGATCATCGTGATCGGCTCGTGGCCCTATGCCGATCCCAACTACCACCTGGAGACCGACACCCCGGAACTGGTCGACGTGGCGGCTGCCGCCAAGACGCTTCAGGCCGTGGTGGGGGTGGTGTTGACGCTGGATCGGGAGTGATGGAAGAACCGCGACAGTATGAGCGAGTCCGTGTCGAGGACCGACAAGTTGCCTTGGTCGTTTACTTCAATGATTCCAGGGTTCATTCCGACGCGGAACTTGAGAAAACCGGCAGGGAACTGCTGTCGATCGTCGCTGATGCGGCCGACATGGGCAGGGCTATGCTGTTGAGTTTTCGCGGGGTCGAGAGTATTTCATCGGCACTCATCGGGAAGCTGGTGACCGTCAATAAGAGAGCAAGAGCAGCGGGCATCTCGTGTCGCATGTGCGATGTGTCTCCTGCCGTTGCCGAAGTGTTCCGCAGAAGTCGGCCGGGCGACGGTCCGGCGGGCGTGTTCGCCGTGCCTGAGCCGCCACTCAAGAATGACAGTGGAAGGGCGTGTCCTGAGTACGACGACGAGGATGCTTGACGGCGGTGTCTTGCGTTGGTGCAAGCCTGGTCGTTCAAGGAGGGTCGGTCATGATCCAATTGAAGCGGGTGTACGACAAGCCTTCTCGGAAGGATGGTCTGCGGGTCCTGGTCGATCGGCTCTGGCCGCGAGGATTGACCAAGGAGCGCGCGGCAGTGGACCTGTGGTTGAAGGACGTGGCACCGAGTACGGAGTTGCGCAAGTGGTTCGGCCACGACCCGGCCAGGTGGAGGCAATTCGAGACCCGTTACCGGAAGGAACTGCGAGAGAAGAAGGATGCCCTCAAGCTGCTGAAGGAGAAAAGCAGGGAGCACACCGTCACTCTGCTATTCGGTGCGCGGGATGAGGAGCACAACGAGGCCGTGGTCTTGAAGAAGATCCTCGAACGCACCGCATGAAAGACAAAGGTCTTGTAAGCCCAGGCGGAGCGTCCTCAGGCTCCGGTGGCGGAGCCACACCGGTTCAAGAACCGGTGGTACCTGGGTATTTCGGGTGCAACTTCAGAACGTTTCTTCATTCCTCTATGAAAAGCTGCCTGCTACTGATTGGCTCCGTCGTCGTCGGCTTCGGTATTGGTCTTGGTGTGACTGTCATACTCTGCGCCATCACTGGCAATAACGATCTGGCGTCTGCAATCGGCACGGGCGTGTGGCTGATTTCGGTACTAACCATCCTCGCCTACACGTCCTTGTGGTTCGCCGAGCCTTACGAAATCGCAAACCCTTCGCGACCATCAACGACCATTCAGAAATGGCGAGCTCAGAAAGCCGATAACAAGCTGCAAACGGCTGAACTTCGGATGGGATTCGTCTTCGCAATGATCGGTGGTGGCATGGCTTCCATCGCGAAAGGCTCCAATCTGGTCATAACCATTGTGGCGATTTGCTGCGCCGGCGTTGGCGGCTTGATTGGATTCGATGTCAAACGACGTGTCCTCCGTCTTCGCAAGAGATTTGGGCCGCAAAACGAATCTGCGGATGATTGACCGCTGCCGCCAGGGCTGATTCGCGCTGTGCGGGTGGCACGGACGATTGTTCCGCGGCAAGCGGACCATCGCGTACGCTGTTTTGGGAAAATCGTTCGGAGCGACGGCGCGATTTGACAGAACCTTCTTCCAACGAGAACTTCCGGCCATGAAACGACGCCACTTCCTTCAGTTCGCCACGGCTTGTTCTTCCTGGCTGCTCGGCACGCGTGTGGGGGCTGCGGCCGAGTCGGCTGATGAACCGCCGGAGAACCATGTGGCCTGGTGCCGGAGTGTGCCGGTCCGCTACGAGGCCGACGTGGCGGTGATCGGCGGCGGGATCGCCGGCGTGTCGGCGGCCTCGGCGGCGGCCCGATCGGGCGCCAAGGTCGTGCTCGTCGAGCGGTTTGCCGTCACGGGCGGCAACATGACCAGCGGCGGGGTGGCCAATTTCTGCGGCCAGTTGACCGGCCAGGGGGAGGTTTTTGACACGATCGTGGCCGAGCTACGGCGGTTCAAGGCGATCGAAGAGAAGAAGGCCGTCTTCCACTACGAGATCCTGGCGATCGTGCTCCAGGAAATGCTGCTCGAGCGCGGCGTCAAGCTACTGCTACACACGCGGTTCGTGGATGCGATCGAGGTGGACGGTCAGGTTCGCGAGTGCATCGTCTGCGGCAAGTCGGGGCCCGAGGCGATCCGTGCCCAACAGTTCATCGACTGCTCGGGCGAGGCCGACTTGGCCCGGGCGTGCGGATTTGCCACGGTCAAAGGGCGGCCCGAGGACGGGCTGCCGTTGCCCATGTCGATGATGTACTTCGTGCGGCACGTGGAGCCCAAGGACGCCTTTCCGCAGTTGCCGGAAGGTTGTTTTGAGCCGATCCGGACGAAGGAAGAACTGCCGATGACGAGCGTTTGGCCGGACGGGCCGCGAGGCAACGCGATCAAGGTGAAGATACCCATGTTCGATTCGACCGACACGGAGAGCCTCACCAGCGCCGAGATCCGCGCCCGTCGGCGGATGATGGAAGTGCTCGACTACCATCAGCGAGTGGAGAAGAGGCCCTGGCGGCTCGACCACTGCTCGCCGATCATTGGCATCCGCGAGGGTTGCCGGATCGTGGGGGATTACACCCTCGTGGTTGACGACCTCCGCGCCGCCCGCCAGTTTGACGACGCGATCGCCCGGGGCACCTACTATCTCGACGGACACAAGCCGGACGACGACAAGCGGACCTACATCCTCAGCGAGGCGGAGATGCAGGTCCCGCCGTACCAGATCCCCTTCCGTTCGCTGCTCGTCCGGGACGGGAAGAACCTCCAGGCGGCGGGGCGGTGCTTCTCGGCCGACCAGTTGGCCCTGTCCAGTGCCCGGGTGAGCACGACCTCGTCGATGCTGGGGCAGGCGGCAGGCATCGCCGCGGCGGAGGCGGTGAAGAGGGGTTGCGATCCGCGAGATCTGGATGCGGGCGTGGTGCGGAGGATGATGGAGGAACGTGGGGCGAAGCTGGCGGTTTGAGAGTGGCTGACACTTGGCGAGTGTCGCCAGGAGGATGACGGGTGCGATGCATTCTGGCAGCAATCACTTTCCCACACGAGCGATTCGAACTATTCTGTCCGCAATCGCCGCGGCCGATCCGACACGGACGTAATCGGCGAACCACGGTGGATCAATCAGGGAGCTGAGACGCATGGCTGATATCCCGAGCTCCTCAAATCTGTACGGCTCGTTCAGAGGTCGTGTATCCAAGGCACAAATCGCAGCGTTTTTCGAGGCCGACGGGTGGTCTGTGAGGAAGTGTTCATGGACCGATTTCGAGGTCACGTCCCAATTCGCAGAGCTCGTAATTGAGGGCAACGATCCAATCCTGCTACACGGTCCTGTGGCAGACATCTCCTGCAATGTGGATAGGATTGCCGGTGTTCTGGCGAAGTCCGGTCAGCCCTATTCACTGGAATGCTATGATGACGGCAATACTCTGCTGAAAGTGGTCGAATGGCAAGGCTCGTGAATCGCAGCATCTCCGCGGACCATTCTCCATCCAGAATCGCTTGAAGTTTCTCCCAAGATTTCCCCTCTTGCAACGAAGATACCATAGTGATATCATGTTGAAATCACACATGTCCTTGACCGGGAGGAGATTACGCCATGATTCAAGAAAAAGCGTACAGGCCGATGTTGGGTTGGTTTCCGCTCGTGATTGTCGTCGTGCTGATCTTCGTGGCCCCCATCGCCATTATCAGTGGGGCCATTTTGGAGAGCGGCGCACTGGTGTTCGTGGGTGTGGTCTCGGCTATCAGTCTCGTGATCATGCTGTTCGGCTTTCAGGCGGTCGCCCCCAATGACGCCCGTGTGCTGCTTCTGTTCGGAGATTACCGGGGCTCGATCACCGAATCGGGGTTCTTCTGGGTAAACCCCTTCTTCTCCAAGCGTAAGATCACCCTTCGGGTACGCAACTTCGAGACGGGGTCCATCACGACTCCCGAGCAGAAGGATGCCCAGGGGCACATCGTGCAGCACAAGACGCGTACGGCCGGCCGGCCCTCCAAGGTCAACGATCGCGACGGCAATCCGATCGAGATCTCTTCCGTGGTCGTCTGGCGAGTGGTCAACACGGCCGAGGCCCTGTTTGAGGTGGACGACTACGAAGACTTCGTGGCCGTGCAGAGCGAGGCGGCCCTGCGGAACCTTGCCAGCCGCCACCCTTACGACAGCCATGACGACGACATTTCGCTGCGCGGCAACACGCCCGACATCTGCGAACAACTCAAGCATGACATCCAGGAACGGCTGGAAAAGGCCGGTGTGCAGGTGATCGAGGCCCGCATCAGCCACCTGGCCTACGCTCCCGAGATCGCGGCGGCCATGCTCCAGCGGCAGCAGGCCCAGGCGGTTGTGGCCGCCCGCACCAAGATCGTCGAAGGGGCCGTGGGAATGGTCGAGATGGCCCTGGAGCATCTGGCGAAAGACAAGATCATCGAGCTCGACGAAGAGCGGAAGGCGGCCATGGTCTCCAACCTTCTGGTCGTTCTCTGCAGCGATCGCCACACCCAACCGGTGGTCAACACCGGGACCATTTATCACTAGTGCCCTCGAGTGAGGTATTCCTTGGCTGCCCGTAAGTCCTTTCTGCTGCGGATCGATCCCAGAATCCTCGAGGCCGTGCGCCGCTGGGCCGACGACGATCTGCGCAGCCTCAATGGCCAGGTGGAGTTCCTTCTCCGCCGCGTTTTGCGGGATGCCGGCCGGCTGCCGAAGAAGTCAGGATCCGACGACGAGCAATCGGACTCAACCAGTTCAGGAGCGGCCGAAGAATAAGTCCTGTAGTTCAACCACACCAAGCGATGTGCAGGAAAGCGCGGCGATTGGAATCGCCGAATCATGGAATGTTGAGCCGAAATGCGGTTTGACTTCGCCCGACAGGCCGATCTTCCAGCATTCCAAGGGCCGATCCGTCCAGCATTCCTGCCTCAACGGGGAAGTCACTTCTTTGCCGATTCCTTTTCCTTTTCAGCCGCGCATGGCTGACCTGGCCGAGTGCAGGGAGCGAGCTGGTCGTTGCCCGGCGGGCAACGATAGAACTGGCAGTTTGCGGGCCAGCAGAACTGCGGAAACGGTTTTCGGCAGTAGTTGTCCGGGCACCATGACATGGGAATACACGGCAGGCACGGTTCCGGCTTTGGGCAATAGCAGTTGGGTGACGGCGCAAACGTGAGGCAGGGAATGCAGGGCAGCGGTTTTCTGCAGTAGTCGTCCGGACAACAGCACGGAATGGTCGCACACCGCGTGCAGCGGAGTTCGTGGCCCAGGGACCGCGGACACGGATCGGCAGCGGCCGCCGACCGGGCGATGCACAGCAGGGACAATACGCCCAGACTCCAGATCAATCGGCTCATGGTACAGGCCCGTCAATGGCTAGGAATGGTAAATTCGGTTGGTTGAAAGACGTGGGCGAAATCAGAATCTCGGCAGAGCCGTGGGCATGGGCGCTTGCGGCAGTGAGGCCGCCATTGGCGGCTGTGGTCTGACGGCAGCGGCCGGCGGTGCGGGCACGGCCGGCTGGGCGGGAGCCGGCGCCGGCGCCGCGGGTTGCTCGGCCGCGGGTTGCTCGGCAGCGGGCTGCTGAGCCGGAGCGGTGAGGCGGATCCGCCAGCCGCCGCCCAAGGACCGGTAGAGCTGGATCAGGTTCTCGGCAACCGAGCCCTCGACGATAGCCAATTGATCCTGTTGCTGCGTCAGCACTCGCTGCACGGTAAACACGCGGTTGAAGTCCGACTTTCCTTCCTGGTATTGCGTCATGACGATTTCCACCGACTGACGGGCAGCCTCGGCGCTCTGGGCAACCGAACGGACCTGCTGCTGCGACTTGAGGAAGCCAACCAAGGCATTTTCGGCCTCCGCGTTGGCCTGGAGCACGGTGTTCTGGTACTGGACGGCCAATTGCTGGAAACGAGCATCCTGGACCCGGATATTGTTGACCAACCGGCCGTAGTTGAGGATGTTCCAGTTGAACGCAGGCCCAACGTTGCCGGCGACCGAGTTCGTGTCGAACAGGTCGGCGAAAGTCGTGGCATCCAGGAAGATGGTTCCGTTGATCGAGAAGTGGGGGTACAACTCGGAGGTGGCGACTCCGATCATCGCGCTTTGAGCCGCGACCTCACGCTCGGCTCGTCTCACGTCTGGGCGGCGGCGGAGCAGTTCTGCCGGAATACCGACGGCCACCTGGGCGGGAGCCTTCGGAATTCCCCGATTCCCGTCCAGAATTCCGTCCAGGTTTTGGGGCGGCATGCCCAGGAGAATACAGAGTTGATTGGCCGCCTGGCGGCGCGAGGCTTCCAGCACGGGAATGCTGGCCTCGGTATTGGCGAGGTCGGTCTGGGCTTGGGTCACGTCGAGCCGCGTTGTGGCCCCTTCCCGAAGCCGGTCCTGGGCGATCCGCAAGCTGCCCTGTTGGATCCGGACGTTTTCACGGGCGTAGGCCAATCGCTGTTCCGCGATGCGAATGCTCGTGTAGCTCTGGGCCACGTCGGAGATCAGGAGCACCAACACATCGTCGTAGTTCTCCACGGAAGCATCCAGATTGGCGTCGGCCGCTTCGATGGCTCGTCGGAATCGTCCCCAGAAGTCGAGCTCCCAGGCCAGATTGGCTCCCAGGGTCCACTGGCTGTAGGGATCGCCGAAGAATCCGCCGGTGCGGCTGTTCTGGCTGATCCCGATCCGGGTGTAGTCGCCGAAGGCCTGCTGCCCCTGGGGAAACAGGTTTCCGGCGGCGATCGCCCGTTGGGCACGGGCTTCCTGGATTCGCAGCCCGGCGACCCGGAGCGTCAGGTTTTGCTGGTAGGCGGAAGTGACGAGCGCATCGAGGACCGGGTCGTTGAAGACCCGCCACCAGGCAGCGTCGTCGACGGGCGAGGTATTGAGGCCGGCGGACTGCGTGTCGATCCACTCTTCAGCCACCGGCGCGGCCGGCCGGCAGTAATTGGGGCCGACCTTGAACCCGTTGGCAAAGTACTCGCGAGTGCTCGTACATCCGCCAAGCAGCGTCAACAGCAAGGCCGCCAAGATGCACGGCTTGCCATTCGGTAGTAGCCGGGGGGGATCGGATGGTAACGTATTTTCGCTTAATCTCATGACCTTTTCTCCGCGACAATCGGAAGTCCGCGCTTCGTCGATATAATCGCCCGCTTGCATCCGATTCGCACAGCATTTGTCGCAAAGGCCGGATTTGCCGCACAGGTCGAATTGGCCGGAAAGGCGGCACTTGTCGTACAGGCCGCAGAGTCTGCCCAACCGGTGGACACGTTCGTTTTCGGCGGGGGCAATTCGGAACCGGCCGACCAGGCCGAATCACAAGAAGCATAAGCGAAGACAGCAGTTGCGGTGTCCTCGCCTGCGCTTGGAGTCGGTATCGCCGAGAGATGGAGGCTGTTCGGCCTACCACGTGCCTGTCGGAGGAGGGCCCTTGACGTGCTGGAAGCCTGTGCCGATCTGGTCCGGATAGACCTCCAGGCTTTCGACCGAGGCAACGAGGTTTCTCTTCAGAGCCCGCAGCGCCGCGGAAGGAGCGCTCGCGAATCGCCGGGCCGTCTCCAGGGCTGTCGGTTCGAGATTGGCGGGAAGAGCGAGTTGGTTCACCAACTTGAGTTCGTAGGCCTCGCCGGCAGTCAGCGATCGGCCTTCGAGCAGGATGTCGCCGGCCTCGGCGTAGCCCAAAGATCGATCTACGGAAGCTGTTCGGCGATCGCTGCTTCTCTCGTTCTCTTGGAGAATGCCCGGTAGATCAACACGTAAAACAGCGGCGCGAAGAGTGTCACCAGGAACGTGGAGGTCACCACGCCGCCCAGGACTCCGATGCCGATCGCATTTTGGGCTCCGGCGCCTGCCCCATTGGCCATCGCCAGCGGCAGCACGCCGAACCCGAAAGCCAACGAGGTCATCACGATCGGCCGAAGCCTCAGCTTCGAGGCCTCCAGAGTCGCCGAGATCAGACCCATCCCTTCTTCCACACGGTTCTTGGCAAACTGCACGATGAGGATGGCATTCTTGGTGGTCAATCCCAGCGTGGTCAACATGGCAATCTGAAAATAGACGTCGTTGGACAATCCCATCCAGCTCGAACCAATCACGCCGCCGATCGCCCCCAAGGGCAATGCCAGCAGAATCGAAATCGGAACGGGCCAGCTTTCGTACAACGCCGCCAGACACAAGAAGATGACGATCACGGAGAACGTGTACAACAGGCCTGTCTGGGAACTCGACATTCGTTCCTGGTAAGAGAGCCCCGTCCAGTCAAACCCGATGCCCTGAGGAAGTTTTTTGGCCAGTTCCTCCATGGCTTGCATCGCCTCGCCGGAGCTTTTCCCTGGAGCAGGTTCACCCTGGATATTGATGGACGGGAATGCGTTGAAGCGTTCGAGCCTGGGAGACCCGGACGTCCAGCGGCCCGACGCGAAGGAGGTGAACGGGACCATCTTTCCCGCGGTGTTGCGAACGTAGAGCTTCTCGATGTCCTTCTCCAACATGCGGAAGGGCGCATCCGCCTGGACATACACGCGCTTGACGCGTCCCCCCTGAATGAAGTCGTTGACATAGGCGCTGCCGAATGCCGCACTGATGGTATTGTGGATCGCATCGATGGGCTGCCCCTGCGAGCCGGCCTTCTCCCAATCCACGTCGAGCCGGTATTCAGGCACGTCTTCCATGCCGTTGGGACGAACCTTCACCAGCCTTTTGTCCTTCGCAGCCATTCCCAGCAACTCGTTGCGCGCCGCCATCAATGCGTCGTGCCCCACACCGCCCCGGTCCTGCAACTGGAAGTCGAATCCCTTGGCTGTACCGAGTTCCACAACCGCCGGGGGCGTGAATGCGAAGACCTGGGCCTCACGGAACTGCGAGAACACACCCATGGCCTTCCCTGCGACGGCATCGGCCTTCAACTCGGGGCGGTCGCGAAGCTCCCAGTCTTTCAGTTTCACGAACGCCATGCCCATGTTCTGGCCGCGTCCTGCAAAACTCATGCCGGCACCCGCCATGCACGACTCCACGGCGTCCTTTTGATCGATCAGGAAATGGTCTCTGACCTTCGTCATGACCTCTTGCGTCATTTCCATGGTCGCATTGGCTGGTAGCATGGCCTGCACCATCAAGATGCCCTGGTCTTCATCCGGCAGGTAGCCAGTGGGCATCCGCTGGTAGAGGAAGACGAATCCCGCCACGATCACGCCGAAGATCACCAGGTAACGAAAGGCGTGGGTCAGAGTGCGGTTGACCTGTTTCACGTACAGATCGCGACTCCGGAAGAACATGCGATCGAACCAACGGAAGAACGGCCGCAGGAACCACACCCCAGCTTCGGCGGGTTCATGGCCCTTTGGCACCTGCTTGAGCAGCGAAACGCACAATACCGGTGTGAGGATCAACGCCACAAGCACCGACAGCGTCATCGACGCGATAATCGTTACCGAGAATTGGCGATAGATCACGCCGGTCGAGCCGCTCATGAACGCCATCGGGCCGAACACGGCCGAGAGCACCAGCCCGATGCCGATCAGGGCGCTGGTGATCTGGTCCATCGATTTGCCCGTGGCCTCGCGCGGCGAAATCCCCTCCTCGCTCATGATGCGTTCGACGTTTTCCACCACGACGATCGCGTCGTCGACCAACAGGCCGATCGCCAGCACCATGGCGAACATCGTCAGCATGTTGATAGAGAAGCCGAATAATCCCAAAACCCCGAAGGTCCCCAAGAGGACGACCGGCACGGCGATCGTGGGAATCAGAGTGGCCCGCATGTTCCCCATGAACAGGTACATGACCAGAAACACCAGCACGATGGCCTCGATCAGGGTCCGGATCACATCCTCAATGGCCACCTCCACGAAGGGCGTCGTCTCGTAAGGGTACACGACTTTCATCCCCGGCGGGAAATATCGGCTGAGCTCTTCCATCTTCGCCTTGACAGCGTCGGCCGTGTCGAGCTCATTCGCCCCGGGCGCCTGGCGGACGGCCAGGGCCGCGTTCGGTTTGCCGTTGAAGAACATTTCGACGTCATAGAACTCGGTCCCGAGTTCCGTCCGTCCCACGTCCTTGATCCGCACCACCGAACTGTCCGCATTGGTACGCACAGGGACATTGGCGAACTCTTCGGGCGTCTTGAGCAGGTTCTGCACGATGATCGAGGCATTCAGCCGCTGCCCTTCAACCGCGGGCATGCCGCCGAACTGGCCGGCGGAGACCTCCACATTGTAGGCCCGCAGGGCCGCGACGACATCCGCCACGGTCAGGCCGTAGTCTGTCAGCTTCTCGGGGTTCAGCCAGACACGCATGGCGTACTGCGAGCCGAAGGCCTCCACCTCGCCCACGCCCGGCACGCGCGCCAGCACCTTCTCGATCGTGGAGACGGCATAGTCCCGCAGGTCATTGCCGTCCTGACTGCCGTCCTCGGAGATCAGACCCACGATGATCAAGTAGTTCCTGGTGGATTTGCTGACCTTGACGCCCTGACGCTGGATGACATCCGGCAGGTTGGCCATGGCCAGTTGGAGCTTGTTTTGCACCTGGGACCACGCCAGGTCCGGATCGGTTCCCGGCTTGAAGGTCAATTCGATGCGGGAAGAACCGGAGGAACTGCTTTGGGCCGACATGTACAGCATGTTGTCGAAGCCGGTCATCTTCTGCTCGATGATCTGCGTTACGCTGTCTTCGACCGTTTTTGCCGACGCCCCAGGGTAGAAGGCGTCAATGGCGATCGACGGCGGGGCAATCGGCGGATACTGCGCAATGGGTAGATTGTAAATCGCCAGTGCACCGGCCAGCATCATGATGATGGCGATGACCCACGCAAAGACAGGACGATCCAGAAAGAATCTCGATAGCACCGTGTGACTCCGTCAATTCAATGAGAGGTCGGTTCGGTCAGAGGGCAGCATGGGCAGAATCGGCGGGTTTATCCGCATTGGGCGGCTTGGCTGCAAACGGGACCGCCGTGACAGCGACCCCGGCGCGAACCTTCTGCATTCCCTCAACGATCACCCGATCCCCCGGAACGAGACCCGTCGAAACGAGCCACTTGTCACCGAGAGCACGCTCGGTCGAAATCGCACGCTGGTCGACCTTCTCATCGGCATCCACAATCAGGACAGTTGGATTTCCCTTAGTATCCCGCGACACGGCCTGCTGGGGAACGAGGATGCCCTGCTCGTTGACACCTTCGTCGATGATCGCCCGCACAAACATCCCGGGCAACAGGATTGTATCCGGATTGGGAACCACGATCCGCAGTTTGACCGAGCCGGTGGTGGGATCCACGGTCACGTCCCGGAATTTGAGCGACCCTTCCTGCGAATAGGCCGTGCCGTCTTCCAGCACGATCTTGACCTTGTCGGTGCCATTGTCCTTCAGGGAGCCGTTGTTCAGGCTGCGTTTCAAGTGGTTCAACTGCGCAGTCGATTGGGGCACGTCCACGAAGATCGGGTCGAGTTGCTGAATCGTGGCCAGGGGAGTGGGCTGATAGGCCGTGACAATGGCCCCCTCGGTTACCTCGGATCGGCCGATGCGGCCCGAGATGGGGGCGATGATCTTGGTGTAGCCCAGATTGATGCGGGCGGTCTCGACGGCCGCTGCCGCCTGCTGGATGGCGGCCTCGGCCACCTCCACCGCCTCTGCGGCGCTCTTCACCGTCGCTTTGCCGACTTCCAACCCGGCGTTGGCCACGGCCACGTCGGCCACCGACTGCTCGAGTTCCGCCTGCGACACGGCATCGGTCTTGATCAGTTTTTCGTTCCGATCTCGGTTCGTGATGGCCAATTTGAGGACCGCCTCATGCCGCTCGAGGCCGGCCTTGCTGGCGGCCAACTCGGCCGTCGCCCGCTGGGCGGTCTGCTGCGCCGAGTTATGGACAGCGACGGCATTCTCATAAGCCGCCTGGTAGGGGGCGGGATCGATTTGGTAGAGCACGTCCCCGGCCTTCACATCAGAACCCTCGGGAAACAGGCGTTTCTGTAGCAGCCCGTTCACCTGCGGCCGAATCTCTGCCACCAGGTACCCGGCGGTCCGCCCAGGCAATTCCGAGGTGAGCACTACCGGCTGAGGCTCGACCGTCACCACGGCTACCTCGGGCGGGGCAGCGGGGGGCGGAGCTTCCTGTTGGCGGTTACAGCCCGCCAGGCAGGGGCATGCCAGCAATGCCAACAGGACCAACCGTTTCCAAGTCTTGCACCAATTCATCGAGATACTCCAATGGTCGAAACCGATCGACCAAACCAAAAGAAGTGGAATTCATCCGCCGAAAGAAACCGCAGAAGAAGACTGCCGAGGTCGATTCCAGGTTCAGCCCCACAATCAGCGGTTGCGAGAAACCGTGTTTCCTGTCCCACCCGAGCTGTTCACCTTCCGATCGAGAGCACTCCTGCCTCAAAGGTCTGAATCACTGCAAAAGCCGCCAGCAGAACCAGCGATCATGTATATCCGTGCCCGCGGGAGACACCCACGTTTTGCGAGGGCCTCCAAAAGGGTCTCTTCCGGTCCATGCCGCCCACCGTTGTGCGTATCAAGGGATTCGTCCTTCTTCTGTGGCGATACCGTTCAAAAACGTGCCCATAATCAGACGGTGAACGGTCTCCCGCTGGTCAGGTTCTTCCAGGGGTGGTTGCGTTTGCAGGACCCCTTTGCAGAGACTGAGGTACATGTGGGCCAGCATCAACGGATCCTGGGGACGGAAGACGCCTTCTGCAATCCCTTGCCGAAAGACCCCCGCCAGTCGCTGGCTGGCGGCCTCGACGGTCCGCCGTTCCGATGACTGCAAAAGACCATGGGCAGCTTCGTCCTCGAACAGGAGTTTGTGAACCTGAATGTGCTTGGCAACGTGTTCCAGTAAAGCGCGAAGTTGCTCTGCCAGGCTCTCAATCGCCGGCTGCGTCTTAGCCGCCATCTCCTCCAAACTCTGGAAGATCGGATCAAGCAGCTTCGTGTAGACGAACTCCAGGAGATCCCGCTTGCTGCGAAAATAGCGGTACAAGCTCCCCTTGGCCACGCCTGCCTGCAAGGCCACGCGGTCCATGGTCATTCCATCCACACCATGCTCACTCAGAACGGCGACCGTGGCCTCAAAAAGGGCCTCCTTCATCATTTCGTCGAGGGCCTGTTTCCGAATGACCGTCAATCTGGGCACGCACGCCTCCTTTCAAAATGGATCAATCTATTTTATCGACCGCCCAGTCATTAATCAATACCTCTCGTCCAACAAGGCGGACCTATCGATCCAGAATCGCGCGATTTCCGGGAAAATTTCAGCTATCAGGCACCGATCCGCCTTGGTTTCGATTCGTCCGAAAAGTTCGTTCTCTATCCTCATTCCACCGCCCGTGTCGGTTCGTGGCACCCAAAAGTAGTATCCAAAGTCTTCTGGAATGACCAATGGGTCTTTGTCCGGAACCACTTGGTGTCGCATTCGGACTCAAGGGTACTTTGCCAGGAACGGAGGGAATTCGCCGGTCGGTGAGACTTGATGAGGCACACACTTCTTTTCGCCGACACGGCCATCACTGGTCGAGGGCGAAAAGCAGATCGATAGGACCCCGCCAAATCCGAGTGCGCATGGCGCAGCCGATACCGGGCAGGATTCTTTGGAACCATCCGCCTCCGCACCGTGATATTCCCCTGGCGAATACTGGAACCGTCGATTGAACAGTCCCTACGCGGGTTTCGAAAGGCGGCGCCGGCCTTTCGGTCGATGCTCCGCGGGAACCGCCGACGGGCTGCCGGAGTGGCTCACTGGTTGCGGGTGCGAGGAGTCTCCTCGCGAGTCGCGGACTGCGGGTCGCGCCAGATTCGCAGGGTCTGCGAGTGCCGCCGCCTGCTTCTTTCGGATCACCCGCTGGCCGCTCTTCCAGAAGAAATTGCCCAACGGGGAGGCCAGCAGTGCTGGCAGCAGCACCAGGTTGCCGATCGACGAGATCGTGAGCATCGCCGGCATGAGGACGCCAAACCGCTGCGTAGGGGTGAACCCGCTGAACATGAAGGCCGAGAGTCCCAGCCCGATTACCCCCCAGCTCTGGTAGACCGCCCTCGCACAGTCTTCGTACGCGAACATGATTGATTCGCCGCGGTCCATTCCCTTTTCCTGGCCGTGGCGGCACCAGATCATGAAGTGGATCGCATCATCCACGGTCACGCCGAGCGCCACCGCGGGTACAAGCACCGTGCCCACGTCGACGACAATCCCGGCCAGCCCCATGGTTCCGAAGACGATCGCCAGCGGGAATAGGCTGGGGATTGCCAGCAGGATCCCGGCCGACCAATCCCGCAACAGGCAGATGATGGCGATACCGATAAGAATCAGGTCGCCCACGAAGCCCAGGATCAGGCCATCGAGCATCGAACGCTGGGCCTTGTAGATCAGCGGCACCAGGCCGGTGTAGACGACCGAAACGCCGTCGATCCCCCGGGCCTTGTATTCGGCCAGCACCGGATCGACCTGCCGGCGGATGTCGTGAATGAACTCCCCGTAGTCGAGGTCGGTCAGGGCGCCCACACGAGCGCTCACACGCCACAGCTCCTCATTCTTATCGCTGTGCAGGTAGTCGCTGAGATCCTCGCGGTGGCGGTCCAGGACCGTGATCCACGCCCGCCGTTCAAGCAGGCGGGGCCGCGATGGCAAGTTTCGCGCGAAGGTCGGAGCAGCCAAGGCGCTTCCTACCTCCGGCATGGCCCCGATTGTCCGCTGCACGTCCTTGACCAATCGCATCTGATCCAGAAGGTCCAACTTGCACTTGGTCTTGTCGACGCGGATCACCACCTCCATTGGGACCAAGAGGCCCAGGTGCTTCTCCAACCAGGCGTAGTCGGCAATAATCGGGGCGTTGCCCGAAAAATAGCGCATCAATTTCACGGAGGTTTCTACCTGCGAGACGCCATAAGCGCCGACGGCCATCAACGTCATGCACGCCGCAATCATCCACCCATTGCGACGGATGATGAAACGACCTACGTGGCCCCACTTGGGCGACAAGCCCGGGTCGAAGGCATGGGCATCTTCCCGGTTGATGTTCTTGATCGGCCATGTCTCCAGTGCGGCGGGAAGGTAGAAGCAAAGGACGACCAGGCTGATCATGACGCCGATCGCCGAATAGACGCCGAACATGCGGATCGGCACCAGTTCACTTACGGCCAGCGAAACCAGACCGATGGCGGTGGTGCCCGTGGCCAGGAACAGGGGCAGCCACGCATTGCGCACGGCGCGATCGGCGGCCCCTGCTACGCCGTGCTGCTTCACGGCGTCGCGATAGTAGTTTGCCAGGTGGATCGCACCCGAAGTCGCTGCGACGAAAACCAGGGAAGGCATCGTCAGCAGGATCGCATTCATCTTCGAGCCGGTAACATAGACGGCGGCGAGGCTCAGGCCGGCCGAGAAGAGTCCCGTTGTGAACACCATCGCCGTCAGGCCGAAACTCCGCAAGCACCACCACGACATGAACAGCCCGACCAGGGCGCATACCCCGGCAAGCTGAAACAGCGATTTCTCACCCTCTGTGTCAATCGCCACATTGTCGATCGGCGGACCGCCCATGCGGAGTTGGTCACGTGAGATTGCACAGTCCGTCTCGGCCACTTCGTAGATGTGATCCACAACCGCGTGGAGGAACTTCTGCCGGCCATGCTTTCCCTGGGCTCTCTCGGCATCCCAGATCGCCTCGCCTTTCGGATTGACCGTCAGGACAAGACACGTCTGCTTGCCGTCCGGACCGATCACAAAGCCCTTCAGTCGCTCCGTGGCCTGTGCGACCGTCAGTTGCTGTTCCTCGACAAGCATATTCCGCAACCGGGTGCCCGTGACCGCCTCCGTGAAGAACCGCAACGGTTCATCGCGAGACGGTGGCTCCTCAGCGGGTGGGACCAACTTGCGGGCCAGCAGTTCCAACGCCTCGCTCTCCAGCGTGCAGCCCTCCCAGCTTACCAGGACGAACATGTCGCTTTCGAACCGCTCCCGATACCACCTGAACGTGTGGGTCTCCTCGTATTGGGCCGGAAGCCACGACTTGACGTCGTTTGAGTTGCTCAAGAGCGAGCGTCTGGTCCCCATGAACATGATGGGCATCAGGAAGGCGATGACAATCAAGACCCTCAGGCTGTTGCGCGCAAAGAATGCTGGTTTCATGAATTCGAGCAACTTTCCCGCAAAGCGGTGACTTCCGAGAGAATCCGGCCGGCGTTCACATCAAGACCCGATGGCTGCAGAATACCATGCGAGGCCCTATTCTCAAAGAGCACCCTGGGAACCGGGCATGCGCGGCGGCGAGCTTGCCTATGCCGCCACCGGCACCGGCGACATGGACTATGCGCGCTTCTTTCCCCGCATCGCCCCGCACAAACCCGGCCTGGACCTGCTGCTGGAGGAAACCCGCCCGGACA
>CAYSCH010000088.1:23072-27409 GCA_964429355.1 uncultured Planctomycetaceae bacterium | reverse complement strand
CTGGAGTTGCTCCAAGGATTCCGAGGGTGAGGGACATGGGTATGCCTATTGGACTTCAGAAATGTAATGCCGTGATAATTCACGGCCGAATGCCGCAGAATCCGGGCTTCCGTTGGTCGCCCTCGCGGCATTACTCGTCTGAAACTTCATAAACGTAGCTTGCAGTGAGATCCATGGTCGGCACCGGGCGCCGCACGGTTCAAGGATTTTCGATTGAAAACTCCACCCCTGGGCACCGCGAGGCGCAAAGGCCCAGGCCAGGGGTCGGCTCATCCCGTGAGCGCAGTTGCGGGAAACACATCCTATCGTACAGCAGGTAACAGGTGTCAGGAGTAGAGCAGGAAGGACCGCGATCGCTCCCGCCACCGGTCCACATCCAGCGAGGCCAGCTCACTTACCTCCTCGGGCGAGGCCAGGCCGGAATCGAGCGTGTCGCGAAGGCGGCTGCTCCCGGTGAGGATATCGATAGGCATCAGGACTGCCTCGTACTCGTAGGGAGGCGGCAGCCAGGAGAACTGCTGGGGATAGAGGCTCTTCAGGCAGGCAAAGATCGCCACCGTGGTCGCGTAGCAGCGGACGGCCGTCGGATCGGTGCAGTGCAGGGCCACTCCGCCGCAACTCTGGCCGGCCCACTTGTTGAACGTGGGGCGGAAGCGGACGGGACGGATCGCAAGCCCCGGCGTTGGATAGTCGGCCAGCGTGGCCGCGAGCCTTTGCGGGTCGATGTAGGGCGCCCCGACAACCTCGAACGGGGTGGTGGTTCCGCGTCCTTCCGAGAGAGTGGTGCCCTCGACCAGCACCTGCCCCGGATAGACCACGGCCGTCTCTAACCGCGGCATGTTGGGGGAGGGCATGACCCAGGGACGGCCCGTTTCGGGCCAGAACATCTTTCGTCGCCACCCCTGCATGGCGACAACCTGCACGTCTGCCCCGATGGCGAGCATGTCGTTGATCATTAGAGCGATCTCACCGATGGTCAGCGCATGACGCATGGGAACAGCCGCTCGGCCGATGAAGCTGGTGAACCCCTGCTGGAGAATCGGCCCTTCGCAGATTTCGCCCCCGAGAGGGTTGGGACGATCGAGAACCACTACAGGAATCCCGGCCTCGGCGCACGCCTCCAGGCAGTGGGAGACGGTCCAGATGAAGGTGTAGACGCGGGTGCCGACATCCTGAAGGTCGACCAGCAGGCAGTCCAGACCCTGAAGCATTTGGGCCGTCGGCCGGCGAGTCTCGCTGTACAGACTGTGAACCGGGATTCCGAGCGGCCGGTAGACGCCATGGCCGGTTTCGATCATGTTGTCCTGCTCTTCGCACCACAGGCCGTGCTGGGGTGAGAACAGGGCGGTCAGTCGGCCGGGAAAACGCTCGGCCAGAAGATCGCAGGCGTAGTGGAAGCGGCCGTCGACCGACGCCTGGTTCATCAGCAGTCCGAAACGCGAACCTATGAGAATCGAGGGGGGATCGTCGAGGACGACCTCCAATCCGATGCGGACAGCGGGTTGCAGCATGGAGGGAACCTTCGGGATGGCAAACACAGCCGAGGGGTATCGTTGACAGTCCTGCCCGGCCCTACCTGGCAGCTTCGAGCATCCTGATCCAGGGACCGATATAGTGGCCGTGATCGTGGTAGGTACGGCCGCTGACAAGGTTGCCGTCGATCACACAGGCTTCGTTGACAAACGTGCCGCCGCAGACCTCCAGATCGAACTTGCACTTGGCCACGGTAGCCATGCGGCGCCCCTTGACGCAACCCGCGTAGGCGGGAATCTCCACGCCATGGCACACGCTGGCGATCGGCTTGTTGGTTTCGAAGAAATGGCGGGTGATCCGCACGAGATCTTCGTCGTAGCGGATGTATTCGGGAGCCCGGCCTCCGGAGAAGAAGATGCCGGCATACTCCTCCGGCCTGACGTCGCGGAAGGCGATGTCGGTCTGGATCGTGTAGCCCTCCCATTCCTTGGTAATCGTCCAGCCGGGCTTCACCTCGTGCATCACCATCTGGTAGCGATGCACTTCCGGGCCGGCCACGACGGGTTGGAACCCCCCTTCGATGAGCCGGTAATAGGGGTACAGGGTATCGACCGTCTCGCTGGCATCGCCGACGATGATGAGGACCTTTTCCATAGAACTGCGCCTTTTCTGTTATGGTCACGGTTCGTGTGTCAAACAACCTCGAAGCCTTTGCGCTGCTCCCGGCTGAGCCAGGTGTTGGCGTCGGCGTCGCCGACGAATTCTTCTTTTGCGGCATCCCACCTGAGCGGTCGGCCGATGCGGATGGCGAGGTTGATCAGGTGGCAAGTCGTAGCGCTGCGGTGCTGGCTTTCGTAATCTGAAATAGGCGTCTTCCCTGCCTGGATGCAGTCGAAGAAGTTGCCCATATGATTGACGATGGCGCCCGAGTTTGCCAACGCGTTCGGGACGATCGAGATTGTCGAAACTGTAGAGCTGGAACGTCTCGCGGGGTAACGGATCCTCCTTGAGATTATCGACGGGCACGCCGTCCAAGGTCCCCCGATTGACGAAGATGCGGCCTTTCTCGCCTTCGAACAACACTCCGGAACGACCGACTTCGCCCACCTCCAGTTCGACTCCGCTGGGACAGCGGACGACGGCGTGGAAATCGGTCGAGACGTTGTATCCGTTCGGAATGTTGGGAAGCGTGCCCTTCGCTCTGACCTCAAGGGGGTACTCGTTGATGGCCGGCTGAGGAACAAGGGTGCGGCAAGGCCGGCAACAGTCAGACCCGCGGACCGGCCAAGGAACTGGCGACGATGGTTTCGCATAGCATGTTCCTCCCTGCGAACGGAATCATTGGAGTTACCATTGTGCGGCAGGGCAGCTTTCCGCACACGGCTATATTATGTCCGATCCTTTGGAAGCGCTCATTCCACATTTCCGTAAATCAGTTATAAAATTGCGTCATGTGTCTCCCCCCCCATCATGAGGCCTTGCCATGGTCCGAACGACTCCCCACGTGGCCGTGCTGATCGAGACCTCGCGATCGTTGAGACGCTGCCAGCGTGCGCCTCGTTCATTCGATTGGGGGGGCTGCCCAGTCGTGCTTACGAGCTTCCGGGTCTTCACCGCACAGCCGGCCGGGTCCCTGGCGATCGGCCAAGGCGATCAATACGCCGTCTGGAAGGACTATGCGGAGGGGCAGGCTCTGCTGGAATCTCTGATCGCAGGAGCGGAGTTTGCCGGATGGGTGATGGGCAGACGAACGACGAACGTTGTGCCTCGGCCCACTTCCGTTTCAAAGTGGATGGTTCCACTGTGCTTCTGGACCACGATGGAGTGCGCGATCGTGAGTCCTTGGCCCGTGCCTTTCCCCACCTCCTTGGTGGTGAAGAAGTGATCGAAGACGCGATCGCGAATATCCTCCGGGATCCCGGGCCCCGAGTCTTGGATGCGAATCTCCGCCCAGTCGCCGTCTCGTCGTGTCTGAACCAGGATGGTTCCCTTCTTGTCCGAGCTTTGCTCGGCGATTGCGTCGGCGGCGTTGACGACGAGATTCAAGACGACCTGATTCAGATCGCCGGCCAGGCAGGGAACGGGAGGCAGGTCCGGGTCGAAGTCGACCACCATCTCAGCGGCATACTTCCACTCGTTGCGACAGACGATCAGCGTGGTCTGAATCACCCGATTCAGATCGACGGGCTGCTTCTGCTTGCTGCCGGGATGGGAGAATTCCTTCATCGCCAGGACGATGTTTCCCACGTACTCGATGCCTTCCAGGGACTGCTGGATCGCTTTCGGGACTTCCTTCATCGTGTAGTCGATGTCAGCTTCAATCCATGCGGAGTCGACCTCGGTGATGAGTTCCTCGGTAATCGCGCCTTGTTTGGCGGCCTCGATCAGCCGGGTGATTTGGGCGACCAGGACGTCGAGGCCCTTGAAAGCATCTTGCAGGAACCGGGTGTTATCAGCGACGAATTGGGCGGGTGTGTTGATTTCATGGGCGATTCCCGCTGCCAGTTGGCCGACCGACTCCAACTTCTGCGTTCGCGCCAGTTCATGTTGTGCGCGCTCGCGTTCGACGATCTCGGCCTGCAATTGCAGGGTTCGCTCTTCCACTTGCTGCGCAAGTGTTTCCGCGTGTCGTTGCAGAGCCACCGAGGACTCCTCCAGTTTCCTCGCCATGTGGTTGAAGCAGGCGGCAAGCTGTCCGATCTCATCCGCGGTGGTATCTTTGCTTCTGGCGGTCAAGTCGCCGCGGCCCAACGCGCCGGCCGTGTTTCTGAGCTTGGCGATCCGCCGCGAGAGCGAGACGGAGAAAGTCAGACCGAGCAGAAGGCCTGAAGTACCGATCACGGCCGATGCGGTGAGAATGCTGG